>PLGM01000268.1 GCA_003139795.1 Acidobacteriaceae bacterium | reverse complement strand
TTCATTCAAAGCTGAATTGGCTGAAGAGGCTCTCAAGAAAATGAGGGCGGACGCTATGCGCCGCCCTCGGTGGATTCTGTGCAACCGGCGGTTATGCGCCGGCGTTTACGGGGGCGGGGGGATCGGCCTGGTGGCTGCGGGCGGCTTTGACCATCTTGTTGCGCTGGGCGCGGAGCTTGAGGAAGGCCTTGGACTCGACGTAAAGCCGGGGCAGATCGCGATTCACAAACGCCTTCCAGACTACGCGGAATGCGGCTTTGGGGCGGAAGTAGTACTCGTCGTAGAAGCGGTGGACCATTTCGAGGACGTAGTCGGTGGGCAGGCCGGGGTACTCGATGTGGGCCATCTGGTGGCCGCCTTCGTCGCTCATGGCCGCGGAATTCACGATGAAACCGTTGGCCTTGGCGTAGTCGTAAAACTCGGTGCCGGGGTAGGCGTGGGCGATGGAGACCTGGAGGGTTTCAACGTCCAGGGACTTGGCGAAGTTGATGGTGTTGCGGATGGACTCCTTGGTTTCTCCGGGCAGGCCGAGGATGAAGTCGCCGTGGACGGTGAGGCGGAGGTCGCGGCAGTCCTTGGCGAACTGGCGGGCGCGCTCGACGGTGGCGCCCTTCTTGATGTTCTTGAGGATCTGGGGGTCGCCGGACTCGAAGCCGACGATGAGCAGGCGGCAGCCGGCCTCCTTCATGGCCTTGAGGGTGTCGTAGTCGGTGGTGACGCGGGAGGTGCAGCTCCAGGTGAGGTTGAGGGGCTTGAGCTTTTCGCAGAGCTCGATGGTGCGGACCTTCTGGATGTTGAAGGTGTCGTCGTCGAAGAAGAACTCCTTGACCTCGGGGAAGTTTTCTTTCGCCCATTTCAGCTCGGCGGCCACATCGTCGGTGGAGCGCTTGCGCCAGGCGTGGCCGCTGAGGGTCTGGGGCCAGAGGCAGAAGGTACACTGCGCGGGGCAACCGCGGGTGGAGTAGAGCGCGATGAAAGGATGAAGCAGGAAGGGCACGTTGTAGCGGGTCACGTCCATGTCGCGCTTGTAGATTTTGGTGGCCCAGGGCATGGCGTCGAGGTCTTCGACCTGGGGACGGTCGGGGTTGTGGAGGATCTTGCCGTCGAGCCTGTAGCTGATGCCGAGGATCTCGTTGAGGGGCTTGCCCTGGGCGAACTCGACCACGGAGTAGTCGAACTCGCGGCGGCAGATGAAATCAAGGGCAGCGCACTCGTTGAGGGCGCGTTCCGGGTCGGTGGTGACCGGGGGGCCGACGAAGGCGATGCGGATGGAAGGGTTTGCGGCCTTGATGGCCACGGCCAGGTGTTGGTCGCTCTTCCAGCCGACCGTGGAGGTGAAGAGGACAAGGAACTCGTAGTCCTTGCAGATCTTGATGGTTTCCGTGGCGGAGACGTGGTGCGGGGGCGCATCCAGCAGGCGCGAACCCTCCAGCAGGCCTGCCGGGTAGGCGAGCCAGACGGGGTACCAGTAGGATTCAATCTCGCGCGTTGCGGGCCAGCGCGAACTCGCGCCACCGTCAAAGTTCTCGAACGAGGGCGGATTCAGTAAAAGCGTTTTCAGGGGCATAGGCATCTCTTTCATTCTACCATTCCGTCTATTTAGTCAGGCGTCATTCGCGATTTTTGGTCTAGGTGAATATCAACCCTGTTCCGGCAAACGGAGTCTCGGGGGCGGAGGCAGCCGCGCGGAAGGTCCACGGTTTCACAGCTCGCAGTTTTTGTGTTCCTTTAAGGTTGATCAGAGTAAGCCATTGATTCTGAATTGGTTAGCTTCCGGTTTACAGTTTTGCAGGGAAACAGCGGATGTGTTCCCGTGAGTTTGATCTCCATAAGTCATTTATTATTAATAAGTTAAGTTCTACTCCACATTTTCACGGCCAAAAACACCCTCTCTCCTTTTGGGCAGGATGGCGGGTGGCTGGTTTGGGGGAAGTCCGGGGTTGCGGAGGGGAACGCGGGCGCAGTTTTGGCGATGTTTTTCATACGTTCGAAATCCACGGGCAGCGGGCATGGGTTCTGTGCTCCTTCTCCATAGACTATTGTGCGCCAGCGGAGGACTATCTTCCGCAAAGAACGCAGGCGACAACGCAGGTCCTTCGACTGCGCCTCTCGCGATGAGACTGCGGGAGACTCCGCTGAGGATGGCAGCTCTCAGAACCTGTCAAAGAATTCGGGGGCAGCGCCCGCACGGGAGCAGAGGGCGAGCATGGCCGGGAGAGCGCAAGCTGCAGGGGGTTGCCGTTTGTTGCACTTTATATACGGCCCCCCTACCCCACCCCGTCTCTGTAGGGAAATTCCTTGTTTTCAGTGGGTTACGACAGGGATTTCGCGCCAACTTATTGATTCGAAACGAGTTATTTGCAGAATATAGACGTTAAAGGAGTTATGCCGCTTTTTCGGTGTGCAAGGGGAATTTTGCTTACCCAATCCGCCAAGACAAGGCCCTCTGCTTCCGCGCCTGCCTGTGCGCAGCCTCCAGACCTGTGCTTCGCGTGGTGGAACTCACTACCCTTACTGTCGGGCTATCGCGCCCTATTCAATTCACATTGTGCGCCGTGGGCGCATAATTTTCCGCAAAAAGTCTGCCGTTTTCCGGATGCGATGGGGAGCGCATCCCTGGACGAAGCGCCGTATGCGGCCTTGCAGGTTTTTGGACAGGTTCTGAGGACCTGTCCTTGGAGTTGAAGGGGACGGGCTTCATAAGTGAGTAAAAATGGCAAAACGGGAACGAATATCCGGGAAATCATCCCTCAGGGGCTAAAGCCCACATTGATTCTGTGGCACTTACGGCACGACTGAAGTCGTGCCCTGATACAAAAACCCTCGCGAATCCACGCTGGAACGAGTTTTTCCCGAGCCTGTAAAGCCCGTACCCTTCACCCAGGACCGAGTTATTTGACAGGTTCTTATATTCATCAAGCATTTACAGGGAGGCCATATCGCGATGAATCCTGGTCTATTTTCCGTGCAGTTCGTGGAGCCAGTCTTCCATGTGGCCGAAGGCGCGGAGCAGGCTTAGCCGGGCCTTTGCGAGGTCGAAACCGGCGTCCAGCGCATCCTGATACTTCTGGCGCTCGTCGATGCGAGCCAGTTGCTCTGCTTTGGGGGAGAGCTGCGGCTGGGCGGTTGGACCGGTTCCGGATCCGTTTCCCAGCTCCAGTTGCGCGAGTACGGATTTGAGCTGTTCATCGGCGATCTGCCGCTTCAGGCCGGCAACTTCGGCCAGAGCGTCCAGCTCGCGCAGGCTGCCGGTGAGGGTGGCAATCTGGATGTCGTTCTGGCGCTGGGCCTGTTCGGCTTCGACGGTCGCGCGCAGTGCGTCGGCCGCGGTCTGTTTGGCCTTGGCGCGAAGGGCGAAATCAAAGAAGGGAATCGTGATCTGGATGCCGAAGCTGACGTTGTTGGGGGTGAAGTTTTTGTAGTAGGTGCTGTAGTTGTTCAGCTCGTTTGAGTCGTAGTTGTATACAGCCCCGAATCCGATCTGAGGCCGGCGCCACGACAGGTCGTCTCCCTTGGTCTGGAATTGCCTGGAGCGCGCAAGGGCGCCGGCGGCGTCGATTCCGGGAAGGCTGCGCGGAGCTTCCTCTGCGGTAATGGGGGGAATCTCCGGGATGCTGGCGTGGTCCGGGAGGATGGAGCCAACGGGCAGCCCGGTGAGAACGGCAAGCTGCTTGGCCAGCGTGGCGACCCTGGTTTCAAGATGAAGGCGCTGGAGCTTGAGCTGGGCGACTTTCAGGCGGGTCTGCAACAGGTCCAGGTCAGAATCGACCCCGGCCTCGGTGCGCTGCTGCTCGATCCGAACCAGATCCCCGGAGAAAGTCTCCTGCTGACGCGCCGCTGCGAGTTCGCGGTTAACGGTGTCCAGCTCAATGTAGGTAGTGGAAGCGTCGAGAGCCACCTGCTCGCTCGCGTCCTTGAGGCTCAGATTGGCTGCGTCCAAGCCGGCACGGGCGGCTTTGATGTACTGGCGCTGGGAGAAGCTGAGAACCAGCGACTGCATGGTGGCACTTCCAACGGAAGGCTGGCCGGTGGGGAAGCCATAGGAGTAACCGACCGTGGAGCCGATCACGAAATTGGGGATATAGGCATCCTGGGTCTGGGCGAGGGCGGCTTGCGCCTTTTGCAAATCGGTGTTGGCGAGCTTGACGGCGCTGGAGTTGCGCTGCGCGAGGTCGACCACGGTGGCCAGCGAGACCTGGGCCGGCGCGAGCGAGGGCGCAGCCGCAAGCGCCAAAGCGAAAAGGGTTGGCGCCCAGGCCCGGCGCGGATTGTGAGCGATCTTCACGTGCATTTTTCCAGTCAATTTCTGGCTTCCGGGGGTCTGGTTTCCTGGGTGGGCTTGTAGTCATGGGCCAGGGCCAGAGCCGCGGCGCGTTCGCGATTTGCGGCGGCGGGGTCGCCGAGCTGATCTTCGAGGTGGGCCAGGCGGATGTGGGCGATAAACGCCGGGGCTTCCTCGGTTTTTGCGGAGCCGGCCAGATAATCATCGAGCATTTTGGCGGCCAGCGCCGGGTCGCGGTTGGATTCTGTGAGCAGGTCTGCGCCGTCATAGAGCGCAACGGCTGCGTGCTTGTCATGCGCGGTTGCGCCGATGAGGCTGCGCACTGCCGATTCCATCTCATCGAAGCGCTTGCGGCGAGAATAGAAGCCGGCGAGGGTGGTCCACTGGAGGGCGGGATGCGCACCCGCCGCGACGGCCTGCTTGAACTCCTGCTCCGCGGTGGGGTAGTCCTTGCGTTGCTCGGCAATGCGTCCGCGAAGTTCATGCGCGCGCGCCGGGTCCACCTTGTCCAGTTGAGCGGCGATGGCCTGAGCTTTTTCAATGCCTCCGCCGACCACTCCGGGGGCCTGGCGGTAAAAATCGCCCAGGTCGCCCAGGGCTTCAGCATTGCGGGGATTGAGGCGCACGGACTCTTCAAACTCGGCACGGGCCCGCTTGGCGAGGGAAAAGGCGCTGAGGAAGGAGGCGTGGTCAGCCTTCTCGCCCAGGGCGCGGCCGAGCCAGAGGCGATCGTCGGAGTTTTGGCCGTCGAGGCGGACAGCCTGGTCGCACTCGGCTACGGCGGCATCCCACTGCTCGAGGGTGAAGCGCACGCGGCATTGAAGATTGTGCGCCTCTGCCAGGCTGGCGCTGGAGGGGGGAAGAGAGTTGAGCAGAGCCAGGGCCTTGTCCGCCTCACCGGCTTGCAATGCGAGGTTGGCCTGGGCCAGGGACGGGGCCAATGGCGGTTGGGGGGCCTGCGCGGACGCTGCAATGGTGATGGCTGCCGCCAGCAACCCTGCCGGCAGACCACCCATCGCAAAGGGCAATCGCATCACCGCACAACCTTGATTGGAACGCCCTCCTGCAAGGGCAGTCCATTGGTTGTCCCAGTGGCCACAATGTCTCCCTCCTGCAATCCGGAAAGGATGGGCGCCAGGATCAGATTGGGAATTCCGATGGTTACGGGGGTTCGTACCAGCCCGTTGCCAACCACCTTGTAGACGTAGGGTTTTCCGTTCTCAACGTGTAGCGCATCGCGGGGCACACTGAGGGCGTTGGGCTCGCTGGAGGTGGTGACGGTAACGGTGACGTTGGTATCCGGCAGGAGATCGCCGTCGGCCCCGTCGATGTCGATGAGCACTTCACCGACGGTGCGCGTGCCGTAAATGATCACCGTTGAGGGAGTGCGAACAATGTGGCCCTGCCACACACGCCCGGGCTTGGCGTCCCACTTGATCTGAACCTTCTGGCCGACGGCCAGTTGGCCGATGTCGGGCTCGTCGAAGTAGGCCATCACGTGCACATGGTGCAGGTCAGCCACCTGCAGCAGCAGCTTGCCCTCCTCGGCAAACTCGGTGCGCCCGGTATTGAGACTGTAAACCGTTCCGGCCACGGCAGCGCGCGGGGCTGTCTTGGCCAACACATCCCGTGCCGCGGCCAGATTGGCTTCCGCGTCGGCAAGCTCTGCCTGCGCCCGCGCCACCTCAGCCGGCGAGTAGCGGCTGTGTGAACTCTGATCGGATGCGTGCAGGACAGCTTCGGCTGAATCCAGCCGCTGTTGGGCAGCGGCCACCTCGCTGGCCGAGGCCGCGCCTATGGATTGGAGCCTGGTGAGCGCATCCAGGTCGTGGCGGGCCTGATCGCGGTCGATGCGGGCACGGGCAACGTCGGCCGCTACCCCCTGGCGCTCTTGCAGGGTTCCGTTGTGGGTGGCCGCTTCCACGGCGGCCTGGGCTGTCTTGACGCCGCTTTCAGCGGTTGCCACCCGGGCGCGCGCCTGCACGTCGTCCAACTCCAACAGGAGCTTGCCGACCGGGACCTGGTCGCCCTGCTGCACATAGAGCGCTTTGACGATGGCCGGGATGGGGCTGTGAACCTCGTCGTTGACCACCGGCTCGACGCGCCCGTTGGTGCTGACGGTGTTCGCCATTGGCTGGTGGCTCACCCGCGCCTCACGCACCGGCAGCCGATCCCGCATGAGGAAGCGCGCCGCGAAGAAGACGATGATAATCAGGATGGCCGCGCCCAGCCAAAGCCAGAGCCGCCCCGTTTGCTTTCTCTGTTCTGCCATTCACTCAACCAGAGTCAGTATATAGGACTCAAGAAAAGCTTCGGAGGAGCAGAAAAATGCAAGGGGAGCATAACTGGTTAGCGGTCGCCAGGCTCGTACAATGAGAATATGGCTCTGGGACCGCGCTATACCGACGAACACGCCAAGGCTGGGCTGGACTTTGCCTTTCCGGCGATCGAGACCTGGCAGAACCAGTTTCCCGGCTATGAGATATCGATCAACGACCCGGAGCTGACTTCGGTTTGCCCGAAGACGGGGATGCCGGATTTCGGCGTGCTGACCATCCGGTATATGCCGCGGGACCTGTGTCTGGAGCTGAAATCGCTGAAAGAGTACCTGTTCAGCTACCGCAATCTTGGAATTTTCCAGGAAAACATCGTGAATCAGGTTCTGGAAGACGTGGTGAAGGCGTGCGACCCGGTGTGGGCGGTGGTGAAGGGGGAGTTCCGGCCGCGCGGCGGGATTGGGACAACCGTGGAAGCACGCTGGCCACGGCCGGTTTAGCGGGTTCGGCGGTCAGGTCTTGTTCTGGATTCGAGATTCCCTCAAGGGACTTAAGCCCAGCCTCCTCTTTTGCCCATCAGGTGGCGCGGATTCTGTCGGGGTTAAAACCCCGACCTACCAGCCGCGCCCATTCAAAATAGAGGAACTACCCGCTCAAATGAGTTTTCCGCAGTCTGTGAAGCCCGTACCCTCTCACGGGTTGAGTTTTTCCGCAGTCTGCAAGGCTGTGCCCCTTCAAGACATTGCCCTTTTCATTTGGTTCCAACGCAGCTGGAGCCGCACAGGTTCCCGGCGGCTAAATTGTGCTTATGGCACGTGGCCGCTATTGCTCAGACCAGAGCGATATGCCTCTGTACGGTGAGTAGCGTGGGGGCACTTACTGAACATCGCATAATA
>PLGM01000284.1 GCA_003139795.1 Acidobacteriaceae bacterium | reverse complement strand
GGCCGGTTATCCCACTGTTCTCATCAACCGACGACCCGCGATATGATCCGCAGCATGGCTGTGGCACTCGGCATCAGTACGGATGAGCTTTCGATAGAGATATCCAGCCATGGGCGCGATAGGAGGTTGCGCCCATGGCAGGATAACCGCGTTGAGGCTAGTGGGTCTGTCCTCGTTCGCTCAAGTAGTTAAGACAAAGCCCATCAGAGCTTCGGCGTCATACTGGCTTTGCCGGCCATTGCCGTTGGTCATGCTGGCAGCTACGTAGACCTCTGCCGCAAACCCTGCGGTCGGGCATGCCCCCAGCAGATCGCTCACGGTGGGCGCTGGCGAGATCGGCGACTCTCCCGGAGCGGCGGTAACCGGTCCACCTGGCAACGCCGCGGGCAGCGGCGGCGACCCCAACCCGGTTACGCCCCGAACCAGCGCAACGGAGAAGGTCGCATAATTCGCCGGCTGGCTCGCCGTAAACGCCAACTCGACAGTAGTGGCCTCGGTTGTGCCGTAATGCAGCACGCCGCAGTTGTCGGCGACGGTTGGTGGCGTTGTGTTGAGCACCGGCGCTCCGAGCACGGCCACGCACTGCTGATTGTTCACCTCAATCATCAATGGCAGGCTTACCAGATTGGGCGTCAGCGTGTTGCCACCGCTATCCAGGAACTGCAGCACAATCGTGTGCTGGGCATTCGTCAGGGCGGTGCTGTCGAGCTCGTATCCCAGCGCCGGGGGCTGATAGTCAAACAGATCCGCCACCGGATGCACAGGGTAGCATCCCGGCGTTGTCCCGACCGTTGCGGAAGGCACGGAGATCAACTCATTGCTCGTGCCGTCCCAGTAATAGACCGTCCAGCTACCTGCTTGAACTACGGTGTCCACTTCAACCTGGTAGAAGCGAGCACCCGCGTTATAGGCCGACTGATAATTCACCATGATCGGCAGCGTTCCCCCGAAGGGCGCGTCGGTCACCTGGTACGGCGCCCCGGATGGTGTGGTGGCCATCCCCGTAGCCAGGCTCACGTAGTCGGCGGGAATCTGCCCAATGCCCATCAATAGCGGTCCATCCGTGAGAAAGACCGCGAAAATGACCTCCTCAATCTCGGAGTTGCAACAAACCAGAAGCTGTCCAGGGTACGGCACTGCTACGCTGGAGGGACGGGCCGGCACGCCACCGACCACCAGGTTCGTCGCCCCACTCGTCACGCTCACCGTAATGATCGAATTGGAAGGATCACGCTGCGGCACGTACAGCGAATCCTGCGCCTCATCCGCCCAGGTCAAAAAGAAGGGGTTCGTCAAACCTGTGGCAATTGTGGTGATGGCGCCACTGCTGATCTGGACTTGGCTGATGTGCCCCATTCCATCGCTGACATAGGCATACTGCAAGTCCGAAGTCAGCACGACACCAATCGGATTGTCCAGCGCCGCGGTTATGACGGTCTTTGCGCCGCTGGTGAGATTGATCTTGAGCAAGCTTCCTGGGGAGGCGTACTCGACCACATAGGCGGCGTTGTGCGCCTCGTCCAGAAACAATTGCTGGGGCGCGGTCATCCCTGTGGCCACTACGGTTGCGGCACTGCGATTCGCGCTGCTGAGCGCTACTTTGACCAGGTCACCGGTCCGTTCGGTCACAAAGGCATGAACACCATCCGTGCTCAGCTTCACATCTTCGGGCGTAGTGTAACCGGTTCCCAGCACGCTATAGCCGGGCGCCGCTGGAGCGACCGTGAGGGAGGACAAATTGCCACTGTATTCGACGAAGATTAGTTGACTTTGAGCGGTGTTGAAGTCGCATCCAATCGCTCCGCCGAGTCCACTTTGCAGCACCGTTTGCGTTGGCGCCGGCGTTGGCGTCGGCGTTGGTATTGGTATTGGTATTGGTCTTGGTATTGGTATTGGTCTCAGAATTGGCATTCAAACCCTCCTTGATGCATTCGCGTCGCGAGTTTCGTCTGAGTGGGGGGAAGATTGGCGAGCACCCGGCTCAGCGATATGAGTCCGGGATATCCTGTCGCCGTGTGCTGTGGGGGTTCGGGGTATCATACGACCGCTGCCCCCGATGAGTTTCTTATCAAGCAGACTGGGGAGACGCCGCTGGCGTAACGCGTTGTGTGGATATAACACGCTTGAAATCCGTGATTGTCAAGTTAATTCTCGGACCGCTCGGTGCCATGCCATGGCTGAAACTCGACTTGGCCGGAATGGCTTCTGCCTATTTTCCGAACAAATATTGAGCTGCCCGGCCCACGTCGCTTGATGACAAATCGCCGAGTATCAATTCGAGCAGAGGCACAACGAACGAGAGGCGGCTGTCTGCCTGATCTACGCCACCCAGGATAGATCGCTGAAACGCCGTTGTCTTTGTGGAACCCCGCCGACTCCCGGGAACGTCGGCCACCACGTAGGACTCCAGGTGGAGTTCCTCGCCCACAGTTGACCACGGCCCTGAGGAGGGGTCTACGAGCCAGCCCGGTTCGGCGAGGGAATGCAGCCCGGCACTGTCTAATCAGACTGGAACCAGCGTAGGCTCCGCAAGGAGCGACGCGATGAGGACCGTCAGTGGGCCGAGCTCCAGGCGAAGCGTGAGGCAGAGAGCAAGACCCTGGTTGGACGCTCGCATCGATCCTGGACCGCCTTAAACATTGCCATCGCAGGGAGCGGAGCACCGGCAGGAGCTATGTACTGACTAGCTTACAGAACAGATTGATAAGCATCATCTCGTCGATTGAGCCAGCGGCGGCGGTCCCGATGCGCGGATCAGCAACA
>PLGM01000232.1 GCA_003139795.1 Acidobacteriaceae bacterium | reverse complement strand
TCTCATAGAAGCCCCTGAGGGATCTCTTCCGCAAGCGTGAACAAAAGCCAGAAATTCTGCTCCAGCCTGCGAGCCGAGTGGGCGAATGAGCGCCTGGGCACCCAATATCCCAAGGTCAAGCTTTCTTGTGCAAGGAATCGAAGGCTTCGCCAATCATGGAGTGCTTGTCCTCTGCAATGTTGGCGCCGCCGGAGCCGCCCAGATCGAAGATGCAGCCTACGTCCGGCTGCGCCTCAGTACTCGCGTGCCTTGTCGATTCGCCTTCGGGCAAAACCTGCGCTTCCTCGCTCATGATAGGTTCATCCTACCTCAATGCGACGCTTTGGGTCCGGATCTTCGGACTGTTCCCTGCTCCCTATGAAAAAGGCTGGTTGAGGTTGGAGGTTTCCCACCCCTGCGATAGAAAAAACTCGCAAGGATGGGGCACGGAGCAATTTGTGGCGAGTCGAACAGCTCTCAATGCCCGAGGCGCGAGCGGGTTTCGTCGACAGGCTCGGGCGGGAGCTTGGCCAGCCGCTTCTGGCTGCGGCGGCCCAGCACCAGCATCGCCAGCCCAAAGACCAGCAGCACCAGCCCCCACCACAGATTCGCGTTGATCCCCAGGCTCGGGGCGTAGAGTTTCGCGCTGCCCCTGCTCGCGAAGCCGAAGGCCGAAAGGATCATGCCGACCAGCGAGAACATCAATCCCATCGGAATCCGTAAATCGAGACTCATCGCTCTCTCCTATCCTGCCGCTCTCTGGCCAGAAAGAATCCTCAGTAAAAGAAAATGTTCAACGCAATCGCACCCAGAAGAACAGCCACAGCCAACGCCTCGGGCCGCTTCCACCACGCAATGTGCGCCCGCGTAGGCCTGGGCGTAAGCGAATGCACCAGCCCCACTAACTCCGACTCCGCTCGCGCCTTCGTGCAGTAACTCATTGCCACGGTCACAATCAAGCTCGCGCTGAACGCAAAGATCGCCGTCCAGAAGCTCTGCGCCAAATCGCTCGGATAATGGTGCAGCACCGCAATCCATCCCCCGTGAACGCCCGCCCGCACGTCGACCGGCAGCGTCAGCCCGTGGTGCAGCATGGCCGTCGCCATGCCCGCCATCAGTCCGGCAAACGCCCCGTGCCCCGTCGCCCGCTTCCAGAACATACCCAGCAGCAAGGTCGCAAACAGCGGCGCATTCACAAACGCGAAGACCAGCAGCAGCGTGTCCGTGATGTTGTTGCAGTGAATCGCCGCATAAGCCGTCCCCACCGACAGCAGCATCCCGCCCACCGTCGCCCATCGCCCCACCGCCAGGTAATGCCCGTCGCTACCGCCTTTGTAAATGTAGGACTGATAGAGATCGCAAGTAAACACCGTGTTGAACGCCGTCGCGTTGGCGGCCATGCCGCTCATCAGGCCGGCCGCGAGCGCCGTCAACCCCAGCCCCAACAGCCCGGTTGGCAAAAAGTGCAGCAGCATGTTGGGCGTGGCCAGGTCGTAGTCCAGCAGCGGCTCGCCGCTCGCCGTCAGAATCGGCTTGCCGGTCACGGGGTCGGTCTTTGCCGGAACCAATCCCCTGCCCGCTTCCACCTCCGGCCGCACCACGGTAGTAGTGCGAAAAATCGCCCCGTTGATTCTCCGCTCCACCGTCGTCGTGTGCGGCGTAGGCAGCCCGATGGCCAACAGCCCCGGCAGAATCAGCAGCAACGGAAGAAAGATCATGGGAACGGCGGCGATCAGCGGCGCCCGCCGCGCCGAATCCACACTATTCGCGGCCATCGCCGTCTGGATCACCCTGAAATCGCTACACCAATAGCTGGCTCCGAGCACAACTCCCAACCCCACCCCCAAACCGATGCCCTCAATCCCCACGGGGTTGCTGCCGGCGTGCATCACGCCCTTCCACTCGTGCATGTACGCGGCGGGCAACGTCGCCTTCAGCCCGCTCCAGCCTCCAATAGCGCGCAGCCCCAGCAGCACCAGCGGCAACAGCCCCGCTACCATCAGGAAGAACTGCAGCACATGGTTGTAGATGGCGCTGGTGAGCCCGCCCAGCAGGATATAGGCCAGCACAACCACCGCCGACAGCACGATCGTGAAGGTAAAGATCCCCTCCGGCGCCCAGCCCTGCGCGCGGAAAAGCCCGTCGAACACGTGCAGCGCCTCCATCAGCCGCGCCATCGCGTACATCGAAACCCCCGAGCTGAACACCGTCATCGCCGCAAATGAGCAGGCGTTCAGCGCGCGCGTCTTCTCGTCGAAGCGCAGCCGCAGAAACTCGGGCACGCTCCGCGCCTTTGACCCGTAGTAGAGCGGCATCATGAAGAGGCCCACAAAGATCATCGCCGGTATGGCGCCAATGCCGAAGAACTGAGCGCTCTCCAGGCCATACTTGGCGCTCGACGCGCCCATGCCGATCGCCTCTTGTCCACCCAGGCCGGCCCCCATGAACGCCAGCCCGCAGATCCACGCCGGCAGCGCGCGTCCCGCCTCGAGAAAGTCCCTGCTCGTCTTCATGTGCCGCTTGAGGGCATAGCCGATGCCCAGCACAAAGACGAAGTAAAGCAGCATGATCAGCCAGTCGACGGCGGTCAGATTCGGCACCAACGGCTCCTTGCAATCGTCAATCTCTTGTATTCACTCTACGCAGGCTTGCGGAGCCAGGTCCATGAGCCTGCCGCAAATGCGTTTGTTCCCGGCAGCCTCCCTTGCTCTTCGCCAAACGCGCCAAGGCCCTCCGGCGCAAACCGGAGGGCCCTGGAACCGGCAAACGGAAAATCCCGACTATGCATTTGCCGTGCGCGTAGGCTTGTACCCCGAAAAGCCGTAGTAGGCCACGAAGACGTAGCCGATGATCGGGATGATGAACGCGTATTGAATCCCAACCTTGTCGGCCAGCGCGCCGAACAGGAGGGGAATCACCGCTCCGCCCACGTTTCCCATCGTGATAATGCCTGAACCCTCGCTGGTCATTGGCCCCAGTTCGGCGATACCCAGCGCAAAGATATTCGGATACATGATGGAATTGGCCACGCCGCACAGCACCAGGGTCCAGACGGCGACAGGCCCATGCGTGAACATGGAGGTAAAAAGCAGCGCCAAGCCGAGGATGCCGAGACCAGCCAGAAGCTTTTGCGCCTTGATCCAGGTCATCAGAAAGCTGCCCAGGAAGCGGCCGGCCATGATGAAGACATAGTAGAGCGAGGCTATCGAGGTTGCGGTCGCGATGCTGCTGATCCCCTGCGTCTGGAAGTAGCTGATGGCGATAGCGGCCAGGGCGATTTCAACCCCCACATAGAAGAAGATGCCCACCATGCCCAGCACCGTATGCCTGTAACTCCAGATGCTGCGGCCCAGCAATGGGTCGCCGGCCTTGCCGGGGCGGAACGACTGGGTCCGGGTGATCGCCGGCAGGTGCATGAACATCACCGCAAAGCCCAGCAACAACAGCGCGCCGGCAATGGCGATGTAGGGCCCTTGCACCGTGTGCGCAATGCTCGCCTTGGTGGCAACCTTGCTGGGATCGGTGAGGATAAAGCGGCCCACCACCAGCGGAGCCGCGGCCGCACCCAGGGAGTTGAAGGCCTGCGCCAGGGTCAGCCGCGCGGGAGCGCTGTGCTCGGGACCCAGAATCGAGACATAAGGGTTGGCCGAGGTCTGCAACGCGGTAACACCCGTCGCCAGCACAAAAATCGCGCTCATAAACAGCGGAAAGTTGATCAGCTTGGCTGCCGGTACGAACAACAGCGCGCCCACCACCATAATGAACAGCGAAATCACCATGGTGCGCTTGTAGCCCACGGCTTCAATCAGCTTGGCGCTGGGAACCGAGAAGACCAGGTAAGCGAAGAACCACGCCACCGTTGTCAGCATCGCCGGTCCGTAGGACAGTTCGAAGATTCTCTTCAGATAAGGCATCAGATTGCTGTTCAGGTTGGTCAGGAACCCGAAGATGCCGAACAGGATGGTGACCGTGATGAACGGCACCAGATACTTGGGCGCGCTTTGAGCCGCCGGTGGTGTGGATCGCGTAGTCATGAAAGTCTTTCCCCCGCTTCCTTTTTGAAAAATAGCCTGGTCTTCGCCGCTTTCCAATTGTCGTTTCTCGCAACCGTCCCTCACGCGGGTCAGGCCGCCGGAAAAATAGGCATTGGAAAACCGCTCTGAAAAGTACCGACACAACTCTACGCACTAAGGCTGAGGTACGTCCAGAAAAAGTCGAAAAGGTTTTCAGCCCCGCCCCATCGACCCCGCTCCGTGCCCCGTCCTTTTCGCGTTCTCGGCGAAACGGGTGGGAAACCACAAAAGGCAGGTCATTCAGATGCCCCCTGACCACGGATCTTCGATCTGATCTCTATTCCTTATTCCCTATTCCCTACTCCCTATTCCCTATTCTCTGATCTCCGACCATTTACACTGGTCTTGCATGATTCCCACCCTCGCCTGGACCCCGGAAGGCGTCCGCTTCATCGATCAGACCAAACTCCCCCTCGAGGAGAGCTTTGTCCTCGCCGCCACCTACGAGCAGGTGGCCGAGGCCATCGTCGCCATGGTCGTCCGCGGCGCTCCGGCCATCGGCGTCTCCGCCGCCTACGGCATCGCCCTCGGCGCACTCCACACCAAAGCCGCCACGCCACTTGAGTTCGCCCCCGAGTTCGACCGCATCTGCGCCCGCCTGGCCGCAACCCGTCCCACCGCCGTCAACCTCTTCTGGGCCATCGACCGCATCAAGCGCCTCTTCGCCAACCTGCTCGCCAGCGGCGCAACCCTAGTCCAAATCCAGCAAAGAATCCTCGCCGAAGCCGACGCCATGTACAACGAAGACATTGCCGCCTGCAAGACCATGGGCGCATTCGGCGCTGAGCTGCTGCCCCAGGAGGGCGGAGTCCTCACCCACTGCAACGCCGGCGCTCTGGCCACCTGCGGCTATGGAACCGCTCTCGGCGTCATCCGCTCAGCCGTCGAGCAGGGCAAGCGCATCCACGTCTTCGCCGACGAAACCCGCCCCTTCCTGCAAGGCGCGCGCCTCACGGCATGGGAACTGATGGCTTCGAACATCCCCACCACCGTAATCTGCGACAACACCGCCGCCAGCCTCATGCGCCAGGGCCGCATCCAGGCCGTCGTCGTCGGCGCCGATCGCATCGCCGCCAACGGCGACACCGCCAACAAGATCGGCACCTACAACGTCGCCATTCTCGCCAAAGAGCACGCCATCCCGTTCTATGTCGCCGCTCCCTGGTCCACAATCGATCTGGCCACCGCAACCGGCGACTCGATTCCCATCGAGGAGCGCTCACCGCTCGAAGTCACCCATCACGGCGGCAAGCAGCTGACTCCCAACGGCGTCGGCATCTGCAACCCCGCCTTCGACGTAACTCCGGCTAAGTACGTCACCGCCATTATTACTGAACGCGGCGTCCTCCGCGCCCCCTATGCCGAGTCCCTGCGCGAGATGCAGTTGGTGGGCTAGTGTAGGGCGTCATTGATTCTGTCAATTATGATTCGACCAGAGAGAGGCTGCGGCACTTTCTATCCGCAGAATTCTTGGCGATTTGCCCTTTCTGGGATAATCGGCATTCTGCATGACGCACTACACTAGGAACTCGCCGGTATCAGATTCGCCCTCGCCAGTAACCGGCACGGCGCTTGGCATGGGCTACCGCAATCACAAGAATGATCTCGTCTTTCTCCTGAAAAATCACGGAGTATGGAAACCCTGCCAGCACGCGCCTGCGTGTGTTCTTTGTATAAGGAGGTTAGAGTTGCGGACGAGAAACAATTAGCGTCAGAGAGGCTCCGATCTCTGTAAGGAACGCCTCGGCAGCTTCCGGGCTGCGTTGGAAATACCACTCAAACGCCGCGTTGATCTCCTCCTGAGCCTCGGACCGGATGCGGATGCGTTTCATCCAGCCAGCCGGGCACGCAGGGGCGCTTCCACTTCTTCCCAGGAATAGGTCACAGCAGTTCCGGCCTCGGCATCGGCAACACGCCGTTCAACCTCCGCCTTCCAAGATGCATCGACCTCGGCATCCGTGAAGCCGTCTCCCGTCTGCAGGAGTTCCCCGATCAGCCAATCGAAATCGCCGGGAGGGAGGCGACGGGTATCTTCGAGAATTTCTTTGGCGCTGCGGATCATGGGGAGATTGTAGCGCGGAATCGGTTGCAAAACTACTGCCGCGCCGCCTGGGGTGCCCGTCTTCGATTCCCCGCGGCACTGGGCCAGCCGCCCATCTTCACCGATCACGGCGTCCTCCGCGCCCCCTATGCCGAATCCCTGCGCGAAATGGAGCCGGCGGTCCGATAAGAAAAACCATCTACAGTAAGAGTGTCGTGCTTCCCCGCTCCTCCATCTTCCGCCTTCGCCGGCCATCGCTCCTCCGCGGCGTCCTGCTCCCCCTCGCCGCCCTCGCAGCCAGCCTGCGCCTCGCCGGTTTCCCCGATACCGATCACCTCCACGCCTCCAATTGGCAGATTCTTACCGTGCCCTTCGCCTGCTGGGGCATGGTGGAAACCGCCCGCTGCCTCAGCCGCAAATGGAGCCTCTACCACGCCGGCGTCCTCATCCTGCTCTACTCCGAGCTGATGATCCTTGCCCTGGTGCTCTTCTTCTGGCTCTTTCCTCTGCTCTATCCCCTGTGATGGATCGCTGCAGCCTCTAAAATCGCCTTGAACCCAGCCGCCCCTGCCATAAGTCCGCTCCTGCCGTGTAGCATATTCCAAACCCCACGATCGTAAGCCCCGCGATCGGCTGCGGCGAAACTCCCAAGGGGACAAATCTGGAGGAAGATATGTTGAAAGGCTTTCGAGACTTTATTCTGCGTGGAAACGTAGTCGATCTGGCCGTCGCTGTCATTATCGGCGCGGCCTTCAATGCCATTGTCAACTCCATGGTCAAAGACGTGCTCACACAGGTGATAGCCGCCATCGCGGGCAAGCCGGACTTCAGTGGCGTGGTGCTGAAACTCCGTGGCACCCCCATCATGCTAGGCAACTTCCTCAACGCCGCCATCTCGTTCCTGATCGTGGCCAGCGTGGTCTATTTCGGCATTGTTTTGCCCTTGAACACGCTCCTTGCAAGGCTCAAGAAGCCCGCGCCCGAAGCTCCGTCGTCCATGAAAACCTGCCCCGAATGTCTCAGCGAAATTCCCCTGGCCGCCAAGCGCTGCGCCCACTGCACCCAACCCGTGCCCGTAGCATAGAGGCTTGCCAACTCGCCAACTTGCCAACTCGCCAACTCGCCAACTCGCCAAATTGCCAACTCGCCAACTTGCTGAATGAGGCCCGACTCGTGCCCACACGCAACCCTCTTGCCTTCCTGCTTCTTCTGGCGCTCGATCCCAGCCAGCTTCCAGCCCAATCCACTCCCCCACCGGCCGTCTTCGGCTATGCCGACTTCACCGCCCAGTCCAAGATCGAGCAGGAATTCCTCGCCGTCCCCGAAGCCAAGCTCGCCGGCCAGCACCTCAAGACCCTCACCGCCGAGCCTCACCTGGCCTCCACGCCCGAAGACCGCAAAACCGCCGATTACGTCGCGCAAAAGTTCCGCGCCGCCGGCCTCGAAACCGAGATCGTTCCCTACCGCGTCCTGATGAACCAGCCCAAAGTCGTCCGCGTCGAAGCCTACGACCCCACCGGGAAGCTGCTCATCGGCGGCCCCACCCGCGAGCACGTCGACGGCGACCCCTACCAGGACGATCCCCGCGTAGTCATGCCCTTCAACGGCTCCTCAGGCTCCGGCGACGTCACCGGCGACGTGGTCTACGCCAACTACGGCCGCCTCGAGGACTTTGACCAGCTTGCCGCCCAGCACATCGACCTGCACGGCAAAATCGTCCTCGTCCGCTACGGGGCCGTCTTCCGCGGCGTCAAGGTCTACATCGCCGAGCTGCGCGGCGCCGCCGGCGTGCTCATCTACTCCGACCCCCAGGACGACGGCTACTACAAGGGCGATCCCTGGCCCATCGGTCCCTGGCGTCCCGATACCGGCGTGCAGCGCGGGTCAGTCCAGTTTCTTTTCAAATATCCCGGCGACCCCGAAACCCCCGGCGAAGCCTCCACGCTGGACCTGCCCGACTCCGCCCGCATTTCGCCCGAAGGCAACCAGCCCCGCATCGTCTCCATCCCCCTCAGCTATCACGATGCCTCGCCCATCCTGCAAGCCCTGAAAGGCCCTGGCGTGCCGCAAGGCTGGCAGGGTGCGCTGCCCTTCCGCTATCACCTCGGACCGGGCGGCGTCAGGGTCCACCTGGTCTCGCAACAGGACTATCGGCGCCGCATCATCTGGGACGTGATCGGCAAGGCAAAAGGCTCGCAGTACCCCGACGACTGGGTGATAGCCGGCAATCACCGCGATGCCTGGGTCTATGGCGCCGTCGACCCCTCCAGCGGCACCGCCGCCATGCTTGAATCCGTCCACGGCATCGGCGTGCTCCTCAAGCAGGGCTGGCGGCCCAGGCGCACCATCGTCTTTTGCAGTTGGGACGCCGAGGAAGAAGGCCTCATCGGCTCAACCGAGTGGGTCGAACAGCACGCCAAAACCCTTGATCGCGCCGTCGCCTACTTCAACATGGACGTAGGCGTCGCCGGCCCGGATTTCTCCGCCGCCGCTGTCCCGTCCCTCAAGCAGTTTCTCCGCGAACTCACCCGCTCGGTTCCCAGCCCGCTGGGCGCAACCGTGTATGACCAGTGGAGAAACGCCCATCTTGAGGGCAACGAGCATCGCGGCTCCAATGCCCCGCCCGAAACGGAAGAGGTCCATGTCGGCGACCTCGGCTCCGGCTCCGACTTCACGCCCTTCCTGCAGCATGTGGGCGTTCCCTCTACTGATGTCGGCTCCGGCGGTCCCTACGGCGTTTACCATTCCACCTTCGACGACTTCGCCTGGTACACCCAGAACGCCGATCCAAAATTCGTATATCTCCAGGAGATGGCCCGCGTCTTTGGCCTTGAAGCCCTGCGCATGGCCGACTCCGACGTGCTGCCCTACGACTACCTCACCTACGCCCGCGCCATCGATTCCTATGTTGCGGCGGCCAAACGCAAGGCCTCTGACGCAGGTCTCACCCCGCTCGACTTTGCCCCCGCGGCAGCCGCCGCCGGCCGCTTCGTAGCCGCCGCCCAAAAGGCCCATGACCGCCAGATCGCTCCCGCCGGCGACCTCGCCAAATTGAACCTCGCCCTCCGCCAGACCGAGACCGCGCTCGTCTCCGAGGCCGGCCTGCCCAATCGCCCCTGGTACCGCCACACCATCTACGCCCCCGGCGAGTTCACCGGCTACGCCGCCGTCGTCATCCCCGGCGTCAATGAGGCCCTCGATGCCAGGGACTTGAACCGCGCCGCACGGCAATTGGCCGTCCTCGCCCAGGCCCTGGACCGCGCCGCGCACACCCTGGAAGGGGCGCGTTAGCCGGCCCCGGTCCTGAAGATCGATCAAATGCGGCGAATTGCTCTTATTATGCTTGACGTAACGCATAATGCGCGATAGTCTAATGCGTGATCCTCGGCTATCGAGACAAGCGCACCGGGGATTTCGCTGCCGGGAATCGCGTGAAAGCATTCGAAGCTATTGAACGGGCGGCTCGCCTGAAGCTTGATCGCTTGGATGCGGCCCTGACGCTCAAAGACCTCGCCGCCTTGCCCGGCAATCGTTTCGAGGCTATGGTTGGTGATCGCAAGGGGCAATACAGCATCCGAATCAACGACCGGTGGCGAATCTGTTTCGAGTGGCCGGTTCCAGACCCAGGTCCATCAAACGTAGAGATTGTCGATTATCACTAGGAGAACCCCATGCCAATCACCGCCATCCATCCCGGAGAACATCTGGCCGAAGAACTGAACGAACTGGGCATGAGCGCCTCTGAGCTGGCGCGCAAGCTCGGCGTGCCGACCAACCGCATCACCGCGATCTTGAACGGGCAGCGCTCCGTCACGGCGGACACAGCCCTGCGTCTGGCCCACTTCTTTGGCACCAGCGCGAACTTTTGGCTCAACCTGCAAATCCTGTATGACTTGCGCATTGCCGAGCAAAAGTTCGATCCATCGAACGCTCCACCAAGGCTTGTGGCATGACTGTGAAATGTCATCCAAATCACGCATCTTGCACCCGCCGGTTGACCCCTCCTCTTTCCGCTCGTATCGTTAGAGGTAGAAAAGGTTGAATATGAAAACTTCCCCCAACACCTTGCGCATCGGGATTGCGGCTGCCGTCATCGTCGGCACCATCGGCTGGCTGGCCTGGTCCGGCTATGGGGCCAGCAAGAGCTACTACGTCACCATCGCCGAACTCGGCGGCATGGGCGACAAGGCCTTCCACAGCCAGTTGCGCGTCGAGGGCTTCGTCGTGCCCGGTTCCATTGAGCAGAACGGCACTCACGTCAATTTCGTCCTCAACGAGTTTGAGAGCCACTCCCCCAAAGCCGCCACCGGCCGTCAACTCAAAGTCGCCTACAAGGGCTCCGAACCGCCGCCGGACACTTTCAAGGACGATTCCCAGGCCCTTGCCGAAGGCTCCTATGGCCGCGATGGCGTCTTCCACGCCTCTGTGCTCCAGGCCAAGTGCGCCAGCAAGTATGCGCCCGCGGGGCCCAATCAGCCCAACTCACCCCAGTCCAGTCCCAAGCCCGCGCAGCCCGCTCATGCCAAATCCGCCGCCGCCGCGCCCGCCGCTCACCCCTCCAACCCGGCTGCCTGAGAATGACCGCTTCAGGAGTTGATTCGCCGCTCTGTGCCCGGCCCCTTTGTGCCGGCTTGGTCGGCGTCTCCAAGCTCTTCGGCTCCTTTGCCGCGCTCCGCCAGGTCTCTGCGGACCTGGAGCCTGGCCGCTGTTACGTCCTCATCGGCGAAAACGGCGCCGGCAAATCCACCCTGCTGCGCATTCTCGCCGGCCTCCTTCGCCCCAGCTTCGGTTCCGTCAAAGTCTTCGGCGACCAGGACCCTCACGACGCCCGCGCCCGCATCGGCTACATGAGCCACGCCCCCATGCTCTACGACGAGCTCACCGCCCAGGAAAACCTGCGCTACTTCTCGAGCCTCTACCCCGGCCGGCCGAATCTCTCGCCCGCCGAAGCCCTGCGCCAGGTCGGTCTCGACCCCGGCCTCACGCGCATGATCGGCCAGTACTCCCAGGGCATGCGCCAGCGCACCTCGCTGGCCCGCGTTCTGCTCTCCGTTCCCGAGTTGCTCCTGCTCGACGAGCCATTCTCCAACATGGACGTCGAATCCGCCCGCCAGATGGTCCAACTCCTGGCCGGCTTCCGCCACGGCAACCGCACCATCGTCATCACCACCCACCAGCGCGACCTCGCCGCCCCCATCGCCGACTGGGTGCTAACCCTCCGCGCCGGCCGGCTCGTCTCGTGTGAACCCGGGAGCCCCACCCTATGAAGACCAACGGCGCCCGCATCCTCGAAGCCCTCGGCATTCCCTTCGAACTCTTGGAGTACGAAGTCGATCCCGACGACCTCTCCGCCATCACCGTCGCCAAAAAGATCTGCATGCCCCCAGCGCAGGTCTTCAAAACCCTCCTCACCACCGGGAGCGCAGCCGCGGGCGGGGCTACCTGCGTCTTCGCCGTCATCCCCGGCGACGCCGAACTGGACTTCAAGAAGCTGGCCCGCGCCGCCGGCCTCCGCAAGGCCGAAATGGTCCCCCTCAAAGACGTGCAGCCCCTCACCGGCTACATTCGCGGCGGCGTCACCGTCTTCGGCGCAAAAAAGGCCTATCCCGTCTTCGTCGATGAAACCGTAATTCTTTTTGACCGCATCAGCGTCTCCGCCGGAACCCGCGGCGTCCAGCTCATCCTCAGTCCCAACGACTACCTCCGCGCCGCCGAAGCCCTCGAAGTCCAAGTCCAAACCGCCGATCTGACCAAAGACCGGGGTGCCCCATCCGCGCGCCTCTTTTCGGGCGCAAGGGTGGGAGACCGCGAAGCCAAAGGCTCGATCCCCACAGCCCGGGAGGGTCCAACAAAATGACCCGCGCCCTCTGGACCCACCTCATCAAGGACTTGCCGGGTGCCCCATCCGCGCGCCTCTTTTCCGGCGCAAGGGTGGGAGACCACCAAGCCAAAGATTCGATCCCCACAGCCCCGAAGGGTCCAACAAAATGACCCGCGCCCTCTGGACCCACCTCGTCAAAGACCTGCGCATCGAGCTCCGCTCCCTCGACGCCTTTGTCTCCATGCTTTTCTTCTCCCTGCTGGTCGTCGTGCTCTTCTCCATCGCCTTTGACCCGCGCGGCGACTTTTCCCGCGAGATCGCCGGCGGCGTCCTCAGCGTAGCCACCATGTTCGCCTCCGTCAGCGCACTCAACCAGGCCTGGGCCCGCGAAATTCGCCACCAGGTCCTCGACGCCCAGCGCATGGCCCCCGCTCCCGGCGCGGAACTCTTCCTCGCCAAGGTAATAGCGAACTTCCTCTTCGTCACCGTCGTCCAGGTGATCCTGGCCCCATTTTTTCTCATCTTCTATAACCTTCACATCGAGGGTCAGGCCTGGCTCCTGGCGCTGGTTCTCCCCCTCGGAACCTGGGCCCTGGTCGGCAACGGCATCTTCTT
>PLGM01000231.1:592-3135 GCA_003139795.1 Acidobacteriaceae bacterium | reverse complement strand
TCAAAATCGACCGTCTCTTGAGGCCAGCGCGCTTGTGATCCGCCAGCACTGTTCGGCTGCGTGTCGCTGTCTGCGAACGCTCCCAAGACGATTGAGAGCGCTTTTGAGATGAGTGAGATGGCTCTGACGACGCGCCACGCCAACCCTCTGCTCGAACTTTGGCCGCTCGAATCTTGGGCGGCCACTCGGGTCGGGCACAGAGAGAACGGCGATGGCGCCGTCAGGGTGAAGATCAATTACCGCGTGGCTTCGAACAGGAACCACGCACGCCGCTCCGCTTCGTCAATCCAGATCTCAATCAAGCTGGTCGTTGCGTATTCATTGGCCTTGCTGACGACCACATGCGCCGCGCGCAAGCTCTCCACAAATGCCTTGTTGTCGGCGTGTAGTTCTCTCAGCATTTCGGTTGGGCCCACAAACTCCTCGTCGTTGTCCGCAATCCGTTGCAGCCGGGCAATGTGTCCTATGGAATGTATGGTTGTGCCTCCGACTTTGCGAACACGTTCGGCTATGGCATCGGTAATGCCGAATATCTGAGTTGCCTGTTCGTCCAGAAGCAGGTGGTAGTCGCGAAAATGCTGACCGCTCATGTGCCAGTGGAAGTTTTTGGTCTTGAGGTAAAGGGCAAANNGCGTCGGCAACAAGCGCGTTCAGTACGCTCGAAAAGTTCTTCACGTCTTCGGGTGAAAAGCCGTCGGGAACGAGGAGCCTGGCGGCTTGCGTTTCTTTTTCATGAATATGCTTGGACACAGAGAATCTCCTTTGCAGGGGCGGGCATTGGGACGTCCGGAATGGAGCGTCTGCGCCAGTTTCTCCACCCTGCAAGTGAAAGAAAAGGCATCCTGGCTATTCACTATCGATAGAACGTGGGATAGCGTCACGCGTGTTCAAAGCAACATCCTAAGATCGCGGCAGACGACCGTCTGCCCAATTTGGACCACCTCAAAGACAAGGCAGATCTTGGAGACGGTGGGTTTGAGCGAAGAGGCTCGATTGAGCTTTTGGGACTCAGGGATCCGATCATTTCGGGGACGTGCGGCGGTTAGGGAACAGAAATCCGCAGCCCCAATGCTTACGGAGCAGGCAGGCGCCTTGAGCTTGAGCTCAAAGGCCAGCTTGCTCATTGACGGCTGCTTGCCTACCAGGGCGCCATGCAGGTTCCTGGAACGCTATCAGTCCAGCATCAGCTATCAACAACTGAAGGCATCCCGGGGCATCCTGCGTTGCCGTCCCTCCGCACTCGGCGGTCACATCGAGGTGTGTCACGACTCCGGCTTCGAAACCGGCATCTCCTATAACCTGTCGCTCACGATGCTGTCCCAAGTTCCAGGCGCACGCACGCCAACGCTGGATCAAGGTACGGCAACAGGACCTACTCCCGACCAACTGCTTTGCACTCCCAGCCGAATCACACGCGACGGATGAGCCACACAACCACCACAATCACGATAATTGTTCCTACGATACCCAAACCTAACATAACGCCTCCTAGCGGACACATTGCACATCAATGTTACCCACGTAGTCACGATAGGCCTGGATTCCGGATGTTGTCTGATCAAAACCAGACGATAACACGGATCGTCGAATTGGGATCTGTGCGCTCTCCGACTTGTTGCGCTTGCTCTTCGCAATGGGGGACAACCTATCGCGGAGGATTGACGAGGACCATGTCCAGAAACAGTGCGCAGCGAATCGAGGCCGTAGCTCGCCACGGCTTCGAGTTCGTAGATGCTCAGTTAGGTTTTATGCTCGATTCCCGTATCCAGCGAGGGTTCTTCCGTCTGGTCGGGCCGGTCCGAGTGAACGGGAATTCCGCTGATAAGGCCCTGAAAGTTTGCGAGGCGTTTGCCGAGAATCACCACGCCCTTGGAGGTGATCTCATACTCGCGAATGTCCTTGGCATGATTCCCGCCCCGCATCTTGATCACCACCATGATCTTGCGAAGCTGGCCATCGATGGATACGTACCGCAGCCGAATGATGTCATCGGTGAGGAAAGAAACCGAATAAGTACTGAACGTGAATTCCGTGAAAGACTCATCGACTTCAACCGTGCTTAAAATCGTCACGCCGATCCCCGTCAAGGCGAAGATCATCCGATAGAGGGATTCGCGAAAGTCAGCGCGGAAGCCGGGCGACAGAGCCATTTCAAAGCCCGCCAGGGAATCGATCACCAGGCGCTTGGCGCCAATCTTCTGCACAGCGTCGAGAATCGAGTGCATGGTCTCGTCCACCGAGAGATCCAGGGGACGCAAATAGAGGATTGTGAGTTTCCCGTCTTTCTGCGGCGTTTCCAGATCCAAGCCTAGACTGGCGGCTCGCTCCGCATACGCTTGCGGGCGCTCCTCAAAAACCGCCACTATTCCCGGCTCCCCCTGGCGTATGCCTTCCGCAATGAACTGGGTTGCCAGGACCGATTTCCCGGTTCCCGAAGACCCTGCTACGAGGACACTGTCGCCTTCGCGAACGCCGCCGCCCAGCATCTTATCCAACTCCGCAATACCAAAGGAAAGGCGCCGATCGCTGGGCGGATTTCTCTT
>PLGM01000231.1:0-566 GCA_003139795.1 Acidobacteriaceae bacterium | reverse complement strand
CCGTTTGCCGCAGCCAGAACAGTCCATCGGCGACGGTAAATATGGGGTTGTCACGCAACTCGTCCTCTGCATATTCACCGATCAGGAAAGTCGTCGCTTGCCAACTGGCCAGAAACAGGGCTAACCGTTGAATGAATGATTGCAGGTCCATATCGCTCTGTGGCTTCCGTACCATGGTTCGGAAAGAGTCTACAACCACGACGGCGGGGTTGGTCTTTTCAACTTCTTTTGTAATCTCATCCAAAACCGCGCCCAGGTCCTTCTCTAGGACAACCTGACTCAAGTTGATAAAGCGAATAGAATCCGGCAGCTTGGCCGGATCGAAAAATGAGTACTGCTGCTGGTATCGCAGCATCTTGATGGCGGATTCGCCGAGAACGGTGAAATAGAGCGCAGGACGCTCCGGGGTGGCATTGGCAAACACGAACTGGTGNNTGTCTTGGGTGCTCACGCTTTTCTCCCGTGTACCGAATTGCGATCGTCAAATGCTTCACCTGGCCATGCATTTCGCAGCAGGCTTAACGTTAATGCTTCGCCGACGAAGATGCGAAGCAGTCCGAGTAAGC
>PLGM01000219.1 GCA_003139795.1 Acidobacteriaceae bacterium | reverse complement strand
GATTGGCCGGTTAACAGGCCAACTCGCTATCCCACAACAATCTGCCACCGCAGGGATAGGCATTGCGAGGATCAGTCCTGAAACGCCCTGGCGACCAGAAATCCGCCCTTATCGCCGGCGGGTCGGCGGCTCGGAACGTGGGGCGCGGTTGTTATCCGGGCGAGGGCGAAATCGTTTGGGGGGATCAATCCGGAAGAGATTGGGGAAGATGCCAGAGGGATAGCCGCGCAGGAATGGTAAAACGGATGGCTCAGGCAAAGAAGCTGATCTGGCGATTCAGGTTTCTTTCGATTGGGGAGGGGTCGGGCCGGTCAAATACGTCTTCCAGCGGATCGTCGAATTCGTCTTCGGTTGCGTCGTCCTCAGATCCGCGCGCGGATTTTCCGTTGCTGGGGGAATAGGTTTCATCGCCGGTTCGCGCCGAGTTTTCCACGCGGGCCATGGGCAGCGGTTCAAGATCCGGCTCGATGGAGCGGGTGAGCGGCGTGAGGTTGACGATTGGCGTGATTCCCATGTTCGCTCCTGCCTGAACGGCTTCCCATATCCCGTTCATCGGCGTGCGGGGAGCGAACTTTAGGTTTCTTGAAGATTTTGTCCGAAAATCGAACAAACGGCGCGCCGGCGATTGCGATTTGTTGAATTACGCTGGTGCGGGCGCGAGCGGGTTCAGGGGTGCACGGCGAAGATCGGCGGGGCGATCAGGGCGGTTCTGGCTGGAATCCGGGCCACGGGTTGGGCTGGTGGAGTTTGGGCTTTGGCCTGGGCCTGGGTCCGTTCCAGCAGCGCCATTCCCTGGGAAAGATTCATGGCCGCGGGCACTTGGACAAAGCCGCCGCGCACCTCGCTGGTCTCGCGAGCGAAGGTCTTGAAGCACAGGGCGCGGCCGAACAGGTGCACCTCGATGCGCTCGGTCTTCCAGTCCGTGGGACTGACCTGGACGCGCTGCAACTGGAACCATCCGCCTTTGTTGAGTCGACCCAGTATGCCGTATCCGAAGTCCACATCCTCTTCGACGTGGACGTCGAGACGGACGAGCCGCTTCATCCCGGCATCGATCCAGAGTGTGCCGGCCATGGCGCGCAAGATGCGCGCTTCGCTCGAGTGGCCGGGATAGTCCGGATTGGGGCGGAAGCGGAGGCGGTGGCAGCCATTTTCGTCGCCGTCATATTCGAAGAGAAATGCATCGGGTAGCAGCGCCAGAATCCAGCCGATTTGCTTTTCGTCCTCGTCATACCCCTGGCGAAGCTTCGCCTGTTCGCCGGGCGAGTTGAGCAGGCGCTTGAGGCGCGCCTGTTCCTGCTGTTGGGATTCCGCGCTGAGCGGGTGGCCGTTGCTGAGAAAGAGCCGGGCGATGGGTCCCTGGGCGGTCTCCACCTGGTCTTCAAGCCGGGTTTCCTGCTGCAACTGGCTCTGGACCCAGTAGCGCCAGTACCCGTGGCCGCCGTGGTCGCGGAGTTCGTTGTAGACCACCTCGCGGAACAGTTGGCCGGCCGGTATGGGCTGCGGGGACGGCTGGGCCTGGGCGCAAAGGGCGCATTGGGCCGCCGCCAGAAGCGCCACAGTTACCCACGGCAGACGCATGCGGTTGCCCCTCCCGGCCCAGGATTCAAGCCAAGTGCGGCGCGCTGGTGAGGAGCGTGCAAGTCTGCGCTGACAAGGCGGAGAAGAATAGACGGAATCCAAAATCAGCCGGAAAAATGCCGGAATTCCCGGTCTTGGATCAGTTTGGAGAAGCCTTTCCCCGGGAGCTGAAGCCCCTTTGCTGTTGCGAGATTCATGAACGGGCTTCAGCCCGTTCCCTTCAAACCGACCCGCCACTGAATCACCTGGCCAGAGTCTCATGGCCTGTGGAGTTGTTAGACTGGAACCATGATGGACGAACTGGAGTTCCGCTGTCTGGCCGAAACTGCTCTCGACTCGCTGCTGCAGCACTTGATTGTGCGCGAGGAAGAGGATGAGGCCGGATTCGAGGTGGAGGGACAGGGCGGCCTGCTGAACGTGGTGTTCGAAGAGCCGCCGGGCAAGTTCGTGATTACGCCGAACACGCCGATGCGGCAGATCTGGATTTCGGCGCTCTCGACCAGCTTCAAACTGGACTGGGATGAGGCAGCGAGGGCGTTTGTGCTGCCGCGGACGAGCGAGGAGCTGACGGCGCTGGTGGACCGGCTGATCGGGGAGCACCTGGGGAGCTGACGAAGCCGCCAAACGGCTTTTCTTTTCGAACTCGAACGAGCAGGGGCAGAGTCCGGCGGAGCTGCCGGACCCTTTTGCCGGTGAGCTGTCTACTGCAGGGAATAGACGGTCTTGAGAACCTTTTCCGCGACCGACTTGGGGAGCGGGGCATAAGAGAGAGCGGAGACTTCGCTTTCGCCGGAGTTGACGATCCAACTGACCAGATCCTTGAGGATCTTGCCCCTGGCGGGGTCGGCGGAATGGGCCGGAATCAGCAACCAGGTGAAGCTGGAGATGGGATAAGCGTCCTTGCCGGGGGCGTTGGTGATGGAGACGCGGTAGTCGGCGGGCATCTGCTTGACGCTGGCCGCGGCCTCGGTGACGCCCTCAATGGAGGCCCTGACCCAGTTGCCCGCCGGATTCTTTACTTCGCCGAAGCTTATGTGGTTTTGCAGAGCATAGGTCAACTCGATGTATCCGAGGGCTCCGGGCAACTGGCGGACCAGGCCGGCCACGCCCTCATTGCCCTTGCCGCCCACGCCCACCGGCCAGGCGACCGAGCCGCCCTTGCCAGGTCCGTCCGCCCACTCCTTGCTGACCTTGCTCAGGTAGTCGGTCCAGATATATGTTGTGCCGCTGCCGTCGGAGCGGTGAACGACGATTATCTTCTGGTCGGGCAGCTTGACGCCGGGGTTGTCCCTGGCGATGCGGCCGTCGCTCCAGTTGACGATCTTGCCCAGGAAGATGTCTGCCAGCACATCGCCGCTGAACTTGATGTCGGTGACGCCTGGAACATTGAAGGCGGGCACATCCGCGCCGAGAACGGTGGGAATGTGGATGATTTTGATTTTGGAAGCGGCGAGCTGCTCGTCGGTCATCGGTCCGTCGGAGGCGCCGAAGTCCACGAGGCCGGCGGTGACCTGGCGGATGCCGCCGCCGGAGCCTATGGATTGATAGTTGATTTCGACGCCCGGATGGGCTCCCGAATACTCGCTAAACCATTTGGAATAAATCGGATAAGGGAAGGTCGCGCCCGCCCCGGTCAACTTCTGGGCCTGAACCGTGCCCATGGCCAACATCAACAACACAACGGCAACTAACGTCTTCTTCACAGGAATCTCCCTTGCAGATGAACTGCCGCCTACGATTGTCTACGTTCAATGTTACGGGGATTTGAACAGATTGCGGGATTGGCGCTTTTTTGCCGCCAAGGAATGTTCCGGTTCAAGGATCAGTAGTGGGATGCCTCGGATTTCAGTTGCAACTTCGATTTTCCTTTTCCAGGCAACGAATAGTTTTCCACGTCGGGCAGGACGCGGACCGCGGTTGTGAACTTGAAGGGGTACTTCCCCTCGCCGGAAAAAGTGGCTTCGACAAAAAACGCGGTCCAACCGTTTGCAGGTTTCGGCACGCGAGCCACATAGGCCCCGGAGCTATCTGCCGCCAGGCTGCTGCCCTCGTAGGAGCGGCCAACGGCTTCCACGCGAAAATCGCGATGATCGGGATTCGCCGAATGCCACAGCGTCACCGTGAGCGGGGTCTGATCGGCGGTGACTCGCATGGAACCATCCTGCTCAAAGGTCCACTGAAGATTCGGGCGCTTGCCGCCGTGCAGCACCGATTGATAAAAGGCGGCAATGCTAGAGTTCACGTCCGTCCCCTGCAGCGAGTGATCGGCATTGGCCTCGTAGAGAAGATGCTTCTCTCCAGGCAAATCGTCGAAGTAGAACCGGGAAGAGTCGGGCAAAAAGAACTGGTCGCCGGCGGCGTTGACGATCAGTTTGGGCATGGTCAAGCGATCCCGATAGGAATAGGGATCCTCAATATCCATGAGCTTTTTGAACGCCTCGCCGTCCAGACCGTCCATCAGATTTTCATCGTAATAGTTTTTGACCGCGGGGGCCCAGAAGCCGTAGCTGCGGTAGTGGTGCTCAAAAGATGGAACCACGTGCAGCGCGTCGATGACCATGGGAACGATGGCCACCACCCGCGGGTCCACCGCGGCGGTGGTCCAGGTGGTCCAGCCGCGCTTGGATGCGCCGACTACAACGAACCGGTCCACGCGGCGCCTGCCGGCTTTCCTGCTGGCGGCAAACGACGTGATTGTGTCCATGGCGCGCACCGCGGCTTTGGTCATCGGCAGGCGCAGCGGCCAGGTCGAGTCCCCGGTGTCGAGAAACTTTCTCCACGAGTAGGCAATGATTTCGTCTTCCTTGCGCGGGCCGTAGGGATCGTTCGCGAAGGTGAGGGGCTCATTGGGAACGTTGAACACCTCGCTGACTACGGATTGAGTGATGGTTGCAAGCGAGGCCAGTTTATCGTCGGGCTTTGGATGCTCGTCGCTGGTCGAGCCTCCCAGGATGTAGAGCATCCCGATGGAGCTGGACACCGTATCCGGAATATAGATTCTCAACCAGTGTTTCCACACACTCTGGTTCACCTCGGCAGGACTGCGCCACTCCTGCGAGGTCATGCGAATCAGGTAAGCGGTGTAATCCGAATGATGCTTCTTCTCAACCAACTGGTATTGGTAGTGGCTGTCCGCAGTGTGTACATAAACATCGAGCGCGGTTTGACGATCGGCGGCAGATGCGGGGCCGGCCGCCAGCAGCAGAGAACAAGAACAGATCAGAGCGCGGATGTTGCGGCCCATTCCCATGTTGCAAGTATCTCCCGATGAACGGCGGATTTGGGTGCTGTCCTAATACTGCGTTGCCGATTTCCACAGGCAACGCGCGGGGTGGGGGTGCGCTATGAGGCGTAACCCCAGAATTTCCACTTTGCGAGCGCTGGGGTTAATCGAGAACGAATTAATTCGCTCAAAGGACAAGTCGCTTGAAGTAGTTGACAAGGTGATTCAGCGAGTGAGGAAGAAATAGAAGCCTCTTCAACGACATTGACTTGCATACACACTCATCCTGTGCGAAGATTCGCATGTCGATGAGCGAACCGGAGACCGGCCCAGGCAGGCCGGTTTTCTATTTTCTAGTCCAGTATACCCCTAGCTGGAATCAACCGAGGAGTGCGGTGGCTCCGGTTGTT
>PLGM01000342.1 GCA_003139795.1 Acidobacteriaceae bacterium | reverse complement strand
CGTCCACCCGGCCCATCAGCCAGAAATAGCCGTCCGCATCCATGCGCGCGCCGTCGCCGGTAAAGTAGCTGCCCTCGACGTCGCTCCAGTAGGTCTTCCGGAAGCGCTCCGGATCGCCGTACACCGTGCGCGCCATCGAGGGCCAGGGCTTGCGCACCACCAGCAACCCACCGTGCCCGGCGGGCACCGCTTGCCCCTCCTTGTTGACCACCTCCGCCTGGATGCCGAAAAACGGCCGCGTGGCCGAGCCCGGCTTGGTGGGCACGGCGCCGGGAATCGGCGCAATCATGATCGCGCCCGTCTCCGTCTGCCACCACGTATCCACAATCGGGCAGCGGTTGTGGCCGATCTTCTCCCGGTACCACATCCACGCCTCGGGGTTGATCGGCTCGCCCACCGTCCCCAGCAGCCGCAGCGAGTCCAGCTTGTATTTTTCCACGTGCTCGTCGCCCCACTTGATGAAGGCGCGAATCGCCGTGGGCGCGGTGTAGAAGATCGTCACCCGGTGGTCGTCGATGAGCTTCCAGAAACGCGAGAAATCCGGCCAGTTGGGCGCGCCTTCATACATCAGCACGGTGGCCCCGTTCTGCAGCGGCCCATACACTACGTACGAGTGCCCGGTCACCCAGCCGATATCGGCCGTGCACCAGAAGATGTCCTCGTCCCTCAGGTCGAAGACGTACTTCGTGGTCAGGTAAGTCTGCACCGCGTAGCCGCCCGTGGTATGCACCAGCCCCTTGGGTTTTCCTGTAGTCCCGGACGTATAAAGAATGTACAGCGGGTCTTCCGAATCCAGCTCCTCGGCCGGGCAATCCGGCGCCGCGGCCTCCACCAGGTCGTGCCACCAGTGATCGCGGCCCTCCACCATCTTCACCGGGTGGCCGGTGCGCCGGTAGACCACCACGTGCTTCACCGTGTGGCAGGCGTTCATGGCCTCATCCACGGTACGCTTGAGCGGAATTTCGTTTCCCCGCCGATAGCTCGAATCCTGGGTAAGAATGGCCACGCACGCCGAGTCGTTCACGCGGTCGGCAATGGCGTTGGCCGCAAATCCCCCAAAGATCACCGAGTGTACGGCCCCGATGCGCGCGCAGGCCAGCAGGGCAATGGCCAGCTCCGGCGTCATGCCCATGTACACGGCCACGCGATCGCCCTTTTTGATCCCCAGGCTTTTGAGCGCATTGGCGAACTTCTGCACCTCGGCGTGCAGCTCGGCGTAGGTCAGCCGGCGAATCTCTCCCGGCTCACCCTCCCAGATCAGAGCCGTCTTGTCGCGCCGCTCGCCCAGCGCATGCCGATCCACACAATTGAAACTCAGGTTCAGCTTGCCGCCCACAAACCACTTCGCCCAGGGCAGATCCCACTCCAGCACCTTGTCCCACGGCTTGAACCAGTGCAGGTCCCTGGCCACCCCGGCCCAAAAGCCCTCCGGATCTTCGATCGACTGCTTGTAGAGCGCCTCGTACTCGTCGAGACTCTTGATGTGGGCCTTGGCGCTGAACTCCAGCGGAGGAGGGAACACACGGTTTTCGCGCAGTGTCGAGTCGATATCCTGATTGGCAATCGAGGGAATGGGCAAGGAAGACATGAAAACGTCCTTCTGGGGAAGAAAATCGTCGTTGTAAGCGGCGCCCCAGGAAAGGCCGCTCCCGAAGAGATTCCGCGTGCGAGTCACTTTAACGGGATGGGCACACAATCGGCAAGTTACGGACCACGGACCACCGCAGCCGGTTGCCCATGGACGGCGCCGGAAGCCTCCTATCCCGGCCGGCAACACACCGGCCGGCAGGCCGATGCTCTCCCCTTCCTCGTTGTTGGATGAACCCCTGCACGGTAAGATCGTCCCATCATGCCCGATATCGCTAACCCAGCCGCCGAAACCATCTTGCGCGGGTCGGTGCTGGTGCTGTTGCAGTTCGACGTGTGCGAAGAAATTCGCCTGGACCGCCCGCAGGAGCTCGGTCGCGCCCGCACGGTGCAGCAGCCCAGCCTCAAGCATCCGGCGCCGGAGTTTGTTCGCTACCAGCGGCCGCCGGTGGTTGAACAGTTGGAAACGCTGGTGCTCGAAAGCGGCGAAACCCTGCAAGGCGAGATCAAATACTACGATTACGGCGTGGTCAGCGTTATCTTTGAGCTCCCCTTTGCAGACGGCTGGAGCAAGTTGATCCGGCTGGCAAGCCGCTGGGTGTGGGAGGTCGATTTCGCCGCCCAGGCAACGGCCATTGTCCGCCGCAGCCTGGAGCGCGCCGCCCCCGCGCTGATCAAGCCCCACAAGCAGTGGCTCAGCGAAGACTACCTGATCTTTCATGTCCGGGAAATCTCCGGCTCACCCTCCGTCGCCGACCTGATTCACCAGCACGGCTCGCGCATCGCGCAGGTGGTTCGCGGAGACACGGGGCAATTAGCCGAGAGCGAGTGCAATGAGGTGCTGCAATCGCGCATCTCCTACTATGCCAACGACCTTGCCGTCATCGGCTGGAACGCGGCGTTCCTCTATGACTCGACTTCGGGCGCGGAGACGGCAATCCAGTTGCTCGAGTATGCCAACTCGCAGTTGCTCGAGTTTCGGCACTATGACGATCTGCTGACCGATGAGCTGGAACGCGTCTACAAGCTCGTCGATGAAGGAACGGGGATCTTTGCGCGATGGCGCCTGGCCCGCTCGGCCACCCGGCTGCACACGGTGCTGCTCGACGTGGCGGAGCTTACCGAGCACGCCGATAACGCCATCAAATTCCTCAGCGACATGTTTTCCGCGCGCCTGTACAAGCTGGCCGCATTGAAGGTAGGCGTGCCAGACTACAAGGATCTGGTCACCCGCAAAGTCCACACCGCCGAGGAACTCTACCGCTTCATGGTCGACCAGTTCAACCAGAGCCGGGCATTCTTCCTGGAACTCATCGTCGTCATTATTCTGGTCATCGAACTCGTCTATTTGTTTAAAGGTCAGCTCTTCTAAACGGCCTTCTTCTGCGCATTGACATAATCCCGCAATGCCGCATTGATGCGGCTTTGGTAGCGCCGCCCGGTCCCGCGAAAAAACGCGATCACATCGGCATCCAGCCGCAAAGTGATCTGCTGCTTGTTCTCCGCCGGAATCAAATCGGAGACGCGCCGCCAGCCGGTGCGCGGCAGGGGAGGGATGTCGCTGTAATCGATATCTTCGTCGCACAGATCGCGCAATGCCTGCATTTCCTCTTCCGTCATCGTGGGAGGATGGAGCGGGTCCAGACGAAATCTAACGGTTCCGGTAGTCTTCACAGTGAACTGGCCTGGACAAGAAACTCCTCCAGCGCCTTGGAAACCACGGCGTTCAGCTTCTGATTGTGCTCTTCGGCAAACAGAGCCGCTCGTTTGTGCAAATCGGGTCCAACCCGGATGTTGAAACTGCCTTTAAAGGGCTGATCCGGCGTTTTGCCCTCCGCGGCGCAGAAAGCAAGGTACTCATCCACGGCGGCGCGAAAGTTGGATTCCAGGCTATCCACGTCGCCCCCCTCATAGATGACCGCATCGCGAATCCCGAGCAGCCGTCCATGCAGAACACGATCCTCGGCGCTGTACTCGACCGATCCGTCATAGCCCTTGTATTGAAGAGTCTGGCTCATGGAATCTTCCTTTCCCGGCGCAAAAACTGAATCACTGCCCGAACTTGATAGGCCTTGAGAATCTTGGAAGGATGAGGTTCGTGCAGGAAAAACAATGCCTTGGTTGCAGGATCGAAGAACTTTCTCCCCGATCCGCCGCTGGTTCGGACCTCATAACCCAAAGCAATCATCAACGACAATAGCTCATCCCATGTGTAATCCACGGGCTTGGCAAGAAGTCGCGCTACAGCCTTTTGCAGTTTGGCCACGGAATGCCCGCCATCTGCAACTAAATTTAGTTACATCCTACCACAGCTGTCAGTATTCTTCCAGATAGCCGGCGTCAACTGTCAATTCGCGTACCTCTTCTGATGCCAGATCCACGCCGTCCGAACGATCTCGTCCAGTTGCGTGTACTTCGGCTTCCACCCCAGTTCGCGGATGGCCTTTTCCGAGCTGGCCACCAGCACGGCCGGGTCGCCGGTGCGCCGGGGATAGACCTCAGCCGGAATCGGGTGCCCGGTCACGCGGCGGGCCGACTCGATGACCTCCCGGACGCTGAAGCCCTGCCCGTTGCCCAGATTGAAGATCAGCCGGCCATTCGTCTCGTCGGCCGTCCCCAGCGCGTCCAATGCCAGCAGATGCGCATCGGCCAGGTCGGAGACGTGGATGAAGTCGCGGATGCAGGTTCCGTCCGGCGTAGGGTAGTCCTCGCCATAGATGCGGATCGACGGCCGCCGGCCCAGCGCCACGTCCAGAATCAGCGGGATCAGGTGCGACTCCGGCTCGTGAGCCTCGCCGCGCGTCACCCCATTCGGTCCCTCCGGCGCTCCGGCCACGTTGAAGTAGCGCAGCGAGGCGTAACGCAGCCCGTGAATGCGGTTCAGCCAGCCCAGCATGTGCTCCACCAGCAGCTTGGACTCGCCATAGGCGTTGGTGGGCAGAAGCCGCGCATCCTCCCCGATCGGCACCGTCTCCGGCTCCCCGTAGACGGCTGCGGTGGAGGAGAAGACCAGCCGCCGCGGACCGTGGGCCAGCATCGCCTCCAGCAGGCTCAGGGTGGACGCGGTGTTGTTGCGGAAGTAGATCTCGGGCCGCACCATGGACTCGCCGGCTTCAATCAGGGCGGCAAAGTGGAGCACGCCGTCGAAGGGCTGGCCCTGCTCTTTGGCGTCGATGAAAAGCTTTTCAAGAGCCCCCCGGTCCGAAAGCTCGCCTTCCACAAATTCCACGCCCTGCGGAATCAATTCCCGCCGGCCGTGGCTCAAGTTATCGAAAATAACTGGTTTGTGCCCGCTTTGGGAAAGAAGGCCGGCAACAGTCCCACCTATGTACCCCGCCCCTCCTGTGATCAATATGTTCACAAAAGTACTGTCCTTTCTATGCACTTTGGTTTACCTTGAGTCTAATACAGTTGGGCAGGGCTGCGACGGCTTCATGCCGGCCAGCCTCCGACCGCCGCGCAGGCGGCTGACCCTATTGGCAAATGTGCCGCTCGATTTCGGCGTGGGCATTGTGTTGCCGGCGCCCTGGTGCAAAATGCGGGTAGAAGGTTCCCTAACCAAAAAGAGGGATTGCGGATTTCCTCCCGGATGGCCTTGAATATAAATTGGAGCGGCGCAATGCACCGGGTTTGTGCATCTGACAATCCGTATCGCGCGGAGCAGGTCAAGGCAGTTCCTGCCCGCAGGTTCCCCCGTCTTCCCTGCTCAGGCGCAACCATGATGACGACACATTTCCACTTTTCCCCCGTCGCATTTGCCGATGGACAACTGCCATCGGGGCAGCCTGCCGGGCCAGCCGCGGCAAACCGGCTGCGCGCCGGATCCGTGTTTTCCAGCACTCTGGAAATCGCATCGCATCGATCCCGAGGGGTCAGGCGCGGGCTGCGTTTTCCCGCGCCACGGCTGATGCTTCTTCAGAGCTTTTTAACAAACCGGATGGAATTCGAAAAACTCCCCACGCGCTATGTTCAGCGTTCCGCTGCTGCCGATTGTCTCTGCTGTAACCAAAATTCGATTCTGACCCGTCTTACAACTTTGACCCTTCTTAACGGACACCAAAGAGGAGTGAAACCATGCCTGTGAACTACACCCCAGGACGGACCAACTTCGGTTTGCTTCCCGAGCCAGAAAGAAGCCCGGGATCGTTCTTTACCAGCATCGTGATCAACGGAACGGTTCTTGCCTTAGCGATCTACATGGGTTCCATGGCCAGGATGGCCATCGAACACAGGTATGAGGAAACGGTGTTGATCGTTCCCCTCACGCCGGCCCCGCCCGCGAAGGCCAAGCTGCCCGAACCGCCCAAGATCAAGGCGCCCGAGCCGCCCAAGCTGCCTGACGCCCAGCTCGAGGCGCCCAAGATCCCTGTTCCCAGGCCGGAGCCCAAGCCGGATCTGAAACCCATCCAGATGGAAGCCAAGTTGGCTCTGCCGGCCATCAAGGCGGCCAAGCCCGCCGTGATCCTGGCGCCGCAGCCCAAGGCCGCCCTCACCGCTGCCATGCCGGCGCAGTCGCCCCAGCAAAGGCCCTCAACCAAGCCCGTCCACTTTGGCGATACATTCGGCGTCATTCCCAATCCCAACGCCAGGGGAGCGGCCACCGTGGCCGCCATCGGCAACCCCTATGGGGGCATGAATGGCCCGTCAGTCGCGCCCCATGGCGTGGTCGGCTCCACCGGCATCGGCAACGGGACCAGGTCCGGCTCCAACGCCGGCGTGGTCGGCAAAGTTGCCTCCGCCGGCATTCCCGGCGCCTCCGGTACAGGCTCAACCAACAGTTACGCCGGCGCCAGGGTGGCCTCGGCCGGCATTCCCACCACCATCGCCGCCGCGCCCGTCCAGCAGCAGATGGTCGCCGCGCCCACCGCCACCACCCTCGAGGTAATCTCCAAGCCGTCCGTCGAGTACACTAGCGAAGCCCGGCAACTGAGAATCCAGGGCGATGTCGTTCTGCGCGTCACTTTTACCGCCTCCGGCCAAGTGCTGATACAAGGCGTGGTGCGCAGCCTGGGCCACGGCCTCGATGAAGAGGCTCGCCGCGTGGCAGAGCAGATACGCTTCCGTCCGGCCACGCGCAACGGGCGGGCGATTGACGCCACCACCACCATCACCATCAGTTTTCAATTGGCGTAGTACCATCTAGATTGAACATGCAATAAGGCTGGGCTCAGCCGCGCGATGCCGAAACGGCGCTTGCGGCCAGAGAAAGACCGGGAAGAATTCACGTTAGGAGCTCTAAATGACGTTTCGGAAGATCGCCCTTGCCTTCCTCATCGTTTCCGTGGGTGCGGCCTGCGCGTACGCAAAGAAGCAACCGGCGTACGAACCTGCCCACCCTCTTACCGCCGACCAGTCCGCGCTGGTCGATAAGGCCATCACGCGCGAAAAGGAAGTCATCAAGGCCATTCGGAAACGCTCGCCCCTGGTGGAGACCTATATCCAGGACACCAGGCCGGATGTCAAGCTCTACGAGATCCCGGTCAATGACCAGTACCTCTTGAGCCGCGTCGATTTCGGCAAGAGCTTCGTCGACAAGGAGTTCAACAGCCGGGCCACCAAATCCAACAAGGGCTTCTTCAAGGGTTCGCTGGAGTCCATGCTCGGGCTCAGCAAGGCCCTGGGGCTGGAGAAGTTCACCTATAATCCCAACGGCTTCATGCAGATGATGTTCCTCGACCCCACCGGGTTCGACAAGAACCATTACGTCTTCAGCTTTGTCCGCCGCGAGTTTCTCGGCTCGGTCCGCACCGCGGTCTTCGACGTCCATCCCAAGGTCGGCGGCATGGGCCGCTTCTTTGGCCGCATCTGGATCGAGGACCAGGACGGCAACGTGGTCCGCTTCAACGGCACCTACACCGGGCCCAGTTCCGAGGATTCCTCAAAGTACTACTTCCACTTCGACAGTTGGCGCGTGAACGTGCAGCCCGGAGAATGGCTGCCGGTGGCCGTTTATGTCGAGGAGACCACGCGCATCGAAGGCGAGAAGACGGTCGGGCTCAAGGCCCAGACCCACTTCTGGGGCTACTCCCTCAAGCTGCCAACGCGGGATAGCGAGAACGTAAGCGTCAGGGTGGACGACGCCGTCGACAACAGCTCTGACTCCCAGGACGTAGGCCCCTTGCAGGCCTCCCGCGCCTGGGTCACCCAGGCTGAAAACAACGTCATCGACCGCCTCGTCGAAGCCGGCCTGGTGGCGCCGCTCAATCCCGGCGGCTACGAAAACAAGATCCTGGATCAAATCGTCGTCAACCTGGTAGTTCCCAACAACCTGGCCTTCACCGACCAGATCCACACCCGCATCCTGCTTTCCACCACCGTCGAGACCACCACGGTCGGCAACACCATCCTCATCAGCAAGGGACTCATCGACACCCTGCCCAACGAGGAATCGATCGCCTCGGTGGTGGCCATGGAGCTGGCCCACATCGCCATGGGCCACCATATCGACACCCGCTATGCCTTCAACGACCGCCTGATGTTCCCCGACACGTCCACCTTCCAGCGCATCGACATGTACCACTCCGAACACGACAACGCGGAAGCCGCCAAGAAGGCCATGGAGTACCTGCAGAACTCCATGTACAAGGACAAGCTGCCCAGCGCGGGCCTCTACTATGCGCAGTTGGCCGATCGCGCCAAGGCTCTCAAGGGTCTCAACACTCCCAAGCTGGGCGATTCGCTGCTTAAGACCGACGGAACCCCCTGGATGGCCGATCTGCAGAAGTTGGCGCCCAAGCTGAACTGGGACGACCTTACCCAGAGAGCGGCCCTGCCCCTGGGCAGTTGGATCAAGACTGATCCATGGGATGACAAGGAGCACATGCTCAGCGCCAAGGTCTACGCGCCCATGAACGCCCGCGACAAGATGCCGTTCGAGGTGACGCCGATCTTTTACAAGCTGCAGCGCTATGACCTGGCCCGCCTCGAGCCGCCGGCAGCCGGAACCGTACCCGCTCCCGCTGCTCCGCCTGCCGCTTCCGGTTCAGGGGCTCAGCCACCCAACGGCAGCCAATCCCCGGCCACGCCGGACAGTGCTCCCCAGCCGCTTCCGCCTGCGGATCAACCCGGCGCCAGCAATGCTGCCGCGCTCCAGCAACAGCCCCCGGCAGCGCCGCCCAACCCGCAGTAGGACAGACTTCGGGAAGTTCCTGGCCGGTTTGCGCCGCACGGCTCATCCCGGCCAGTGGCTCCTCAATGGAGTCCGATTGAAGTCCACTCCCGCGGATATTGCGTCTTCCGGCACCACCTCGACAGAATGCAACACCCCCGAACGAGGCCGGACCTTTTCGCAAAACGCCCTCAGACTTCCCCGGACTGGACTTATCTTGTGCCCACGTACCTTGTGATGATGAGACGATCGATCACCGCTTCGTTCTTCCTCCTGCTTGTCGCCGGAGCCCTGTCGGCCCGCGCCCAGGTGGTCCCCTCGGCCTTCGACCGGGGGCTTTCCATCACCGCCGGCGGCGAAGCCTCTGGCTTTCAGCCCGACTACGCGGGATTTGGCATCCCGGAAGAGAGCACCAACCGCCTCTATGGCCTGGGCGCCTTTGTGGACATGAAGCTCACCCCCTGGATTCAGTTTGAGGCCGAGGGTCGCTGGCTGCGCTTCAACCAGCTCGACGGCATCTACGAGGACAACTACCTGATCGGGCCCCGCCTGCCCATCTACCGCCTCCGTTACCGGCGCATCACCCCCTATGCCAAGGTGCTGGTCGGATTCGGCAAGATGAACTTCGAGAACCACGTCGGCTGGGGCCGCTATACCGCCCTCGCCTATGGCGGCGGCCTGGACATCAAGATGACCAAAAGAATCAACGTCCGGCTCCCCGACTTCGAGTACCAGCAATGGCCCAGGTGGGCTGAAGCCAACGGTGTTCCCACCACCAACCTCTGGCCCTACGGCTTCAGCGCCGGCGTCTCCTACAGGGTCTTCGGAAGACGCTGAAGCGCCTTTGCGTTGGCCGGCACAAGGCCGCGAATCAGTCCCCGAGCGCCGCTTCAGACGGTCTGCCTTGCGCGCTGGCCCCTATCGCTTCGTCCGCCACCCCATCTACACCGCGCTCCTCGTCCTGTATGCCGGGGCCGCAACTGTGTCGGACGAGTTGCACGCCCTGATTGGTTTGGCGCTCGCCGTATTCGCCTATCTGCGCAAGATCCGCCTCGAAGAAGCGAATCTCATGAATGCCTTCGGCGCGGACTATCGCGACTACCGCCGCAAAACCCGGGCTCTGTTGCCAGGACTTTTCTGACCAACCCGCTGGCGCCGGCGGCTGCAAACATTGTCATGAATCTGATCGGGTTCATATGCCTGCCTGGGTGAGCAAAGTAGCTCAGGTATTGCCTTCACGCCTTGGAACAATGATTTCGCGCAAGAGCCTTCGTGCAACTGCGCTTTCGCGGGACAAGGAAAAGGCGGGGATGCATGCGGCGCAGATTGTTCATGAAGGGTGCGGGAATTGTGACTGTCGTCGTTGCCGGCGGTGGAGTCTGGCGCGCCTGCGATCAGGGCGTCTTCAGCGTTGGCGAAGGTCCGGCTTACGAACCCTGGAAAGACTGGCGCACGGAATCGAACGATGGAGCCCTGGCGCTGGTGCGCGCTGCGATTCTGGCGGCAAGCCCGCATAACACGCAACCCTGGCTCTTCAAGGTAACTGCATCGTCGATTGAGTTGTCAATCGACATGAGGAGAAATGTCGGCGCGCTTGATCCCTTTCTGCGCGAAGAGCACATCGGGATGGGTTGCGCTCTCGAGAACCTGATGCTGGCTGCGGCCGCCAATGGTTACCAGGCCACCGCAACATTACTTCCAGGCAAGCTTGGGCCGATCCCTGCCGAGCCCGGGCCGCAGTTCTTGGCGCGCGTCGATCTCGCCGCAGGCAAGCGCGACGAAAGCGAGTTATACGATGCAATTCCGCGGCGCCATACCAACCGCGGCGCCTTTCTCCCCCAGAATCCGATTCCACCACAACTCATCGACTCTCTGAGAAGCCTGGCAAGCGGTGATCCGAACGTCAGGATCTTTCTTTTCACGTCTGAGGCAGACCGAAAGAAGATTGCAGAAATAAGCTCCGCGGCAAACACCGAGATCTATTCCGACCAGGAGGTAGATCGCGGCAGTCAGCGATGGATTCGGACCAGGTGGGGCGATGTGCAGAAATACCGCGACGGCCTTACGATCGATGCCGCCGGAGAGCCTCCGATCGCGACTGGAATCGCCAAGATGATGCCGCTGGCGATGCTGAAATGGGCCGCGTCGCGAGGGCCAAAGAATCGTTATTCCCGCCTGATGATGAGTGCGCCCCTGATTGGCATTCTTGCCGTGCATGACCGCTATGACCGGCAAGACTGCTTGCGCGCGGGGCGAATTTGGCAGCGCGCGCACTTGCTGGCGACCGCTCGTGGGCTGGCCGGACGGCCCTGCAATGAGGCAGCGGAAATGATCGACCACGAGAAAGCGCTCGGAAAACCGCCGCTGCGGGCCGCCCTGCTTGGCGAAGTTTTGGGAGACGCCGCGTGGCAGCCTACCTTCGTTTTCTATATGGGCTACCCGACCTTGACAGCCAGAGCCAGCCCGCGGCGGCCGGTTGAATATGTGGTGGTCTGACGCCGGCTCTCCACCCAGCATTGGCGGCCGCCTCAATCCGGCGCCCGTCTCCCCCAAGCCCGCCACATACAACAAGGGCCATCCGCCGCGGCGGATGGCCCTTTCGTCTGAAGCAAAGTTGAATGCCGTTATGCCGGCGAAGGCGAACCCTCGGGGTAGTTCGGCCCGCCGCGAGTCTCCGGCTTGAGCACCTGCTGCACAGGGCCGCTGCCCGTGTCGCTGGGCGAAGCCAGCACCGAGCGCAGCGGCGGCAACTCCTTGCCCTCGATCAGCATCTTCACCTCTTCGGCGTCGATGGTCTCGCGCTCCAGCAGGGCCGCTGCTATGCGGTGCATCGCGTCCGCGTGCGACTCCACGATCGAATGAGCCGATTGGTAGGCCTCGTCGATCAGCCGCCGCACTTCAAGGTCGATCTGCCGCGCCGTTTCTTCGCTGAAGTCGCGATGCTGCGCAATCTCGCGGCCCAGAAAGATCTGCTCTTCCTTCTTGCCGAAGGTCAGCGGACCCAGCCGGCTCATGCCGTACTCGCACACCATGCGCCGCGCCAGGTCGGTGGCGCTTTCGATATCGCTGCCCGCCCCGGTCGACATCTGGTTGAGGAAGATCTCTTCGGACACCCGTCCGCCGTAGGCAATGGCCAGATTTGCTTCCAGGTAATCGCGCGTGTAATTGTGCCGGTCGCCGGGCAGAAAGATGGTCACGCCCAGGGCCATGCCACGGGGAATGATGGTGACCTTGTGAATCGGGTCGGAGTGTACGTGCCGGAACGACACCAGCGCGTGGCCCGCTTCGTGATACGCGGTCACCCGCTTCTCTTCCTCGGTCAGCAGCATGGACTTGCGCTCGGCGCCCATCAGCACCTTGTCCTTGGCCACCTCGAAGTCGTACATCGTCACCTGCTTGCGATTCATGCGCGCGGCGCTCAGCGCGGCCTCATTGACCATGTTGGCCAGGTCCGCGCCGCTGAAACCCGGCGTTCCGCGAGCCAGCACGTTCAGATTGGTGTCGTCGGAGACCGGAACCTTCTTCACGTGTACGCGCAAAATCTCTTCGCGCCCGCGCACGTCAGGCAGGCCCACCACCACGCGGCGGTCGAAGCGCCCCGGACGCAGCAGCGCCGGGTCCAGCACGTCGGGCCGGTTGGTGGCCGCCACCAGGATCACGCCGTCGTTCGATTCAAATCCGTCCATCTCCACCAGCAACTGGTTCAGCGTCTGTTCGCGTTCGTCGTGCCCGCCGCCCAGTCCCGCGCCGCGATGACGGCCCACGGCGTCGATCTCGTCGATGAAGATGATGCAGGGAGCGTTCTTCTTGCCCTGCTCAAACAGGTCGCGCACGCGGCTGGCGCCCACGCCCACAAACATCTCTACAAAATCGGAGCCGGAAATTGAGAAGAACGGCACGTTCGCCTCGCCGGCCACCGCCCGCGCCAACAGTGTCTTGCCGGTTCCCGGAGGACCCACCAGCAGCACGCCCTTGGGAATCCGCCCGCCCAGCTTCTGGAACTTCTGCGGCTCCCGCAGGTATTCGATGATCTCCTTCAGCTCTTCCTTGGCCTCGTCCACTCCGGCCACGTCCTTGAACGTCACCTTCTTCTGCTGCATCGAAAGCAGCCGCGCCCGGCTCTTGCCGAACGACAGCGCCTTGTTGCCGCCCGACTGCATCTGCCGCATGAAGAAGAACCAGACGGCAATGATCAGCACGAACGGGCCAATATTGAACAGCACCTGCAAAGGCAGGTTGCTCGACTGATCCTTGATGGTGAAATTGACCTTGTACTGGCGCAGTTCCTTGGTCAGGCTGTCGGTGCTGTTCGCTGAGATGGTGGTATGGAACTGATCCTTCGAGCCCTTCAGGTGCCCGCGCAGTTCGGTACCCTGGATGCTGGCGTCCTGCACCTGTCCCGCGTCGATCTTGTCCATTAGATCGGAGTAACCGATCTCAGTGTCCTTACCCATGTTGGCGCCTCTCGACACCACGCCCCAAAGGAGCATGAGGCAGATGAGGATAAACACCCAGAATATGATCGTTTTAACGGTCGAATTCACCAGGGTTCCTCTTTCCCAGCGGGGGAAAATCCACCAAAACAGGATCTCCAACACCGCCCACATCACCTAATAGACGCCTGAATCAGCCTCAAAGTCACAGAAAGTACACGAATCCCCCGCGGCGTACACAGCCTCTCTCACCGCCAGCGGAAGCAGTAAACTCGATTGTACTCCCAAGCCGTAAAAAACTTGGAACTTTCTCACTCCGGTTTCCCCGCCGGAATCCCTGCCGTCGCCCTTTCACGCAGGAACTATTCCCGAAAGGCTCATTCCTCTGACCCTTCGCCTCCAACGCCGCCTTCCAGGACGGTGGCCACAACCCCGATTCCCGCCTCCGGCTCCAACTCCACGCCCTTCATCCACACAATGCGGCCATCCACCTCCAGCACCGGCCAAACCGCCCGGCTGCTTCCCGTAACCCGCAGCCGCTCCAGCACTTCCTTCACCTTGCGCGGCCCGCCGGAGTAGCGCAACCGCACCCGGTCGCCCGCCCTCCAGTTGCGCAACCGCCCCGTCCTGCCGGAACCAGTCTGGCCGGAGCCCGTCCCCTGGCCCTCGTTGTTCGCGGTCGAAGCCGCAACCTCGATCCGCAGCCGAAGCCCGAAGGCCGAAGCCGCAATTTCGCCGGGAATCGGCCCCGTGTATTCGGGAATGGCCTTCCCTGCGCCCCTTCCCGCCGCTGAAATCGCCCCCACCGCCAGCCGCAGTTCTCGCGGGGTGCGCTCGCCGCGCAGTCCCTGCGCCAATTCGCATCTCTGCCCGGCGCGGCCTTGAAGCGCCAGCGCCCGCAGCGCCTCGGTGGACAGAAAATCCAGCGCCACGTCCAACTGCCCCGCCGCATGGCGAAGAAGCCTCCGCTGCAACGCCGGAGCCAGCGCGGCCAGCCTGGTCACGTCCACAGCCACACCATCCCCGCCTGCCCGGCCGCCACCCCGCACCGGCCGTCCCGACCTCACCATCTGCGGCGCCACCCGCGCCAGTTCAGCCTGCCACCACGCCTCTTCGTCGCGCGCCAGCGTCGCCATCTGCGCCAGGTGCTCGCGCAGTTGCGGGTTCCAGCCCTCCAGCAGCGGCAGCAACTCGTGCCGGATGCGGTTGCGCGTAAAGCTCCAGTGCCGGTTCGACGAGTCCTCCCGCCACCCCTGCCCCAATTCCTTCAGATACGCCTCCACCTCGGCCCGCGTCGCCCCCAGCAGCGGACGCACAATCCGCCCCTCCGCAAACGCAACCACCGGATGGATCCCCGATAGCCCTTCCGTCCATGCTCCGCGCAGAAACTTCGCGCACACCGTCTCCGCCTGGTCGTCGCGGGTATGCGCCGTGGCCACGGCCTCCACCTCGCCCTCGGCCATCAGTTGCCGGAACCATCCATAGCGCAGCCGCCGCGCTGCCTCTTCAATGGTCTCCCCAGCCTTGTCTGCCTCGGCACTCGTATCCACTTTGCCCTCGTGGAACGGCAGCCCCAACTCCCGAGCCAGTGCGCGGACAAAGTCCAGATCCCCATCCGCCTCCTCGCCGCGCAACCCATGGTGCAGGTGCGCCACTTGCAGCACCAGCCCCATCGTGCCGCTCCGCTCGTGAAGGGTGCGCAGCAGCGCCACCGAGTCCGCTCCGCCGGAAACTCCCACCGCCAGCCGCAATCCCGGCTTCAGCAGCCCAGTATCGATCGGCAGCGTTGGAGGCCTTGTTGGCGAACTGGTTCCGCGCATCCCAAAATCATAGTGCGTCCACGCTCAACCTGCCGACAGCGGGCCCTCGCCTTCCGCGCCACCAACGAGATGATCCACTTGGAGCACGCCCAAGGCTACCCGAAGCCGCTACCACTGTCCGTTCCCCCAAAAGAGCCCCGTGCCCCATCCTTTCGCCTTTTTTCTGGCGAAAGGGTGGGAAACCACGAACCTCGACTGGCGACCTTTCATCTGCCGCCTGCAGCGCCCGGTACCCAATGCCAATCCCCGTTATATACTTCACCCGGTATGCAAGTTTTCGTGATTCTTCCCGCCGCGGGGCTGGGCACCCGAATGGCTGGCCCACAGCCCAAGCAGTTTCTCGCCCTCAACGGCCTGCCCATCCTCATCCATTCCCTGCGCGCCTTTGCCGCGGTTGAGCGGGTGACGGCCATCTACGTGGCCGTGCGCAAGCCCGATATGGAGCGCGTCCAGGCCCAGATAGCCGAGTACGCAGCCGAGTACGGCTTCGCCGGCCGCGTCCACGTCGTCGAGGGCGGCGACAACCGCCAGGAATCCGTCTCTCACGCCCTCGCCGCACTCCCCGCCGAGCCCGACGACATCGTCCTGGTCCACGACGCCGTGCGCCCCCTCATCGACGCCGCCACCATCGACCGCACCATCGACGCTGTTGCCCGCTTCGGCGCCGCCATCGTCGGCCTGCCCGCCGTCGACACCATCAAGCAGGTCGAGCGCACCGCCCACGGCGCCCTCATCACCTCCACCATCCCCCGCGAGTTTGTGGTCCTGGCCCAGACCCCGCAGGGATTCCGCTACGGCCTGCTCCAGCGCGCCTTCGCCGAGGCCACCGCCGACGGCTTCATCGGCACCGACGAAGCCTCCCTCGTCGAGCGCGCCGGCCTGCCCGTAGCAGTAGTCCACGGCTCTCAGGTTAATCTGAAGATTACCCAGCAGGGCGACCTGGAGTTGGCTGAGTTCTACCTCCGCCAGAGAGCCCGCTGAACGCGGCCCCACTCGGCGACTGAGATCGCCCCCAGTCAGGCTTTCAGGAATAGGCACGGTAACCATGGATATACGCATCGGATTTGGCTTTGACTCCCACGCATTCGAGCCCGGCGTGCCGCTGCGCATCGGCGGACTCACGCTCCACCACCCTGAAGGCCTCGCCGGCCACTCCGACGGCGACGTACTCCTGCACGCCATCACCGACGCCCTGCTCGGCGCCGTCGCCGCCGGAGACATCGGCAGCTTCTTCCCGCCCGGCGACCCGCGCTGGAAAGACGCCGATTCCGCCATCTTCCTCAACCTGGCTCTGGAAGAGCTGCAAAACGCCGGCTACCGCATCGTCAACGTGGACACCACCCTCATTCTCGCCGCGCCCAAAATCGGCCCCGTCGCCGGCGAGATGCGCGCCCGCGTCGCCGACCTGCTGGGCGTCGACATCGACCAGATCGGCATCAAGGCCAAAACCCCGGAGGGGCTGAACCTCGACCACATCGCCCAGTGCCACGCCGTCGCCCTCGTCGAGCGCGTCCCCGAGCCCGACGAGCTCAAAAGCATGAGCGCCGTCATCGAAAACCAGCGCCAGCTCGAAGACGTCGTCGAAGACCTCCTCAGCTCCGTCCACGGCGTCCCCAAGAAGCGCGCCATCGCCCCCGTCTACGACACCGAGGACATCACGTAGGCCAGTTTTCAGTTGTCAGTTTTCAGTTGTCAGTTTTCACGGAAAAGCTCTGAAGGCAATACCCCGTCGGCCGCCCGCTCTCCCTCCATGGCCTGCCGCTGGAGTGCCGAGTCGAGCCACTCTAAAAGTGTGGAACCTGATAACGCAGGATCTGCTCGTCCACGGTCACAAGCACCAGTCCTTCCAGTTGCGCCTGCGCCACTAGCAGCCGGTCAAAGGGGTCGCGATGCAATTGCGGAAGCGACCCAGCCCATTCCGCCTGCTCGACGGAAATCGGCAAGGGCAGGAAGCCGTGCTCCTCAATGGCCTTTCCAACCGATTGTCCGAAGATCAACTTCCCCGAAGCCCTCTTAATTGCAATCTCCCAAACCGTCACAGCGCTGACAAAGACCTGATTCCGCGGCGAGGCAATGGCCGAGCGAAGCGCGTCCGGCAAATGGGCATCGTTTGAATCCCACCAAAGGAAGGCATGCGTATCCAGCAGCAGTTTCATGCGCTATAGCCCAAAGTCCCGAAGAACATCCTCAGGCAGCGGAGCATCAAAGTCGTCGGCGATGTAAGTAATCCCCAGCAGATTCTGCCCCGGCTTCCTGGGTGTCTGGAGTTCAGGCGCCGGCGCAACCAGGCGCGCCATCGGTTTCCCGGCCTTGGCGATCACGATCTCCTCACCTTTCGCGGCCCGCTCCACTAGGCTCGAAAGCTGTGTCTTCGCCTCATACAGATTCACCTGCGTGCTCGCCATTAGGCCATCTCCAATACCCCGATTGTGGGCCGACTCTCCCGATTGGTCAAGTTGGTCAATGGCCGCCTCGGGGAGGAAAAGCTTGTTTGACTCTTCATCTCCAAGAAAGTCCTCCAGTGGAATATCCTCGTAGAAATCGTCCGCAATGTACGTAATCCCCAGCAGGTTCTGCCCAAAAGGCAGCGGTTCCGGCTCTGTTGCCGTGTCTTCCGGCTCTGGTGGCAGGCTCGTATTTGCAACCACGGCGGGCTCTCCTCTGTCTGGATTGTGAACCAATTCGCCCAGTTGGTCAAGTTGGTCAATCTCCCCCAAACGCGGCCTCCAGCGCAAGAACATCTCCACTGTTTTTCCCTTCCTTTAACCAGGCAGCGGTTTTCGATTGCGCATTTCGAGGTTTGGCTTTACCTTTGCTCCAAGTTTCCATCTCACCTCTGGAGTGTTTTCTATGCACAATCTAGCGCTTCTCTTGCAGAGCCAGCCCGATCCCGAGCAGATCAAGCACATGGTCGTGGCCATGTTCGCGATTATCCCCATCATCCTTGTCGTGTTCCTGGCCATCCTCATTCTGCCCTTCTGGTTCATCTGCAAGAAGGCCGGCTTCTCGCCCTGGCTCTCGCTGCTCAACATCATTCCCTTGGGCAATCTGATTCTGATCTACGTGCTGGCCTTTGCGGAGTGGAGGGTTATCCCCGCGCCCCAACCCGTATGGACGCCGCAGCCGCCCTACCCGCCGTACCCGCCGCAGCCGCCTCTTCCGCCCCAGTCCTGAGCGGGTCGGCGCCTCTCTTGTGTGCACGGGTGCCCCACCTGGGCGTCGGGGTACCCTCTGGGTCGGGGCGCCACGTATTTGTTTTTGTGGCTAGGGTGGGATGCCATGTAGCCTGCATTGCGGCAACAGTGACAACATGCCGGCAAGTGAGGGAGTCGAATGCTAGCATCGTGATTGGAAAGAAACCTTCACCATGCCTGACCCCTCCGCGGCAAAAACTCCTCGGGTCCGCTTTGCTCCCTCGCCCACCGGCTATCTGCACGTGGGCGGGGCGCGCACCTTTATCTTCAATTGGCTCTATGCCCGCCACAATCACGGAACTCTCGTGCTGCGTTTGGACGACACCGATCTGGAGCGCAACACCGAGGCCAGCGTCCAGTCCATCTTCTCCGGCCTGCGCTGGCTGGGTCTCTCCTGGGACGAAGAGTACAAGCAATCCGAACGCCTGGCCCTCCACCGCCGGCAGGCCGAAGCCATCTTCGCCAAGGGCCTTGCCTACCGCGACTTCACCCCCGCCCACGCGGACTCAGGCGAGCACTCCTCCTCGCAGGGCGCCTGGCTCTTCAACCCCGGCATGAGGGAACTCTCCCTTGAGGAGAGCGATCGCCGCGCCGCCTCAGGCGAGCCCTTCGCCCTCCGCTATCGCGTCCCTCGAGGCCAGGGCCGCACCCTGCGCTTCACCGACGCCGTCTACGGTGAGCAGTCCAAGCTCGCCGACGAGGTCGAAGACTTCGCCCTGCTGCGCTCTGACTCGATGCCCACCTACCACCTCGCCTCCTGCGTCGACGATGCCGACCTCCGCATCACCCACATCATCCGCGGCCAGGATCACCTCACCAACACCTTCAAGCACTTGGCTCTGTTCGAGGCCCTCGGCGTCCAGCCGCCCCAGTTCGCCCATGTTCCCCTGCTTGTCGCCCCCGATGGCGCCAAACTCTCCAAGCGCCGCCACGGCCCCGTCGTCAGCGTCACCACCTATCGCGATGCCGGCTTCCTCCCCCAGGCCTTCGTAAACTTCCTCTGCCTCCTCGGCTGGTCTCCCAAGGACGACCGCGAGTTCCTCACTCTCGACGAGCTCACCGCCGCTTTCACTCTCGAGGCCGTCAACCGCGCCAACGCCGTCGTCAACTTCACTGAAGACGACCCTTTCGACCCGAAGGCCGTCTGGCTCAACGCCGAGCACATCCGCGCACTCGCCGTCGACGAGCTCAGCCCCCGCCTCCAGCCCTTCTTCGCGGCTGCCGGCCTCCATCCCTCGCCCGAAGAGCTCCTCGCCGTCACCCCGCTCATTCGCGAGCGCATCAAGCTCCTGCGCGATGCCGTCTCCGCCGCCGACTTCTTCTTCCTCCCCCAGCTCGCCCCCTACGATCCAGCCGAACTGATTCCTCAGAAGGGCGATGCCGCCCTCGCAATCCGCGTCCTCCAGACCGCCCTGGAAGTCCTCGCCACCACCTCTTTCGACCACGATTCGCTCGACCATGCTCTGCGCCAGGCAGCCCAGTCGCTCGGCCTCAAGGCCGGTCAAATGTTCCAGCCCATCCGCGTCGCCGTCTGCGGACGCAAGAACGCCCCGCCGCTCTTTGAAACCATGGCCGTCCTCGGCCGCGACCTCTGCCTAGCCCGCATCCGCCAGGCCGAAGCCAGCCTGCAATCGCTGGTGTCCTGAGTCGTTAATTCGTTCAATATTAAACGCTGTCATCCTGAGCGAGTGACATAACTTTCGCATACCATTGGTTTCATTGTGGATAATATGGAAGTTTTCTGCTGTGTAGAAACTGTGCAGGGAAACTGTGTAAATTTGAGCCAATTTTGCCTGCTACAGGTCCCTTGGGCACGAGGAGCCGGGGTGCGTCGCCCCTTCTTCCGAAGGTGAAGCCAGAACAGCAACGCACAGAGTAACCATGTCCATAGTCAACGATTGCGGTTGGCGGGAAGGCATGGGGCCGAGCACATTCGATTCTTTGGTTCCATAGCTCAGGGGCGCTCTTGGCGGCGGGGTTCACTGCCTCAGTTCGGACGCCGGTTGAAGGGAAGATCGGGGCGGACACGGCAGCGTGGACACGGGTCATTCAAGGCCATTCGCAATACCGGCGGCACGGGGCAGCAGTCAGGGGCAGGATCAACTA
>PLGM01000385.1 GCA_003139795.1 Acidobacteriaceae bacterium | reverse complement strand
GACTACACCTACACGGCACAGTAACCAACCCCATGCCCTTGCGCCACGCTCAGCGAGCGTGGCGCAAGGGGCTACAGCCCGGAACGGTCGAATGGTAGCAGATCCAGGGCCGGTACTGGGCCGAGGTAAGGCGATGGCACGCCGAACACCTCAAGCCTGTACCACCAAGGCCGTCCCCTAAATGAGTCTGCGCGTTTCTACGTCTAGGGTCTAATCGTGAGGTCTTGGGCCTTCAGGATAGCTTCCTGCGTCCTGATCCGTGGTAATACACCCCCTCCGTGGNNAGTTAATAACAGGCTCTAGAGGACCGAATTGGGCGAACAGAACGAACAGAATGAACGAAGAGACGAGTGTGTTAACCTATTTATTGTCTTATGTATATGTTTGTTTTCAGCAACTTGCCTAGAAGTATGGCGGAGAGAGTCGGATTCGAGCACGAACTTGACTAAAAGCCCTATGGATATTGATGAAATGATGACTAAAGCTCGCTGGATGAGCAGGACCGTACGGGACCGGGAGCTAAACGGCTGCGTCATGACTGGGTGTCTGCGTTTACCGGCCCGCTGGACATCGTCAGCGGTCTCTCTTCCGCCCCTCAAAGAATCCTCCTGGCCTCACCCAGCCAATCCCTGCCCGGTACCAGGGTCTGTAGACCAATTGAGAATCCTGCCAGTCGGATGACGCCGTGCAAGACCACAGTCTGGATGTCCCAGTTGTACCCACGATACGGAAGACGAGGTGGAGAACTCGACGCTGGCCGGTTTCCTAGGCATAGCCTGCGGCAGAGCCTTCAGGAGCGACCGGCCTGGTGTTGGTACCACTTCCCTATCAAAAACCATCGACGCAGCCAATCCTGGTCCTGGCCCCGGCACCATGGTCTGGAGGGCAGAGGAAGGGCGACCGTTCTGCCTCATCCAAACACAACCATCACGGCGTGCTGCGCAGGTGCGCTGGATATTAACTGAGTGGTAACTTCCGAGTAGCCGGTGATCCGCCCGGAGCACCGCCGACACCTCGGAAAACGTTCGAGAAGCCGACTCGGGACTGATCCCGCCCCAGAGCCTATAAGCAATTGTCTTTACGGGACTTGCTGCGCTTTTGGGAGCGACTATACCTATATTTTGTCTCGCTCGGTTTGTGGAATGCTTTCATCAACTGACCCTCTGTTCCCGGTCTGTCCGTTGCACCGGAGAAACCTGAGGAGAAGATGATGAATTCCGCGCAGAAATCTCAATACGGGCGAAGATGTCATCAACCTGATGCAGGCGGGCGCGAATGTAGCTGAACGCTTTGGGGTAAAGATAGGGCTCGTCTGCTACTCGTCAGAGGACTCGTAGCAGCCGCGTGTCGGCGTGCAGCGGGAGAGGTGGACGTAGTGCTCGTCGGGACCTGCGGGACCCATGGTGCGCAGACACCAATAGGTCGAAGTGGTATCAACACCAGGGAGCCATGACTCGGCATTCTGAGGTGTGGTGCCGTAGGGGTTCTTGGTGCGGAGGCACTGACAGGGCCGCGGAGGACGTTCGGTGGCGCTCATGCGGGTTTCCTTTCTGTGGATGCTGTCTGCGCAGCGTACGGGGATTTCGGTTAACCGGTGGCGCTCGGGTCGCGGTCCATTTGTCCGGCGGCAAGCAAGATGGTGCGGTAGATGGCGACCGGAAAAAGCTGCACCTTGTATGCATTCATGGAGAGCGGCATGGCGCCCGTCATGGAAGCTTGTCCGGCGGCGCGGGCGGTTTCAGGGGTAATGGGTTTGCCGGTGAGCGCGGCTTCGGCTTCGTGTGAGCGTCGTACGACGGGTGAGGCGGCACCCATGGCGACGACGGCGCGGCGGCAAAGATTGCCATCCATTTCGAGCAGAATGCCGGCGTCGGCAATGGCCCAGTCATGGCTCTCCTTCTCGCCGTATTTCTGGTAGGCTGAGCGCGTTCCGGTCGCTGGCCTGGGGATGTGGACGGCGGTGAGTAGCTCATCCGCGGCCATGACATGGAAACTGTGCGGATTGGAGTCGGGCTGGAGATAGAAGTCGCGGATAGCCACGGTTCGTTTGCCCTTTGCGGCAGAGGCGAGTTCCACGCTGGCGTCCAGTGCGAGCAGCGCAACCGCTCCCGAGGAGGGTGCGACGGAGGGACAGCCGCCGTAATCCATGATGGCGTGGTATTGGTTGAGGCCGGAGAAGGCGTAGCAAATATCCTTGCCTTTGCGGAGACACTGGAAGTCGGCGGAGCGATAGTACCAACACTGCAGTTGTTGTAGCAGGTTCCCGCCGAGCGTCGCCATGTTGCGGATGTGGGGCGTGGCGGCGTGTCCGCAGGCGTCAGCGAGCACGGTGTAATGCGAGCGGACGGCAGGGGCGTCAGCAACTTCGGCGAGGGTGGTCAAAGCGCCAATGGTCAAGCCCCCCGCCCCGCCATTGCCCGTGGGATGAATGCCTCGCAGCTCCGAGATGTTTCGTATGTTGACGAGCCGTGCCGGGGTATCGGTGCCGTTCTTCATGCGGTCAAGGAGATCAACGCCGCCAGCTTTGACGATGGCGCCGTCCTTGAGCTGAGAAAGTGCGGCCTCGATAGTGGAACAGTCTGCGAGAGCGAAGGAATTCACAGGGCCTCCATCGACGGTTGAGGCTGGTTGAGGGCGGCGAGCACGACTGCGGGGGTCATGGGTAATTGGCGAATGCGGACCCCGGTGGCGTTATAGAAGGCATTGCCGATTGCGGCTCCCGCGGAGATGATGCCGGCGGCTTCACCGATACCGGACGCGTCGGTGGAGCTTTGGCCGATGTAGGATTCGGTGAGTTGGACCTCGATCTGAGGCACCTCATAGGAACCGGCGATCTTGTACTTGTCCAGGTTCGGGTTGACCATGAGTCCGTAGTTCGGATCGAGGAGGCGGTGCTCGAAGAGGGTGTAGGAGATGCCCTGAATAACGCCGCCGTTAATCTGGCTGATGACCTGGACGGGGTTGATGGGACGGCCGCAATCGTGGACGGCAAGGACCCGTTTGACATGGATGCGGCCTGTCTCGGTATCGACGGCAACCTCGGCAATATCGACGCCGCCATAGGTATCGTATTTGCTGGGATCGTAGTCGGGGACGCGTTTGGCCTGGGCTGAAACTTCATCGGTATTCATTTTGGCGGCTGCTGTCCGGAAAGGTATGGGTTGAAATTTGCCGGAGGCGCTGCGCACCAAGCCTCCGCTAAGGGAGAGATCGCCAGGCGTTGCGCCGAGAGCCGGAGCAATGCTCACGAGGAATTTCTGCGCGGCCTGCCAGGCTGCGTCGCGTACTGCGGGGGTGAGGGAAGCTGTGGTCACGCTCCCGCCGGAGTTGGGGCCTACGGGATAGTTTGTGTCGCCGATTTTGACCGAGACTTTGGCGGGCGGCACGCCGAACTGTTCGGCGAGAATTTGCGCGAGAACGGTCTTGATGCCGCTGCCGATATCCTGCACCGCGGAGAGGACCTCGACAGAACCATCTTTGTGAACGCGCACTTCGGCGCCGCAGTTCATGGTGAGGTGGCGGTACCAGACCGACTGCGAGAGACCGATGCCACGCTTGATGGGACCGAGGTCGGCGTTGGGACGGGGATTGCGGGACTTCCAGAGAGCACTTTCGCGGATGATCTGGCGCTGCACGCGGCGGACAGGGTTCTCGTCAATGCGGTCGCGGAGGTCCAGGAGGTCGATGTTGAGTCGAATAGCGAGTTCGTCAATAGACTGCTCAAGTGCAAAAGCCCCCTGCGGATGGCCGGGAGCGCGGAACGCAGCCGCGGGACCGGCGTTGATGAAGACGTCGTTCTCCTCGGTATGCAGCGAAGCCCACTTGTAAAGATTGGCGGCGGGACCGGCACAGCCGGCTCCGGTGCCGCAGCCGGCTGTGCCGAAGCTACTGATCCGGCCCTAAATAA
>PLGM01000344.1 GCA_003139795.1 Acidobacteriaceae bacterium | reverse complement strand
TCACTAGTCTGTGTTAGCTCTGGAGTACGAATTGTCTCCCCAGACGGCGAGGTCGTCGACAAGTTGCAACATTTTGGCAACGATGCCAAGGCAAACGATGTTGAATATCGGCATCTTATCTACGGAATAGCAGGGCACCCGACATGTGCTGTAGTAGCGCGTACCTGCGCGGTGAGGCGTGCTTATAGCGGCAACAGCCTGTGTAACGATCGCTCAATGCCTATGGGAGACTTGCCTCTTTGGCTGGAGATGAGCCAGCTCGGACGGATGATACATCTGCCTGATGTACTGGCGAGCTATCGGCTATCTGCCAATTCCGCAACAAGGCAAAGCGATCCGCTGTGGTCCATGCACTTTGAGATGTGTGCTCTCGAAATTCAGTATCGGGCGTTGGAAAAATACCCCCTTCCTGGGGACGAAAGGCAAACCTCACAGGCCAAACTCGAATTTGCCCGAAGACTTTTACGTGGAGCTGCGAGGATTGGCGATTGCGCCGTGGCGCGATGCCAATGGAGACGTTTAACTGGCCTCGGCTCGCGAGCAACATTGAGTGACGTGGCCTGCATGGCGTTTGCGCTTACTCCGCTTCCACGTCGATCTCTGGCCGTCACAGCGCGGAAACTTAGCGGCTATTTGAAGGAGCGTGGATGCAAACGAAACGGATTCTTAGGATACCTGTGGCACAGGCTTCTCGCCTTTTTTTACATGGATTTCCATTCTGATCCGCGACCATGAAACCTTGGGTGGCCGCCATCGTCAATGTTTATGAGGGGGCGAGTGCGATCCAGGCGGCTCGCTGATCAGTGCCCAACGGGTGAGATACAAAAACGAACCTTTCAGCGCTCCTTCAACGCTTCTTTTAGGGTCGATTTTCAAGGGGCCCGTGTCACAAGAGAAACCCAATAACATGCCTTCTCTAGTATCCGTGATTATCCCGGCATACAATTCTGCTCAGTATTTGGCAGATGCTGTTGAAAGCGTATTCGCGCAGACTTACTCTGCGGTCGAGTGCATCGTAGTTGACGACGGTTCCACCGATCATACCCAGGAACTTCTCAAAGAACTGTTGAAAGTGCATCCGGGTTTCAAGATAGCGAGAAAGAAGAACGGTGGGCTGTCGTCGGCACGGAACATGGGGCTGCGGGAATGTACTGGGGATTTCGTATCGTTTCTTGACGCTGACGATGTTCTTCTTTCCGATAAGATTGAGCGGCAAGTCACATTTCTTAATGCCCATCCGGATGTAGGCATCGTTTATGGTGATTGTCTGATTGCAACAGAGACACTTCGGCCCGTGGAGATGTACACGGCTGAAATGCCGCGAGAACTTGAGCCGATAGACGCTCTTTGCTATAGGAACTGGTTTGGTGTGATGATTCCATTAGTTCGGCGGACTGTCACAGATCGCGTGGGGGAGTTCGATGAAGAACTCGCATCGGCCGAAGACTGGGACTATTGGATTCGCTGCGCCAAAGTTACCCGGATATCGTACTTGGCTGGCGCCGTTTCTCTTTATCGGCAACATACTGGCCAAATGCACCACGATTACTTTCGTATAAGGCGCGCCTGCATCCAGGTTGCAACAAAACAGTTCGGCGACTATCCCGGCAGGCTTCGGGGAGCCATGGCCTCGATTCAATGGACTCACGNNCACGCGAGGTACCTGTGGTCGCGACGCGAAAGGATTGCTACCGCTTTGGCGGTCGCGAAGTTTGCGGTTGTGGGCGGTTTTGGGTTTCATGTCCGGTATATAGCGGGGTCACTAGAGAAAATTGTGAAGTCCCAGATGAAGCCGGTTTAATCAGTTAGGATGAAGGTGTGCTTTTTTGGAGAGGGCCTTTGGATATTGAACAGGTGAGATGTGTCGAAGATGAGTCCGCAAACAGCGACTGCAACGCACGAGATAAGGGGCAAAACATTGCGAATTGTATTAGCCTGCGGGAGCTTTAATATTGGAGGTATCAGCACGCAGGCATTGACGCTGGCGACCGAGTTCAGGAACCTTGGACACCACACCATTGCCCTGATCCTTGACCCCTTTGGGGAACTATATGAGTCTTTTCAAGACACGTTCGATCAAGTCGTCGTATTGCGGCGTGGCTGGGAAGGGCGCGAGACATTCCTCAGAAGAGTTCTTCTGGTCATCGAAAAACTAAGTCCCGATGCAATCCTTGGAAGTGCGGTCCCATCCGTACAGGCGATTTATCCATACCTGGATCCATCCATCGTTCGGATAACGACGATTCACAGCATAGCCGAGGATGAGCTTCGGGATGGAACAGCTAATGATACAAGCACCGATTGGGTCGTTGCGGTCGCAAACAACATTGCCACTAAATTGCAAACGAGACCACTTGCATGTCAAGTAGCCGTTATCCCGGTTGGGGTGTCTATCAGCGCGCATCGACGCCCCGAGATACACTCAACTGAATTGAGGCTTGCCTACGTAGGAAGGCTTTCAAGAGCTGCGAAAAACCTCGGGCAACTAACAGCGATCTGCGAGGCTCTCCACGCAGACGGCGTGCCATTCTCGTTGACGATTATAGGCTCAGGAGAAGAGCAAACGAGTCTCATGAGAGATTTCTCAAGGACTGCGGCGGCAGCCAACGTCAACTTCGTGGGGCAACTAACACCTGCAGAGGTCCGCCAGCGTCTGTTGGATATCGATGTTCTGCTTCTCGTATCAACCTATGAGAGCACACCGCACGCGGTGCTTGAAGCAATGGAGGCGGGCGTAGTCCCTGTTGCCTCCCGTATTCCTGGTGCAACTGAAGATATTATTGAGGACGGCGTATCGGGTTTTCTTTGTGATACTAATGATAGTTTACAGTACGTAGCTGCGCTGACAAACTTAAATACGGACCGGCAGTTGCTGAGACGAATGTCACTGGCGGCGCGCACTGTAATTGCATCAAGATTCGGGGCACCCAGAATGGCTAGGCAGTACCTTGACCTGATAAAGAAGACACTCGCGTCCAACTCGCTTTCTCGAAAGAAGTTGGAGGAAGCAACCCATATTAGATGTTGCCCTGAGCTCAGGCACAGTTGTTACGGTTTTGCGCGGCAAGTTCGGCGGAGAGCAGGTGATCTATATAGAGCTTTGGCGCACGGAATCCGGCCGTGCTGTTTGCCAACCTCTACAGGAGAATCGAAATTCTCATAAAGAATCCCAAAGTCAGTAGTGTCTGGCCGATCCTATGGCTCGCTCTTCTTGGTGTGGTCCTGGGCATGGCGCTATTGGGGCCAACGATTGGATCGCGCTTGGCCTTTGCCGTTATCCTGTTTTGCCTCTCCCTGTGGGCCGTGATATTTGCGCCGCTTGAATACGCGGCTGCGGCCGCTGTCCTATGCATACCTGTGCATGAGTATCTTAATATCTCGATTGGATTAAGCGAGCGGCTTTTTTCAGGGTTGAATGTCGGCACGATTTGGACCGGCTTGATGTTGCTCGTATTTCTGGGACGATATCGAATCGCACCCCTGGACAATCGGGAGCGCGAATTGCTTTATATCTATTTAACGCTAATTGGGTTCTTGGTGTTCGCCAATATTAGAGGTACCGAAATTGGCCTCAATGAATATTTGATTATTTTGTCCGGATCCGCTCGGGTCCTTTGTGTTGTCATCTGGCTGCGGCACGCCGCGCGGGTGCTTCCGTGGACTCGTTCGCGCTGGGCCTGCGCTGCGCTCGGAATCGGTCCAATCATCGTCGGCTGTTCAATGTTCGGTAATGCAGTCATAATTGCAACAACATCGTCCGCACAGTTATTAGCGATGGCGCGCAACTCTGGGTTGAATGATCCTAGCTATTCTGCTATCGCGGCGGTTATGGCTCTGCTGTTTCTGTGCGGTAGCGATGTGCTAGCCTGGAAGCGAATGAAGCCAGGCCTTCTACTTTTACCCGCGGCCTTCATTGTTCCTCTGCTGTCCGGTTCGCGTACAGGCTTTATTGCCGTGCTCGTTGGATCCGTTGTCCTGCTCTACGGCAGACACAACGCACTGCTCCTGTCAGGCGCGCTTGCACTGGGTGGCGCTTTCTCAGCCTTGAAAGGATTTGCACCGGCGCTGTATGACCGGTTTACGCAGTTGGAAACAGGTCCCGGCTCCGGCGCGGGCTCGGGCATGTTGGAGGTCCGGTCTGAGGCCTATGGGAACGCCTGGAGCGCGTTCCTGCAACATCCGCTGCTAGGCAGTGGCAAAGACACATACTGGAGATTAACCCAGCAGCCAGTGGCTCACAATACCATCCTCGGGTTTCTTGCAGAGAGCGGAATATTCTATGGTCTTGCCTTTATATTTCTTATATGGCGGCTTCTGGTGCTCACATCTGTATGCGACCGGAGGTGGCCTGTCGCGGGCCGCGCCGGAATGGCTGTCCTTGCTGCCTATGTTGTCGGCAGTTGCGGAGTGCTCTTTAGTATCGTCGACTATAATTCTACCCTCTTAGCCGGATATATTGCCTATTTGCTAGGCGGACTTCGGCGGAGCAGCGTTCCTGCAATACGTTCGAATCCCATGATCCATTCTAAATCGTTACGGAACCAAGCCGTCGTAGTCAGCGAAAGGCAGAAGTCAGATGCGCGCTAAGGGACTCGGCATTCCTCCAAGACCGGGGCTTGCCATAAGGTTGCGACGAGCGGCGATAAGCACCATGGTCAGCTTTCAGGAACAACCGCAACGTGTCCAGAACTACTTTCAGAATGAGGATGTGAGCTATGCCGCCGCGTAGCAACCTTTCAAGGCCGAAACAAGAACAGGTGCAAGTATGAGAGTATGCGTTCTGTCCCATCACCGCGCTCCCTACCGTGATCCGGTATTCACCGAGGTACACCGTCGAAGAAACATTGAGTTATGCGTACTTACAATGTTTCCAACTGACACCAATCATCCCTATAGAGTCGAGCCGGACGGTGGCTATCCGAACACTCAACTAAGGAAAGGCTTTAGAATTCTGTCCCGCTCATGGCTGCATCCCGGTATAGTGACGGCTCTAGTCCGCGGGAAGTTCGACGCCGTTGTAGTTCCCGGCTATTTCGACGTAACTTTGATTCTAGCGATGCTATATTGCTGGGCGAGCGGAACGCCGCTTATCTACTCGGGGGACACGATTGAATATCCAAACAAGCCGGCTCGAAAGTGGCTGCTTCGCGCGATTCTTAAACGGGCCGCCGCCGTATGGGTTCCTGGCTCGGCTTCGCGGGCGCTTATCGAAAAGTGTGGAATGAAGAACGACCGGATATTCGAGGGTGCGTACTGCCTCGACTATACATATCTGAAACATTCCCTCGACGATCGGCGGCTTAAACGGAATGAATTTCGAAGATCGCTGGATATTGCCCTTGAAGACTTCGCCTTCTTATTTGTTGGCCGGATGATTCCAGAGCGGGGGCTTACACATCTTGTTAATGCCTTCGCTGGAGTCTGCGCCGCGGATGCACACGCTTGCCTTGTGCTGGTCGGGGACGGACCGGACTGCGACGAAGTGAAGAGACTCGTGAGCGCACAAGGCCTCAGTCGAGTGCGGTTTGTTTCGCCTACGGATTTTGAAACATTATACGATTTCTACGCCGCGGCAGATGCGTATGTTATGCCTGCCATCAAGGAACCGTATTCCTTGGCGCTTGCAGAGGCTGCGATTGCAGGTCTTCCGATTGTGACGACAGACAGCGTCGGTGCGGTTGCTGACTACGTTCGAAGAGGAACCGGGATCATTGTGCCCGCCGGAGATCCAATGGCGCTTAAGAACGCCATGCTTGAGTTATCGCGTGACGAGAGTGCCGCACAGGCCATGGGCAGGTTGGGTCAGGAACAGGCAAGCTTACGGACCGCTAAATGGGCAGCAGACCAATTGGAGCGAGCCGTATTCGCCGCCGTATCAAGTTCAGCTCCTGGGAGATCTGTCTAAGCGCAGATGCCAGCTCTCGACCCGCTTCTTGACGCTGAATTCATCGAAATTCGGTCCGACGAACCTCGCGGACCTTGACGTACTTAACGATGAAAGTCCTTATGAGATGCGAACGAATTCTTTACCTGAGCTACTATTACCCGCTAGATGTTGTCAAATCTCGCGGGCTTCCTGGTAATATCGCAAGTAATAATAGGGTGAAACGTATCGCAGGCGCCTTGGTGAGCGCCCAGCATATTGTGCAGGTTGCTACGCCGGGCATTTGCGCAAGATGCGGATTCACTTCCAAGTTGTTTCATGGGACTTACAGTACTCTTGACAATGGAATCGGTGTCACTGTTGCCCCGGCGGTGGTTATTCCTTTCGTGGGAGCGCTGCTGGAGCCACTTCTGTTCCCAATCTGGATGCTTTTGTTCCTGCGCAGGTCTCGCTTCGATGGAGCTATAATCTACAATTACTCTCCCTCCTTCGCGTTGATATCGATACTTCTAAGGTGCCTCGGTATACCGTTTGTCGCGCAAGTTGAAGATATAACGCAACCAAAGTTTTCCGATTGGAGGATAGGGAATGAATCACGCCCTGTTCAGCAGCTCGTGCTTTGGTTCTGTATGAAGACTGTTGCGGGACTGTCTTCGGGCTTGATTGTTCCCTCAAAGCGATTTCAGTTCTTTCTCCCTGAGAAGAAGCCCTGTCTCGTCTTGGGAGGCTGCGTGACCGATTCTGAGTGGGGCGAAGATCGCCCTATCCGTCTTCAAATACCCATCCGTGTATTATTCGCTGGGAGATACCTGACGGATGACGGTTTGGATCTTCTTATCGCCGCAATCAAACTTCTGCGGTCAGAAAAACAGTATGCTGAGCACTTTGTCTTCGACTGTTGTGGGACTAAGGATTATCCTAATGAGCTTCGCTTGTTGAGCACGGCTAAGGAAGATCCAGTCATCCGGCTCCACGGGCTACTATCAGATGACGAGTACCGAAGCCTCCTGGCAGAGACGGATGTGGCGCTGGTTCTTCAAAAGGTACAGGGGAGACACGCAAACCTCAGATCGCCATCGAAGGCGTATGAATTCCTCGCGGGCGGAAAGCTAGTAATTACGACTGATGTAGGCGATTTTGCATTACTCAGCGGCGAGTGTCTGATCATGCTCCAGCACGAATCGGCTGAGGAGTTGGTGAGAATCCTTGTGGATATAACCGAAAATCCAAAGAAGTACGAGAAGATTGCGATAGCAGCGCGCACCTTCAGCCGGAGAGAGTCGTCCTCTAGGGCGGTCGGAAAGAAGCTGATCGCTTTCCTGACACAGGTATTCAGTAAGAGCCAATCAAGTTCTCATGGTTGAAAGCACCGTGTAAATATGAAAGTCATCAGGTGAATTTGCTCAGCCCCCCTCCAATGATTTACCGAAATCGACTAAGTTATTGCAACCGCATAGGGCGAGTTCTTTGGGCGGTCGTATGGGTCACTCTGTACCGTCCCTCCCCGCTCCCGTTCTTTTGCTGGCGTCGCTTACTGCTTCGCTGTTTCGGGGCTTGTATCGGGACTAAGGCGAACCCATATCCTAGCTGTCGCATATGGGCGCCCTGGAACTTGACGATGGGTGCATACAGCTGTATGGCAAACGATGTCGATTGTTATTCCGTCGATTCAATCGTTCTTGGCGAGTTTGCCACGGTATCACAGCAGGCCATGCTATGTACTGCGACTCACGATTACAATGACCCAGACTTTAGACTCGTCACAAAGCCGATCATGATCGGCCCTCGTGCATGGATCGGCGCAAGGGCATTTGTGGGGCCAGGCGTCAAAGTGGGCGAGGGCGCCGTGGTTGGGGCTGCTTCGGCTGTCTTTCACGATGTTGCAGATTGGACAGTCGTCAGAGGAAATCCGGCAACGCAGGTAAAACAGCGCCTTATGCGGGAGAAGGATTCGCAGATGGAGTTTAGAGGAAAATAGCCATGTCACCAAAGAACCAACAGCGAATGGGAGAGCAATCGAGAGGCTGCCGTCTGCCTGTCACCGTTATTGTTGCCACAAAGAATGAAGAGACAAACATTGCGACCTGCCTTTTGTCACTCGTACAAGCGCATCGCGTGCTGGTAGTAGATTCGTTCAGCACGGACCATACTCAGGATATTGCGAGACAGCACGGTGCAGAAATCATCAATTACGTTTATGCCGGAGGGTATCCAAAAAAGCGACAGTGGGCGCTCAACAATTTGGATATCTCCACGCCGTGGACTATGCTTATTGACGCCGACGAACAGGTTCCCGCCGCACTATGGAGCGAAATCGACAGAACGTTGAGTTCTTCTGCGGCTTGCGCTGCATATCTGGTTCGCAAGCAGTTTCACTTTCTTGGCAAGAGATTTCAATTTGGCGGCTTCTCCTTCTCGGCGATTGTACTATTCCGTACCGGACACGCAAGATTTGAAGAGACAGCCGGCAACAGCCCGAACGGGCAGGATATGGAGGTTCATGAACGCCTGATTGTCGATGGAAAGATCGGACGCCTCCGCATCCCTCTGATCCACGACGATTGCAAGGGGCTTTCTCCATATATTGATCGACACAATAAATACTCCTCATGGGAAGCTGGCATTCGGGCGCATTACTTGAAGACCGGATCGTGGGGAAAACATAGCATAAAGGCATCCATGTTTGGCGATGTACAGAGCTTTCGAAGATTTATAAAGCCTCTAGCGCTGAGGCTGCCGTGTGAACCGTTACTCTGGTTTTTATATCACTATGTTGTTTGCGGGGCTGTATTCGAGGGGCGGCGCGGTTACATTGCGTCCTCTTTGCGGCGGGCCTACATCGAGCAGGTGCATGCTAAACTATATGAGCTGCAGCTACTTGAGCAGTCCACATCGTCTCCTCCGAGCGAGTCTAATGCGAGCTAACTCAATGGTCATACTCCGCTCAGAGGCGACTTCATGCGACTACCCCTGTATTAATGCCGCCAACGACATAAGTCACACATTACGCCTCCGTACGATATGGCGACAACTCTTAGACATTCCAGTAGGAGGGAGAGTTATGGATTTGGGCTGTCGGAACGGATCCCTGTTTAATTGTCGGAGTAGGTACATGAGCTTCTGCGGTTTGTCCATGAAAGAAGGGCTTCGCTTACTCCACCTTTCAACTAAGTGCCTGATTTGAGGACTAATGCATTTATGAATAACGACCAGCATATGTCACAGCCCGTTTCCATCTGTGTGATCGGCTCCGGGTACGTGGGGCTTGTCGCGGCGGTATGTTTTGCCGAGATCGGCCATAGTGTCCTGTGCGTGGACAATGACGAAGTCAGGGTCAAAACTCTTTGTGAAGGCGGCGTGCCCATCTACGAGCAGCACCTGCCCGAGTTGCTGGCCAAACGCCTGAACCACGGCGTCGAGTTCACCTGCGATCTGGCCGAGGCCGTTCAGCGTAGCGAGGCCATCTTCATTGCTGTGGGCACCCCCCAGGGCAACACCGGCGCTTCCGACCTCTCCTACGTCGAAGCCGTGGTGGCTGAGATTGCCCGCTCCATCAACGGATATAAGGTGATCGTGGAAAAAAGCACCGTGCCGGTCTACACCAACGAATGGATCCGCCGCGTGCTGCACCGCCATGGCGTGGACGCGCAGAATTTCGACATAGTCTCGAACCCCGAGTTCCTGCGCGAAGGCACGGCCATCGGCGATTTCCTGCATCCAGACCGCATCGTGGTGGGCGCCGGCACAGTGCGCTCCGCAGATGTTCTCAAGCGCATCTACGAGCCGCTCACCGGGGGCAGCTACTACGCCCAGCCCGGCGCTTTGCCGGGACCTTTGAGCTCCTCCCATCCGGCCCGCCTGCTGGTCATCTCGGCCGAGAGCGCTGAGATTGTCAAGCACGCCTCTAATGCTTTTTTGGCGATGAAAATTTCCTTCATCAACGCAGTGGCCAACCTGGCCGAGGCCGTGGACGCGGACATTGATGACATCGCCGCCGGCATGGGCATGGACAGCCGCATCGGCCCCAAATTCCTGAAAGCCGGCCTTGGCTATGGCGGGTCTTGCTTCCCCAAGGACTTGGCCGCCTTTCACTGGGTGGCCGAGCAGCGCGGCGTGAATTTTCAACTCCTGGATGAGATTCGCAATATCAATGAAGCACAGAAAGATATCTTTTTCAACAAGGTGCTCTCGGCTCTGTGGACCCTGCGCGGCAAGCGACTGGCGGCCCTGGGCTTGGCCTACAAGGGTGATACCGACGATATTCGCGAGTCTCCCGCCATCGATGTGATCAACAGACTCCTGGACGCGGGCGCCATAGTGACGGCTTACGATCCGGCGGCCATGGAGCGCGCTAAGGTCGTGATTCCGCCCTCTGAAAAACTCAGCTATGCGGACGGTATCTATGCAGCGGCCCAAGACGCCGATGCGGTGCTGATCCTGACCGACTGGAAGGAGTTTGCCGCCATCGACCTGGCACGGCTCAAGCAGGCAGTTCGCTTCCCTATCATCATTGATGGCCGTAACCTTTACAAGCGGCAAACGATGCAGGATCACGGTTTCACCTATATAAGCGTGGGCCGGCCGACTAGCAATCAGGCGCAGCAGGGCAAGCCGCTTAGAATGGTGCAGTAAGTGCCGTGCCTTCTTAAAATTTTATGCCGGTTCCGCCGAACCCCAATCTTCGAGTTTAGGAGCGCTAATCTTTGGCCATGCGAGTACTTGTTACCGGTGCCGCCGGATTTCTTGGTTCTCATCTGACGGACCGCCTGTTGGGCGAGGGCCTCACCGTAGTGGGCGTCGACAACCTCTCCACCGGCGGCCCGGAAAACCTGGCCCACCTGGCCGGTGAGCCGCGCTTCCGCTTCGAGCAGAGGGACATCTGCCAGCCCTTCGATCCCGGCCCGGTGGACTACGTCTTCAACTTCGCCTCGCCGGCCAGCCCGCCGGAGTATTTCCGCCTGGCTATCGAAACCCTGCGGGTGGGCTCCGTGGGCACGGAAAACACCCTCGAAATCGCGGCCCGATACGGTGCCGGCTTTCTCCACGCGTCCACTTCGGAGTGCTACGGCGATCCGCTCCAGCATCCGCAGACCGAGGACTACTGGGGCAACGTCAATCCCATCGGCCCCCGCTCGGTCTACGACGAGGCCAAGCGCTACGCCGAGGCGCTGGTGATGGCCTACCACCGTTCGCGCGGCGTCGACACCCATCTGGTCCGTATCTTCAACACCTACGGCCCACGCCTGCACCCCGGCGACGGACGCGTCATTTCCAATTTCATGATGCAGGCCCTGCGCGGCCAGCCGCTCACCGTCTATGGAGACGGCAACCAGACCCGCAGCTTCTGCTACGTCGACGACCTCATCGAGGGCATCCTGCGCCTTTCCCGCTCCGCCGAGCACCTGCCCGTGAACCTCGGCAACCCCGTCGAGTTCACCATCCTTGAATGTGCGCAGGCCGTGCTGGAAATCACCGGCTCGAAAAGCGAGTTGCGCTTCGAACCCCTTCCCCAGGACGACCCCGCCCGCCGCCGCCCCGACATCGCCAAAGCCCGCACCCTGCTGGGCTGGGAGCCGCGCATCGCTCTCCAGGAAGGGCTGGCCAAATCGCTCCCGTACTTCAAGAGCAAGCTCGCGGCCCAGATCGCCACGCCCTGAGCCTCCGGAGGAATAAGCAAATGAAACGGTTTGTGTGGATTCTCGTTCTGCTGATGGCGGCGTCGCCCGCATGGTCCGCCAACAGGAAGACCACCGTGCAACAACTCAAGGATCTGCTGGTTTCGCTGCAACAGGCCAAGAAGAGCGACGCCGATGTGGCCACCGAACTCAGCCAGATTGAGTTGACCGAAGAACTGACCCACGACGTCATGGAAAGCCTGGCCAGCTACCTTCCCGGCCCGCTTGCTACCGAGCAGATATACGTTCTGGAAGCGCGCAGCGCCGTGCTGGCCCCGCCGGCTTCCGACCTGCCCTCTACGCCTGCGCCCGATGCGGCCGCGCAGAAGGCCATCCTCGAAAAGGCCATCGGCTACGCAACCAAAACCTATGCGCAACTGCCGTATTTGACCGCGACCAAAACCACCCTCCGCTTTCAGAATATTGTGCGACCTGCTGTCGCCGCCACGGGCACGCATACCGATAAACCGCCGACAGATCCCAATCTGGCCAGCGGCGGTCAACTCATCCGCTACATCGGCCCGGCCGAAACGCATGTGGAGATCCAGGGCGGCGTCGAGATCCTCCCCAAGGTGAAGGATCAGACCCGGTGGGGCGCGAACGGCCAGATCGCTTTGCTCGGGCAGGGCCCCGTCTTGGGCGTCATCGTGCAGGAGGCGCAAGCCGCCGGCAAGCTCAACTGGCTGCGCTGGGAGACGGTCAACGGCATACAGACCGCCGTGTTTTCCTTCGCGGTGGATAAGAAAAAGTCCCACTACGCGGTCAATTATTGCTGCTTCCCGAGTACGGCACAGGTTGGACCTCGCGCCCTGCAAACTGATGTTACTTGGGAGAACTATAAGGCGACCGTGCCTTACCACGGCGAGATCTTCGTCGATCCCGCCGCCGGAATCGTCGTGCGGCTGGTCACGGTGGCTGAATTCAAGGCAGCGGACGTGGTCCACCAGGAGGACACGCGGATCGACTACGGCCCGGCGACGGTCGGCGGCAAGCCGCTGGTCCTCCCGGTCAGAACCATCATCGACACGGAGGTGGTCACCGGTGGCCAAGACTTCGCCGGCAAGTATTCCACTTGCCGCACCCTGTTTACCGTCGACTACAAGGACTATCAACCAGCCGGCGCAGCCCACTGAGGCGGCCCCAGGCCCTCCCCTGACTCTGAACGCCAGGATCCTTCCCGTGCGGGCGCGAACTTTGTTGACACGCCCCGCCAACCGCGAAGGCCAAGGCACTGGATTCTTCTCGCGCGGGCGCGAGCTTTGCTACTCTTGCCCTGCCCTGCCATGCCCTCTTCTTGTCTTCCTCGCCGCCGCGGCTCTTCTCTCCGCTTCTCTGCCCGCCGCCGCGCAGCAGTTCCAGCCCAAAACCATCCAGTTCAAAGGCGACCCGGAGTACTCCGGCCAGGAGTTGCTCGCTGCCGCCGGGCTCAAAGCCGGCGTCGTCCTCACCTCCGCCGAGATGACCGGCCACTCCAAACTCCTCATGGATTCCGGCGTCTTTTCGAACGTCACCTACAAGTTCGATGGACAGGACCTCATCTTTCAGCTCACCCCCGCTGACCGGCTTTACCCCATCCGCCTGGAAAACCTCCCCCTCGCGCCGGGCAAGGACCTGGACGCCAAACTCCATGACCGTCTTCCGCTCTATCACGGCAAGGTGCCGCCGCAGGGCAGCCTGCTCGACGCCGTCGGCAGTGTACTTCAGGAGATGCTTGCCGCCCAGGGCATTCAGGCCACTCTCACGGCCACTCCATTCGGCGTCCAGAGCGCGCACCAAGTCACCGCCATGAACTTCTCCATCGCCACGCCTCCGGTGCGCGTGGGAGCCATCCAGCTCCAGGGCGTCTCCCCCGCCATGCAGGCCAAAGTCAAGCCTGTCGCCGATCGCGCCGTGGGAACGCCCTTCGACACCGAAAATGCGTCAGCCAACCTGGAGCACGCCTTCCAGTCCTTTTACGCCGATGCGGGTTACGCCGCCGTCAAGGTCCACGCTGCCCGCTCCGGCGATCCCGTGGTCTCGCCCGCGGCCATCGATATCCCCTTCTCGGTAACCATTGAGGAAGGCCGGCTCTACAACCTGGGGTCCATCCATCTGCCCCCAGGCGCCCAGGTCACCCAGGCCGACATCGACAAACTCACCGGCTCGCAACCCGGAGCACCGTCGAAAGGCGCCGCCCTGCGAACCATCTGGTTCACCATCGCCTCCCGCTACAAATCCAGGGGCTATCTGGACTGCGCCGTCACTCCGCACCCGCAATTCGACGAGGCGGCCGGAACCGTCAGCTACACCGTGGACATCGCTCCCGGCCCCGTCTACCACCTCGCCTTCGTCAAGTTTGAGAACGTCAGCGACCAGGTGCGCTCCCTGCTGATGCGAAGCTGGCAGATGCTGCCCGGCGACCCCTTCGACGAGAACTACGTCTCCACCTTCCTCATCCGGGTGCAGAAGGACCAGCCGGCTCTGCAGCAAGCCCTCGCCGGCATCCGCATTACCTACGATGTCCACGCCGACCCTCAGACCCACGAAGTCAACTGCGTCATCCGCCTGGAAAAAATCCACTGAACCCGCTTTTCGCCAGAATATTTCTGTTGCGGATATATCCGCAATGGATATATATTCGCTCCATGGCTACTGGAACCGCACCCGCTGCACCCCTCACACCGGCCGTCTTCGCCATCCTGCTCTCTCTGGCCGAGGGCGAAAAGCACGGCTACCTCATCATGAAAGACGCCCGCGCGCCCCAGGGCGGTGGCGTCCGCCTGGGACCCGGAACCCTTTACGGCTCGCTCGAACGCATGATGCGCGACGGCCTCGTCGAAGAGTCCGGCATCTCCGACGACGAGCGCCGCCGGTACTACCGCCTCACCCATCTCGGGCACTCCGTATTGGCCGTAGAGCTGGAGAGACTCGATGCCGCCGTCGCCTCCGCCCGTTCGTTGGGCCTGCTTCCCCACGGAGGCCGTTCATGACCCCATCCCCGCTCCGAAACGACCGGCTTGAACGTCTCTACCTGTTCGCCCTTCGTCTTTACCCCGCGCCCTTTCGGCACGCGTACGGCCCGTCCATGCGCCAGACCCTCCGCGACGCCCTGCGCGATCGCTCGCTCTCCCGCCGCAACCTCATTCTGCTTGTCCTCCGGGATCTTCTGACCTCAATTGTGAAGGAGCAACTGCTTATGCTGCGCGAAGTATTCGTCCGCCCTGCTTTGGTTTTCAACGCGCTCGTGCTCACCGGCCTCGCTACAGTGCTGGCGCTCGCACTTTACGCAATTCCGCAGCAATTGCTGCGCCGCGGTGCCGACGACCCGCAAGTGGAGATGGCCGACAATCTCGTCGGACAGCTCGAACAGGGCATCACTGCGGGGAACGCGGTACCGGCCGACAAAATCGAGATCGCACACAGCCTCTCACCCTTCGTCATCGCCTTCGACGATCAGGGCCATCCGATCGCTTCCCAGGCCGCACTCAACGGCCAAACGCCCACGCTGCCCAAGGGAACGCTCGATTATGTCCGCGAGCATGGCGAGTATCGATTCACCTGGAGACCAAGCGGAGCCACCCGCATCGCCGCAGTTGTCCAGCGCGTGCATGGCGATCATCCTGGCTTCGTTCTGGCCGGCCGCTCCTTGCGCGAGGAAAGCGTCCGGCAGATCGTTGTGAAGCAGATGGCAACGCTCGCCTGGATCGCCATGCTGGCGTTGATCTTCGTTGGTACCGCTGCGTTCGGCTGGTACACCCGGCCGAGAGCTGCGTGACGCTGGCTAACGAAGCATTTCGAGCCTTGCCCCAACCGGCCTCTGCGCCCATATCTTGTCTGTCGTCCAAGCCGTCGCATCCAGAAAACTTGCCAAAGCGAGGCAGGCGCGGTCTCCCAGCGAAAGAGCTGGATTGACCTTTGCGATGCTGGCTGCAAGTTCCGCCTCGGCCTTTCCAAATGGAACCAGTTCAACGCCGGCCAGCAGCGATGCGAGCTTTTCCTGGGGATTTGTTACTGATTCCCGCTGCAGGCAGGTCAGGATTTCGCACCAGTTTACCGAGCTGATAAAAACCTGCACATCGGCCCCCATCTCAATGGCATCGAGGAGGGCATCAACGCGCTCTCCGCCCGGCTCATTGTGAATCCTTGCCAGAACTGCAGCGGCGTCGAGAACGATCCTATTCACGCACCGATTCCTCAAACTCACGTGCCGCTTCCCGACGGCGTTCAGCGAGAAATTCGTCAAGGAGTCCGGCCAGGCTTCCGCGATGCTTGACGATGTCGGCCTGAATGCTTGCGAGAGCCATTTTCCTGCTCAGAATCCTGATTTCGCCCTGATCGCAGGTCACAGTGAGGCGGTCACCCGTCTTCAGGCCAAGCTCATTGCGTATCGCCGCGGGAAGGACAATCCTGCCGCTCTCACCAAGAACTACCGTTTCTGTCATGGCGTGCCACCTTATAGAGATTATGCCATATTTTGGAGGTTATGGCAGCTTTTGGATGTTGCGCCAGAAACTGCAGGCGGTCAGATACCTGCGTCCGCGTTTCCCTGATAGAGGAGACAAAAAGAACGGAGTCTGCTACGGGTTTGACGCCAGGGCCCGCACTCCCATAACGCCAAATCACTCCCACTCGATCGTCCCCGGCGGCTTCGACGTTATGTCGTAAACCACCCGGTTGATTCCCCGCACCTCGTTCACAATCCGGCTGGAGATGCGTTTCAGCACCTCATAGGGCAGCGGCGTCCAGTCAGCCGTCATCCCGTCTTCCGAGTGCACCGCCCGCACCGCCGCCGTGTACGCGTAAGTCCGCTGGTCGCCCATCACCCCCACGCTCATCACCGGCAGCAGCACCGCAAAGCTCTGCCAGATCGACGAATACAGCCCCGCAGCCTTGATCTCGGCAACCACAATCTCGTCCGCCTCCTGCAGCAGCGCCACGCGCTCCGGCGTCACCTCGCCCAGGATGCGCACCGCCAGCCCCGGCCCTGGAAATGGCTGCCGCCCCAGAATCTCTTCCGGCATGCCCAGGTCGCGTCCAATCCGCCGCACCTCATCCTTGAACAAATCCCGGAGCGGCTCAATCAGCTTCAGCTTCATCCCCAGCGGCAGCCCGCCCACGTTGTGGTGGCTCTTGATCGTCTGGCTCGGCCCCTTCACGCTCGACGACTCGATCACGTCCGGATACAGTGTCCCCTGCACCAGCCAGTCCACCCCGCCGGTCTCTTTCGCAATCCGCGTCGCCTCATCGTCGAAGACGGCAATGAACTCCGCGCCTATTCTCTTCCTCTTGGTCTCCGGGTCGATGACTCCGGCCAGTTTCGCCATGAAGCGCTCGCTCGCGTCCACAGCGACGATATGGAGGCCCAGCTTTTCGCGCAGGTTCTTCTGCACGTTCACGAACTCGTTCTTGCGCAGCACGCCATTGTTCACAAAGATGCAGGTCAACTGGCTGCCGATGGCCTTGTGCACCAGCACCGCCGCCACCGAAGAGTCCACGCCGCCTGAGAGCCCGCAGATCACGTGCCCCTTACCCACCTTCTCGCGAATCCCTGCCACGGTCGTCTCGATAAAGTGCGCCGGCGTCCAATCCCCCGCCGCCCCGCAAATGTTGAACACAAAATTCCGGATCAGCTTCGGCCCCAGCGGCGTGTGGTGTACCTCGGGATGAAACTGCACCGCCCAGATGCGCCGCTCCTCGTTGGCAATTCCCGCCAGCGCATTCTGCGTCACCGCCGTCCGCCGGAACCCAGCCGGCAACTCCAGCGCCTCGTCCCCGTGGCTCATCCACACCTGCAGCGTCGCCGGCAGCCCCGCAAACAGCGCCGTCACCCCGTCCTCACTGGCCCTATCCTTGTTGGCCCCGTCCTGATTCGCCTCATCCAGGATCGTCACCTCGGCGTGCCCATACTCCCGCCGTGGCGCCGACTTCACCTTGCCGCCCAGGTGATGCACGATGAAATGCAATCCATAGCAGATGCCAAGCACCGGCACACCCAATTCCAGCAACCGCGGGTCCGCTGCCGGCGCATCCGCGTCATACACCGACGACGGCCCCCCCGACAGGATCACTCCCAGCGGTTTGAGTGCCTGAATTTCAGAGATAGGCGCCGTGCAGGGCAGCACCACGGAGAAAACATTTTGTTCGCGTATCCGCCGCGCAATCAGTTGCGTATACTGCGAACCAAAATCGAGAATAACGATCGTCTGGGTGTCCACTCCCTAGTGTGTCAGGGCCAACGCCGGAATGTAAAGACTGCTCGTAGCTTCAATTTCCTGCGATGATCCAGCAGAACGGGTGTAAGATTTCAGCCAGGAGCGGTACTTTCCATGGGAGTTGTCGAAGAAACTCGCCAGGCCGTTCAGGATTTTCTCGCCCCGGAGTTGCGCGAAATGCGCGGCCAACTTGGGGGTATGGAAAAACGCCTCGACTCGATGGACAAGCGTCTTGACTCGATGGACAAACGCCTGGATTCTCAGGATAAGCGCCTCACGATCCATGAGGACGCCATCCGCGATAGATTCGATAACATCATCCAGCGCCTCGAAACGATCCAGCAATCCTTCGCCTTCGACAAGCGCATCTCCGACCTTGAAGCCGACAAACGCCGCTCCGCCTGAGAGCGTGTCTGAGCAATCGTTTGCATGGCCTGTCCTGGGCTCTTCAAGCAGACGGACCCCCAACTGCTCGTAGGTGCAACTCCTGCTTCTCCATTACTCAGGCACGCTCCTGGGCGTATACTGCCGCCAAAACCTCATGATTGACCCAGGGCTAAACGGAAAAGTCGTTTTAATAACCGGCGCCAATAATCCACATGGCATTGGCGCGGCTGTTGCGCGAGCCTTTGCCGCACAGGGGTCCAGACTGTTCCTGCACTACCTTCGGCAAAATGACGCCTGTGCGCCAAGCGAAGAGATGGAGGAGGCCGGCACGCCCGGCCTATCGTTCTACCGCTCCCAATTGACGAAATCCGCCGATGAAGTCGTCGCCGGAATTCGCAAGATCGGTACGGACGCGCACGCATGGGAATGCGATCTCTCTGACGCGAGCATGGTTCCGCAGTTGTTCGAACAGGCGGAGCGCTTGCTCGGCCCGGTCGAAATACTCGTGAACAACGCGGCGTACTGGGAAGCGGATACGTTTGTTCCACCATCTGCGGAACTGAGCAACAAGCTCGTCGAGTTATGGACCGATCGCCCTGCATCCATCTCCGCCGCGGCCATTGATCGGGTTTTCGCCGTCAATACCCGCGCGGCGGCCCTCACCATGGCGGAGTTTGCCCGCAGGCACATCGCAAGGGGAGCACAATGGGGCCGGATCGTGAACGTGAGCACGGCGGGAGCTGAGCGCTTCCCATCTGAGGTCTCGTATGGGGCAAGCAAGTATGCCCTTGAGAGCTACACCAGGAGCGCCGCAAGTGAACTCGGCAAGTTCGGAATCAATGTCAACGTAGTCTCTTTGGGTCCGATACAGACCGGCTGGATCACCCCGGAACTTGAGCGCGAAGTCCTCCCAACCATTCCGCTCGGCAGAGTCGGCAGACCCGACGACGTCGCTGACGTTGTCGTCTTTCTTTCCTCCTACCAGGCACGTTGGGTAACTGGACAGAGAATCTATGTCGGCGGCGGACATGGAATGTGAGAATTCTTTGTCTTTCCATGGATCGAGTTCTTTTCAACTCCTGGATCGTCCCCGTTCTTGTACCCTCCCGCCTTCATCGGAAACTTCACATCCCCGTCCGCCCCGCGTGATAGCCTCCTAAGCAGCGCAGCCCGCACCGCTTTGGCTGCTTCAAGCTCCATCCCGGCCTCCATCCATGAGCGCTCCAGGCGCCGAGAGACCTGGCCGGTCGACATCGTTTCCAAAAGGACATCCTATGAACTGTTTTCGTCTCGCTTCCATCCTCATTCTGGCCGCCGCTACCGCCCTGGCGCAGGTCCCCGCCACATCGCAGGCCGACGCGTCCAAGCCCGCGCCCCCTGCGGCCATCAAGAGCTTCGATCTAGCCGCCATCGACAAGACCGCCGATCCCTGCGCTGACTTTTACCAGTACGCCTGCGGCAACTGGATCAAGAGCAATCCCATCCCCGCCGACCAGGTGCGCTGGGCGCGCTCTTTTTCGCTGCTCGGCGAGCGCAACCGCTACCTGCTCTGGCAGGAGCTGGACGCCGCCGCCGCCAACCCCAAAAGTCCGCTCGAAAAGCAGTTTGGCGACTACTTTGCCGCCTGCATGAACACCGGTCTCGTCGAGCAGAAGGGCCTGGAACCGATCGCGCCCGCGCTCAAGCGCATCGCCCACCTCAAGGACGCTCACCATCTGGCCACGCTCATCGGCGACCTGGCCTCGGAAGGCAGCCCCGCGCCGCTCTTCCGCTTTCGCGTCGAGCAGGACCAGAAGGACTCCTCCCTGCAAATCGCCGGCATCGGCCAGGCCGGCCTCTCGCTGCCTGATCGCGACTACTACATCAAGGACACCAAACGGTTCCAGGAGATCCGCAAGCAGTACGTCGAGCACGTCACCAGAATCTTCACCCTCGCCGGCGACTCTCCGGACCAGGCCGCCAAGGAAGCCGCTGCGGTCATGGAAATCGAGACCGCCCTCGCCACGGCCTCCACAGACCGCACCGAGATGCGCGACCCGGAAAAGCGCTACCACATCTACACGCTGGCCGACTTCCAGAAGCTGACGCCGGACTTCGACTATGCGGTCTACTTCAAGGCCATCGACGTGCGCCCCTTCGACACGCTGAACGTGGCCACTCCCGACTTTTTCAAGGGTCTCAACGATCTCCTTGCCAGAGAGCCCATCGACGCCTGGAAGTCCTACTTCCGCTGGCACACAATCCACGGTTCGGCCGAAAACCTGCCCAAGGCCTTCTTCGATGAGAACTTCGCCTTCTTCGGCAAGACGCTGCAAGGGCAACAGGAGCCCACGCCGCGTTGGAAGCAGTGCACCGCCATGACCGACCGCGCGCTCGGCGAAGCCGTAGGCCAGGACTGGGTCAAGCAGAACTTTCCGCCCGCCGCCAAGGCCAGCATGGACCAGCTTGTCGCCGCGCTCGAGAAAGCCCTCGGCGACGACATCAAGACCCTCCCCTGGATGTTTGACGCCACCAGGAAGGCAGCCGGGGAAAAGCTGGCCATGATCCGCAACAAGATCGGCTATCCAGAAAAGTGGCGCGACTACTCGGCCCTGAAGGTGGAACGCGAAGACCTGATCGGCAACCTGCGCCGCAATGCAGTCTTCGAGCGCAACTGGAACCTGAACCACCTCGGCAAGCCCGTCGACGAGAAGGAGTGGGGCATGACGCCGCCCACCGTCAACGCCTACTACGAGTCCTCCTTAAACGACATCAACTTTCCCGCCGGCATCCTCCAGCCGCCCTTTTTCGACTTCACCATCGACCCGGCCGTCAACTTCGGCGGCATCGGCGTGGTCATCGGCCACGAGATGACCCACGGCTTCGACGACCAGGGCTCCAAGTACGACGGCAAGGGCAACCTCCGCGAGTGGCAGACCCCCGAGGACCGCAAGGCTTTCACCGAGCGCACCAATTGCGTGGCGGACGAATACAGCGGCTTTGAGGCTGCTGCGGCCCACGGCGACGTACCCGCGCAGAAGCTCAACGGCAAGCTCACCCTGGGCGAAAACACCGCCGACAACGGCGGCCTGCGCATCGCCTACATGGCCCTGCTCGACACCCTCGCCGCCCAAGGCAAGTCCATCACCGGCAAGATCGACGGATACACTGAGGCGCAGCGCTACTTCCTCGGCTTCGCCCAGGTCTGGTGCCAGAACCAGACCGAGCCTTCGGCACGCCAGGCCGCGCTCACTGACCCTCACTCGCCCGGCCGCTGGCGCACCAACGGCTCCGTGCAGAACTTCGACGAATTCGGCAAGGCCTTCGGCTGCGCCAAAGGTCAGCCCATGTATCCGGTGAACTCCTGCCGCGTCTGGTAAACCGAACCCCAACCCCGGAGCCTGGGCTGCGCTCAGCCTTGGCTCCGGACGGAGTCCAACCGTCCCGATCGCATCTTTCCCCTCGTGCCCGTTGACGTTTCCCGCCTTTCCGGCGTCCAAACTGAAACCGCGCCCGAGATTCCTGTCGCCAACCATCCGGACGCCGGATTGGGGTCGCCCCAGGCGGCTTGGCCCTCGAAAAATGCCCTGTTTTGCCAAGTCTCACGCTGAAACTAGGCACAACACACCCTTGGCTTTTACAATGCAGCAGGGACCCATCCCAACCCAGCTCTGCTGTGGAACTAGAAAACCTGGCGGCGCACGCCTGCCCAGGATGAAGGAATAGCATGAAGTTTTCGAAATTCGGCAAGGCACTACTGATGAGCGCCCTCTCTGCTGCGGTCGTCCTCAGCGTTACGTCTTGCGTCCAGAGTTATACGGTCGGCTTTTTGTATGTGACGGGTACAATCACGGCCCAGTCCAGCGGCAACGGCATTATCAGCGGCTTTAAGATCGATCACAATACCGGCCAGCTGACCACCGTTAATGGACTGCCCATCTCCTCCGGCGGCGCCAACCCGGTCCGCGCCGTCCTGATCAGCGGCAGCCGCTTTCTTTACGTCCTTAACCGCGGCGTAAACTCCACCGGCAGCTCCGACTGCACCACGGCGCTCCCCTGCCAGAACGCCAACATCACCGAGTTCGCGGTCGGCGGAAACGGCATCCTCACTGCCCAGGAGACCTTTTACACCCAGGGCATCAATCCTTTCCGCATGACCGGCGACAGCTCCGGAAACTACCTCTACGTGCTCGACCATGACGCCCCGAACAATTCCGACTGCTCCCTGGCCCTGGGTCCCAATGCCGCCACCTGCGGCGACATAACGGCCTTCCTGGTCAATCAGACCACCGGCCGGCTCTCTCTGATCGTCAACGCCCAGCTTACGGCGGCCAACGGCGCGGCCCTGCCCTACTTCCCGGTCCCCGCCAATCCCGTCGACTTCTCGCTGTCCTCCGGATACGTCCTGACTCTCAGCGGAACGGCCCCAGCCACCAGTTACCCCTACACCGGCGGCTCCTCGGTCTTCCCCTACACCTACAGTTCCACCAGTGGCCAGTTGACCATCAACCAGAACAGCGCCCAGCCGCTCGGCATCGCGCAGGGTACGGCCATTGCCAACGGCGGCGGGTACGTCTACGTCCTCGACAACGAACCGATCACCTACTCCGTCAGCGGCACCGCCACAACCTCGCCCAGCCAGATTTTGCCCTTCTCCCTCGGCTCCGGTGGCGCCCTGCAGGCTCAGACCGGCGGCAGCGTTCCCGATGATCCCACCCTCGCCAATCCGATCCAACTGCTGGTGGAATCCAAGGGCAAGTTCCTCTATGTAGCCAACCAGGGGAACAACACCCAGGGAACCAATGCGCAGAGCGGTCTCGCCGGTTATGTCATCGACCCCACCACCCACCAGCTCAGTTTCATCGCCGGTGAACCCTTCGGCTCCGGTGCCGGTCCTCAGTGTCTCCTCGAGGATCCCTCCGACCAGTACATTTACTCGGCCGACTTCAACGATTCCAGCGTCACCGGCCGGGTGGTTGATCCCAACTCCGGCGTGCTCAACAATTTGCGCGTCACCAGCGCCGTTTCGATCCAGGGACCGGCCACATGGTGTCTGGTAGACGGGCGCACCAGCTAAAGCCGCGCCGCCGGCAGTTTCTTCTGGGCCGGGCTTCAGCCGGTTGGCTGGTTCACGGCCCAGGTTACGGTAGATTCTTCAAGAACGCAGCCGAATACCGGGCACGGTTTTCTCGCACGCGCCCTGGGGTTCGATTCCTAAACGGTTTTTTCGGGGCCTGAGCTTCTCACCCCCTGACGAAAGATGCGCATGAAGTTCAACAAATCGAGCCAGCTGCTGCTGGTCTCCGCGGCCAGCCTCCTGGTGGCTTCGCTGGTCACTGCCTGTGGCACCCTTACCGTGGATTTTGTCTTTGTAGCCAGTTCCAAGGCCGCGGGAGCCAACAACTACGGTGAGATCGACGTCTTCGAGATCAACTCCGAGTCCGGCCAGATGCGCCAGATCTCCACTTCGCCCTTTCCTTCCGGCGGACGCGATCCCGTGGCCGAAGCCGTCCCCTCCGACAACAACAACCTCTATGTCGTCAATCAGGACGACAACACCATCGTCCAGTTCGTCATCGGCAACGACGGCAAGCTCTATCCCCAGAACACCGTTAATACGCCGGGCATCTACCCCCTCGCCGTCGCCGTCAACGGAACCAACCTCTTCGTCGTGGACACCTACCAGCCACTGCCGAGCTGCTCCACCGCCGCCCCCTGCTCCGGCTCCGTGGCCGTATTTCCCATTACCCCCACTTCCAGCACTCCTCCCAGCGACGTGCTGGGAACGCCCGTCGCCAACGGAAGCCTGAACTACTGGCCCTTGTCCCTGCCCGCCAGGCCCAACGACGTCATCGTCCCCACGGCCATCGACGCCCTCAAATCGGGCGCCGACATCTATATCACCGCCTATGACTCCTCCGTAACCCTCAACGTCGGCTATGTCTTTGGCTTTTCGGTCGGCTCGGGCGGCGCGCTCACTCCCCTCAACGGCGGCGCGCCCTTTCCCGCAGGAAACTATCCCTCCGCCATCGCCAGCGATCCCTCCAGCACCTATGTTTACGTCACCGACTTCACCAACGGCAACGTCCTCGGCTACTCGGTCGCTTCCGGCCTCCTCACCCCGCTCGCCGGCAGCCCCTTCCCCGCCGGAGATCGGCCCGCCGCCATCGTCGTCGATCCCGCCTACCCGTTTGTCTACGTAGCCAACTCCCTGGACAGCACGGTTACGGCCTACTCCTCCAGCAACGGAGCGCTCACCAGTCTCGGTACCTACTCCACCGGCACGCAGCCCGTCGCCCTCGGCATCGATCCATCGACCAACCACTTCCTGTTCACCGCCAACTATCTCGGCAACGGGGTCGTCGGAACTGTCTCCGGCTTTGAGCTCAATCCCACCGCCGGCACGCTCGTCAATTCGCAGAACTCTCCTTACATCTCCAACGCCCAGCCCACGGCCGTCGCCGCCATTCCGCATGGCAGCAGCGGCAAAAGCAGCAGCGGCAGTTCACAGTAGTCGAGACCGCCCATGCCCCGGTCCCGGACCGGCATCGGTAGCAACACCCCGTACCTGGCTTTTACAATACTTGCGGGGCAACCTAAACGAGTTTTCTTGGGGCCTGATTCTGATCGCCCACGACGAAGGAAGCGCATGAAGTTCAGCAAATTGAGCCAGCTTTTTCTGGTCTCTATCATCGGCCTTCTAGTGGCCACACTCTTGACCTCCTGCGAGATCACCACCATCGACTATGTCTTCGTGGCCAATTCCGCGGGCTCGGGAACCGCCAGCGCCGGACAGATCCAAACCTACGATGCGGACTCCGAGACCGGCGCCCTGCGCTCTGGACAGCCCAATGTGCCCAGCGGCGGAGTCAACCCCATCGCCATGGCCGTCACTGCGGACTATGCCAATCTCTACGTCGTCAACCAGGCCAGCAACAACGTCGTCCACTTCGCCATCTCCGGCAACGGCGTCCTCACGCAGAAAGACGTGGTCACCACCGGCAACACGCCCGTCTACGTCGCCGTCAACACCGCCGAAACCTACCTCTACGTAATCTCCGGGCCCAATCCCTCCCTGCTCACCGCCTATTCCCTCTCCAGCGGCGCCATCGGTTCCGTGGCTGCCCAGATGACTCTCACCCTCCCCGGCTACCCCACTGACACTATCGTTCCCACCGGTGTCCACGTTCTGGCCAACAACATTGCCGTCTACGTCACCGCCTATGATCAGTCGGCCTACAACCCCGGCTGCACGCCTGCGCCAACCTGCGCCGACAGCTCCGCCAACCCCGGCTGGATCTTTGGCTACGCCGCCGGCTCCGGCGGCGCGTTGGCCCTGTCCGCCGGCAGCCCCTACAAGGCCGGCGTCAAGCCCACCGCCATTGCCTCCGACCCCACAAATCGCTTTGTCTATGCCACTGACTTCGCTTCCAACGAACTGATCGGCTATACCATTCAGGGCGGCAGCACTCTCAATTTCCTCATCAACGGACCCTTCAAGACCGGCAACGAGCCCGGCACCATCTCCATCGACCCGCGCGGCAAATACATCTATGTCTCCAATCAGCTGGACTCCTCGGTCTCGGCTTACGTCATCGACCTGAGCACCGGCACCCCCTCGGCCGCGGTCAACGTCACCGGCAGCTCGGTCAACGCTACTGACACTGAGCCCGTGGCTTTGGTCGTGGACCCGGCGCTCGGCCGCTTTGTCTATACCGCCAACTTCCTGGGCAACACCATATCCGGCTTCCAGCTGAACCCCAACACGGGCGCCCTGCAGCCCACGCAAGCCACGCCTTATCCCACCGGCGACCAGCCCTCTGCGCTGGCTGCCGTTCCTCACGGCAACCATTCCATCCAGACCGTCAGCCCCTAACCTGCTGCACCGCTCCTGCGCCACAAGGCCCGGCCCTCGCGGCTGGGCTTTTTGTTGGTGCGCCCGGCAGG
>PLGM01000198.1 GCA_003139795.1 Acidobacteriaceae bacterium | reverse complement strand
CAAGGCAGTCCGGCGGCAGCCGGAGGCGCGCCCCGTGGGCGGCGCCGTTTTTAGAGGCGTCCGCCAGTGGATGGCCGGCTGCGGCGTGTGGCTATGCCGGCTCCGGTCGCGAGTTGGTAGGCGGTGAGGGCTGCGCCTTGGTCGGCGGTGAGGAGCTCATCCGCGCGGTCGGGCTGCGGGGTGGTCTTTGGGAGGGGCGTCGGCTTGTAGCTTGGCTCTTGGTTGGGTGCGGCTGCTGCGTCTAGGCGTGGGTCGGTGAGGTCGGCCAGGAGGCGCTCTTCTTCGCGGGCTTTGCGGGCTCGCTGTTGAACGGCGGTCATGTCCTGGTCGTGTTGGGTGCGGTGCACTTCCTTGGCCGCCGGCTTGAGTTGGGCGGTTTCCGCGATCTTTTGCATTTGGCTCCTTCTCCTGGCGTTTTTGCCGTGGTGTAGTGGCCTGGCTTGTTTGTCGACGCGTCTGCGGGGATCGTGGTGGGTCTTTTTTGAGATCCCAACGGGCTCAGCTCAGCGTGGCCAGGATATCGGCGATGGTGGCCGTGTTGGTGTCGGCTGCATCGGTGGCTGCCGCCACGAGCGCGAGCGAGTAGCGCGCCTGGCTTAGCGCCGCTCTGGCTGCCGCGATCATGCCTAGGTAGTCGAGTTCCGGCGTGGCGAGTGCCTTGGCTCTGGTTGCTGCTGTCGGTGCCTGGGCCGCTACTGTGGCCAGGTCGGTGAGTACGCTCGTGCTGGGTGTGAGTGTCATGGTTTTACTCTCCTGGTTTGGTTGGGATTACAAAGACCACGCGCACCAGCGCGTGACCCAGTGCGAGCGCGTATTTCCTTGCGGCTTCCAGTGCTTGCCGCTCGCGCTCAAAGGTTGCTATCGGGTATGAGCTCGCCTCCCGGTAGTACGTATACCGGTTGTCGATCTCATAGAAGGTCATGCTGGGAATACCCCGCGGGTTGGTGGGGCGGCGTGGGAGTTGCGCCATTTGCTGCGCCTCAATGGACGGTAGTGCTGTTCCGCGCGTCCTAAACCATTGGATGAGGCGGTCATGCGTTGCGTTCTCTTCGTCTCTGCTTTGGCATTCCATGGGTTCAGGGTAAAAGACCCGCGGGCGGCGCGTACGCGCCGCCGGCGGGCGGTTCCAGTTCTGCGTTATGAGCGTTGGTTCCTTTTCCTGATCCTACGCTTTGGCTTGTCGGGTGCGAGTCGCGAGAGCGTGGTCAGTTGGGTTTGTGCTGTGAACATCATGGCCCGGGCCTCTGCGGCGGTGAGGGTCATCATCCGCTGGCCCCAGGCGATCAGCGCGATGAATGAGCTGATCGATCGGAGATCGGTGATCTCCGGTAGTTCGCTTCGCCATACGCGGGCCGCGTTTTCGCGGGCCGTGTCTGGATCGTCGCCATCTTCGTCTTGGAACTGTTGTAGGGCCAGGGCGTAGATGTTCGTGAGCCTGTTGATCGTTTCTGTTGTTGTTTCGTTGGCGGTGTCGACGGCGGCGTAGTCGTGCGGCTGTGCTTTGTACTTCCGCGCTTTTGGGCCGACCTCTTCAGGTTCGTTTGTCTTGTTCATAGTTTCCTTTGAAGAGTTCCCCCTGGCGTTTGGCTCGCTGGCTTTCCGCTTCTCTGAGTGCTGCGCAGATGAGGCAGTGTTGGCGCCGTCCGTCGAACACGCGGTGCGGGGTGTTCTTGCCGCACCGCGCGCACCAGACGGTGGCTTCTACGGTTTGTTTGTTGTAGTGCTCTGACATCACGCGACCTCCGTTCCGCTTTTCGGCGTTGTTGTTTGGAGGTCCGCGGCTTCGAGTTCGACTGCCGCGTTGCCTAGGTACCACAATGCCTGGCCCGGTTGCGCGTGGCCCAGGAATCGCTGGACTTTGCGCAGGTCTTTGGTGCGGTCGTAGAGTTCCCTGGCCGCGGTGCGGCGCAGGTCGTGAAATCCCCAGCCGGCCCAGCCTACCTTCTGGCCTGGTTTGCTGAGTCCGCAGAGTCGCTTTGCCCGCATGAGTGCCGTGGTGAGCGAGTTGTAGTGTGGTTTCTTTCTCTGCCGGTTGTACTGGCAGAGCAGGGGTTCGTGGCTGTCGGTTGCGCCGGCACAGGCCCATAGGAGGCGTTCCCTTAGGCGCTCTGTCATGGGGATCGTGTAGCTGGCATACGCTTTCGATCTGCCGCTGATGGTGCCTTCCTGGAAGTTGCATTGTGCCGCAGTAAAGTCGAGGATGGTCTTGTGTCTGAGCCCGGCTTCTCTCGCCAGGAGCAGGCATAACTGCAGCATCGGTCCGGCCACGTGGAAGACCATCTCGTATTCGAGCGTGGTTACCGTCCGTTCACGTGGCCGGACTGCCTTGAGGGTGGGGATGCCCGCCTGCGCAGCAGGCGGGGCGCCGATCAAGCTCAACGCGGATCTCAAATAGCTTTGGAGGGTCCGCCTGTAACCGGGCGTGCGATCCCGCCAGGCATCACAGATACTGGCGACTTGGGCCGCTGTGATTGCAGCCGGCGGGACATGCCCGGCCCTAGCCGTGAGACCTTCACGGACGCGGGGGTTGAGTTTGAGCGCACGGATTGAGCCCGCCGTAGTTTCCGCATGGCCGTGCGCTGTTGAGGGTTTGGCATCATGGCCGCTTCCGCTTCCTGGGCGGCTTCCTGTGTGGGGTAGGTTCTTCGGATGCGGGTTCCTTCCGCTGTCCGGACATCGATCTGCCAGCTTTCACCGCGTTTTCTGATGGGCATTTGCCCTTCTTTCCCGGTCGCGCTGGACGTAAAGAACCTCGACATCTAGCGCCGGCGGAGCGGTTGTCCGAATTATCGATAAAGCGGTCAGCCTGCGTCCCCTCCCCGAAAGCCGGCTTGCGGCACCTGGCGTCCAGACAAGCTCTGGGCGCTAATTCGGACCCAGTTGCCCGGGATTCGTCCGCGCATCAACAAGCTGATAGTCGATGAAGTCCCGTGCCCAAGGCGGATCGCGGTGAACGTTCCAGAATCTATTTCCAGTGTTACCGGTACCCAGAATCTTATCGAGTATGTCGCGGAACCTGACCAAGCGGTGATAGGCGACTATCTGGACCGACTCGACATCAGGGTAATTAGCCGCACTTGGAATTGGTGGCGCACTACATTCGATGTTGGAGATCTTCTGAATCCGCCGAACTACTTCCTGGCGGTCCAGAGGCTGAAATGTAGGGAAATCTTGAAGAAAATCCGCGTAATTGGCGCGTCCCCGATGCCCGGCATCAGAGGGGTCTCTTTTCGAATCGTTATAGGTGAAAAAAGGGTCCGTCACAAAGAGTGAGTTGTCCTTGACGACCTTCCAGTAAAACTTGTGCTCGCGGTCGCTCCCGTTCTTCGGATTAAAGGTGCCTAAGAATTGATTTCCATTCAGTTCGAGTTGGACTATCTGTTTTGCGCTAAAAAGCTGGAAAAATCCTAGGACATGAGCAATTGCCCGAACGGAATAATGACTTGAATAATACCCGGCCACGGAGGCCCAAATCGGGCTGACATCGGTTAAGGCGGCGCTGACAAGAAAACTATGAACGGCTCGCATCCAGGAATCTACCCCGGCCATCGAGAACATCGTGGCTACGTCCGGCTGCAAGATCACCTGGTAGGCTGCTCTCGGCTTAGGTATAACTGTAGCAGATGCGTTTAATGCGCTCGAAAGGGCACCTGTAATAGGAAAACCGCCGGTTGCACGCTGTCTGTTTAACGGCCGGAATAATCTGACGACGTACGCCTGGAGGCTTAGGTCAATGTTCATGGAGCATCTCCAGATCCCTTCTCACCTTCCCACGGCTTTTCGACGCCAACTCCGCAATCTGCTCCGGCTCCTTCCTGTCAATCGCCCTCTTGGTTCCGACTGCGGCCCATAACAGCCTGTGGTGAAAGTCC
>PLGM01000348.1 GCA_003139795.1 Acidobacteriaceae bacterium | reverse complement strand
CCGGCAGCGATCCATATCCTCGTTCCGGTGCGGAGCTCGATCACTTGCGCAAACTCTCCAGGATCGATCGCAACAGTACCGGATCGGCGCCGCACTCGACGCTGATCATCACCCGCCCAGGAAACTCGATGTGAATCGCGCCGCTCGCCGTCGGTTGTTCCTTCGCACCAGCCTCCCGTGTCTCGTTGGCCGTCTCACAAGAAGCAGACAATGTAACAGGAAGAAGCGCCGCCGATGCCGCATCGGGTTCGACCAGTTCGCCCCTCTTCAGCTCACGGCGCCACTTGAACACCTGGTTGGCGTTCACACCGTGAGCCCGCGCCACCAGCGCCACGCTCGCTCCCGGCTCGAACGTTAACTCCGCGATCCGCCGCTTCTCCGATACCGATCGCCACCGGCGAACGCGACGCCCAGTTCCCGCTTCCCCTTCGTGAACCATGACGAAATAGTCGACTTCATACCCGAGGTCATGCCAGAGGGGAACTCAGGACGCTTACGAAGATGCCTTCCTCAACTTCGCCCTAATCGTCGAGGCATTGAGAGTTGCGTGAGCACGCCCTAATTTCCCCGCTTTATTGAAAACTAATCCTCTTTGCCCCACGCGTCACGAGTTCATGCGCAGCTCTCGAATGCGCACTCACTACTTATTCTTCTGTTCTGCGTTCCCAATAGGCTCATGTCAGCAGGCCGTCCGCCGATATCTACACACGGGCGGAGTACAGGGGCTCCCGCCCGCAGGAGGCGCGGCTGACCAAGGCGGTGGCGCAGGTGACGTCGCTGAATCCCGTGCTGACGGTCTGAGGGGCATTAGTAGTCCAGTGCAAAACTAAAGGTCCTTTAACTCCGTTCGGGAACTTTAGGCATGCGGCGTGCCAATAGGGAATACGGGTGTGGATGTGCCTCGTTAGCTTGGCTTCGCCGTCGCTATCCATATCCGACTCAGGAGGACAACCACGATGACTCTATCCATGAAGAAGCTGTTCTTCGCGGCCTATGTTCTTGCCGTTGTGTACAGGGGCGGATGCCAGAGCATCACGCGATCAGCGTCTGCTACGGAGGTGATATGAGTAAGCACTTTCATTGCCTTGGTATCATCGTGTTGTTGGTGACAGGTTGTGTCGCAAACGGTAACAATTCGCCATCCAACCAAACATCCCCCCCAGTCAGTCCAGCTAGTCCCCCGACATACCCGACATACTCTTTGGATTACTTTGGAATGACATCGCAGAACGACATGGGTGGGCGACCATGGCCGGACGTGCCAGTAGGCGTTCTAAGAACTTTCGACTCAATATGGTTTGAAGTTGAACCCGAAAAGGGAACGTGGACGTTTTCCCGACTTGACAGCGATGTAGCCCTCGCGCAGAAGAGCGGCGGTCAGATTGATTTAATCCTATCAAGCACTCCCACCTGGGCATCGTTGCAACCCACACAGCCTTCTTACCCCGGTGAACCATTAGGTCAGGCTGCCGGACCCGCAAATATTCAAGACTGGATCACCTATGTTCAGACCATCGCGACACGCTACAAGGGCGTCGTGCATGATTATGAATGCTGGAATGAGCCCGACAACATAAACAGCTATACTGGCACAGTCGAGCAATTGATAGCTATGTGTCAGGCTGCTCATTCCACTCTCAAGGAGATTGATCCCTCGATAACGTTTAGTTCCCCAGCATTTATGTGGTGGTTCTCACCGCTCGTAGAGAGCTATTTTTCATCTGGAGGAATTGGGAGCTTCGACACGCTCAATTTTCATTACAGCCGCGATTGCAGCAACCCTGAAACCTTGGCACCCTGGGTCGCGAATTACAAAGCCCTTTTTGCAAAGTATCATTTACAGAGCGTACCTATCTGGGTGTCCGAATTCCCTTATTACGTCCTAAGCGGTCCAGATGCAAAATGGCCTGAACCCGCTAGTGCATTTCCGCCCGGCTCTTGCCCGCTGGACATGCATACCTCGCAAGAATATGTAGCGCGGATGTACATCATTGGAAGGACGCTCGGTCTCTACAGGATACAATGGTATGCTTGGGCAGATCATTTGTCCGCCATTGTCGACGATGCCGGGGAAACAGACAAGCCAACAACCGATGCTTATCGTACTGTAGCAAATTGGCTTATGAACACGGCCCTCGTATCCAGCTCACGAGATGCGCAAGGAACGTGGATTGTCGTGATTCAAACTCCTGGCGGGAACGAAGAGCACATTCTTTGGAATGATGAAGAAGCAACTTTCACAACGGCGATTCCTTCCACATGGAATGTCCAGTCGGCTCAGGACGTTGCCGGCATATCCTATGCAATTAGTTCCGGAAATATACCGGTAAGCGGAATGCCGGTTTTCCTCAAGTGAAGTGGTAGTACTGCGCCCCCGTGCCCCATCCTTTCTGCGTTTTTGTGCGGAAAGGATGGGTTGCCATGGCGCATTCGTCAAGGGCGAATCAAGAGTGGTTCCCAACCAGCCGAAGCTGGGGTGCCCGCATAGGTGCGGATAAGAGCGTGACATTATGGAACCTCAAAAACATCCCAATACAACAACAGGAGGTAATACGGGGATGCCCCGTCGGATTGATCACCATAAGCAGTAATGGAAAATACGTTGCCACATCGTGCTCATCATTCCTCTCAGCCGGCTCATCGCTTGAGCGGACCGTGGATGATGTGGTGGAGGTCAGAAGCTTGACCGAGGACCATAAAGCGTTGAGGCTGAAACACGAGGGGCCAGTCGAAGCTCTCCATTTCGGAAGCGATGGCAAAACGCTGACGACGCTTGAGGAGCATAGGGCCACGGTCTGGGCCCTTCCTGATGGTACGGAGATAAGACAGGTCCAAGAGGTCATCCGCCTGAGCCCAGATGGCGAACATCGCTTGGTGTCAGACGAAAACCATCCCCCTCGGATTATCAATGTGCTAACACCTGAATAATGCACAGGGCCATTTGCAAACCCCTGAGAATCCTATTTTACAACAGTAGGGACGCGAAGTTGAGAGCTTCGCGAACCGATTCTCAGGAGTCACCCAACCATTGCCGAGGAATTTGGGCTGGCGGATCGGGCCAGCTTGTATCGCCACGCTCACGCGCTTGGACTCTTCCAGAAGCGCCAGCGGAACGTCCGGGCGGCTCTGAATCGAATCATCGAACGGGCCGAGAGCGTGGACGTGACCGCCAGCGCGGTTGTGGCGGCAATACAGGCCTACGCCAAAATCAATTCGGCAGGCGAATGGATTGACAAGACGGAGACCGTCTCCCTGAATAACCTGTTCGGCTGGATGAGCACCCAGGAGCTTGAGGCATACGCGCAGACGGGCGCGCTGCCGGGCTGGTTCAAGGGCACGGGGGGCGCAACAGAGGGTGACAGTCAGAAGAGACTAATCGTTGACATCTAAATGCCAACAGGGGCGGCTAGACGCACGCCCGGACGCAAGCAAGCCAGCATTTGCCCACCAATCGCGTCCTGGTGGAGGAATTGCACGGCTTAGTCCTGGATTGTCCTTCAGCATGAAGTCTAATCCCGCTATAAAACAACCGCAAGTTTTGTATATTCAATCGTTTGGAAGGGAATCTGGCGGAGACGGGGACTATGGCTGCACTAATCCCAACATTCATGATCGCATGGATTCATGCAAGCATGATGCGTTTATTCTCGGATAAACCAGGTAGAGTTTATATAGACTATCGTAATTGTAATCCAGTTTTGATAGAGTATCCGTATTGGAGCAAAGGGAGGGCATCATGTCGGAAGAAATTGCCGTTGTTTTCACCGCTAAGAGCATTCAACGGATCATCAGGGAGGGGGGCACGTCGGCCTGGCGGCTGGGCCGCAATCATGCGCGGCGCTGTACTTAGCGGCGCCGCAACAATAACAACTCACAATTAGTCGTTTCTATTGCATAATGCGTCGCCCAGTCGGAGCTGGGTACTCAATAGGGAACGATGACGACATCCCTATAAATATTGGTCCATGGCGCTTTGACTAGTGCTAGATTTGCATGCCCTGATTTGTTATAGTTCCGAATAGGAGGAGCCGGCGAAGCCGGAACTATAACATTATGAGGCCTCTCTCTTTCCGCTCCGAGGAATTGCGTTCACTGCTGCTACGCAACAAAATCGCCACCCTGGACGAACTGAAGCAAGCTCTCGGAACCTCCGTCAATGTCACGGTTTTCCGGAAACTGAAACCGCTGGCTTATCTCACCAGCTACTCCCATTGCGGCCGATACTATACCCTGCATGATGTTGCCCGCTTCGATGACGACGGACTCTGGTCGCAGGCAGACGTCTGGTTCTCCCGTTTCGGTACACTGCTGGCCAGCGCCGAGGCGTTCGTCAATCGTTCACCGTGCGGATATTTCGCCGATGAACTGGCGCGCGCCTTGCACGTCCAAGGTAAGCGTCCTGACTTCCCCTCTTGACTTGTAGGAGTTTTCATCTCTTGAAGTGTCCACTTCTTTTTAGTGGACACTTCAAGAGTGTGGCTAAGCGGCTTGGCAGGATTGGGTCTGCAGCGATGGGACGAGGTTCCAGGGCAGGAGTTCCTCGATGCGGCTGATGGGATGGTCGGCGATTTGCGCCAGCACGGTGCGGAGGTAGAACTCCGGATCGAGACCGTTGAGCTTGGCCGAGCCGATGAGGCTGTAGAACGCGGCGGCGCGATCGCCACCGGCGTCGGAGCCGGCGAACAGATAGTTTTTCCGTCCAAGAGCGATTCCACA
>PLGM01000116.1 GCA_003139795.1 Acidobacteriaceae bacterium | reverse complement strand
CAGAACTCGGTACTCTCAAGTGACCAGAAACCTGTGTGTTAATCTTTAGACCGAAAAATGCGGAAAATCCTATTTAGGTGCGGTGCAACAGTTATTCAGCAGCGAAGCGCCGTAGCGCCGCCCAAGTTGTTCGATTTGTTCTCGATGGGGTCACGGTTGTTCTGCTATTACCAACGGGAACTGCGCGATCTCGCGGCCAGGATCCAAAAGGGAAAGCTAAGGGCATCCTCTGAAATTGGGCGAGTTATCTTCGGCAGAGATTGCCATGGCGTTGATCGTTACCTGACAAATGAATTTATCCGCACTTACGCCAGGACTCCAGTCGGTCGTTTCCATAGCGCGAATCCAACAATCGCTGGCTTTTCGAAGGTCGTCGTCTGGCTGACCTTCAGCAATGGCTTGCAAAAAGGAACTCAATCCACGCTCAGCTATAGATTGCAAATTGGCTGACAGCAAATCGGAAGATCCCATGTTCCCTCTTTTGATCAGTGTGCTCTACCACGGCTTGTGCTAGCTTTCCGTACAATGCCGAACCCGGCGTCGACGTGTTATGCGCCAAGCCAGATCGGACGCCACCCGAATTCTCATTGTTGCCTCTCGTAAGCCATTGTTTATGTGAGTCTTCGCCCACTCAGCGGCAGACGCACTTCGTTGTCCGTTTCCTGAGCCCCTCAATCTCCGCTATGCGCCTCTGTGTGCTTGGGATCGTTCGATTTGAGAAGGAATGAAAGGAAAAACATGGCTGCCGACCCAACTCCCAAAATCACATAGGTGTCAATGAATGACATGGCAGCGGCCTGCATCATGAACGATCGGTAGATTTGGGCCACGACGGCCGCCTGCGTTCCAAAAGGCCCTAACCCGGCGCTGCGGGCGTGCAAGGCCATGGCTTGAGCAGTGATCGCCAGACCTGGATCTCCCGCGTTCAGGTGGTCGGCAAGCCGGGCCAGATGGAATTGCTGGCGGCGGGCCAGAATCGTTTGCACCCCCGCTGCGCCGAAGCTCATTCCAATGTTGCGCATGAAGTTGGTCAATCCCGAGACCGAATCGCTCTTGTCTTGCGGAACTCCTACAAAAGAGGCAGTCATTGTAGGAATGAAGATGAAGGCCAAGGGAACAAACTGCACCAGCATGATAACCGCGGCCCCGCTAAAACTGATGTTCAGAGATAATAGCTTTGTGGATATGTACATCCCGCCCGCGGAGAGAAGCCAGCCAAAGGCGATCATGTACTTGGCGGGGAATTTGGGACCGATAAATCCTACGGCGGGCATGGTCACCATCACAAGAGCGGCGCCGATGGAAACGATTACGCCAGCATCCTCCGCGGTGTATCCCATGAGCATCTGGAGAAACTCCGGCATGAGAATCATCGAGGAAAACATCACGACGCCGGCCAGGAACATCATCAGGCACGAGCCGGAGAAATTGATAATTTTGAATAACCTCACGTCGACGATCGGCTGCTTCTGGCGCCACTCCCACACCACCAGACCGCTGAGACAGACGACGGCGATCACGATCAGCGTGCTGATAAAACGAGAGGCCAGCCAGTCGTCTTCCTGCCCCTTGTCCAAAAGAACCTGGAGGGCCACGATCCCCAACGCCAGCAGCGAGAATCCCACCATATCGAAGTGTATCTCGCCGGGTTTAAATCGCCGCAGGAATGGAGGATCGTCCACGAATTTGAAGACCAGCCCCAGGACCACAAGTCCGAGCGGCAGATTGATGAAGTAGATCCATCGCCAGGTGTAGTTATCGGTGATCCAGCCGCCCAGGATAGGTCCCAGGGCGGGAGCCACGACCACCGTCATGCCGAAGAGCGCGAAGGCGGCTCCGCGCAGCCGAGGCGGGAAACTGTCGGCCATGATGGACTGCGCCATGGGCTGCAAACCGCCGCCGCTGGCGCCCTGGATGGCCAGGGCGCAAAGCAGCGCCGGCAGGGTGGGCGCTATCCCGCAGAGCAAGGAGGCCGCGGTGAACAGCCCAATGCAGATCATGAAGAACCGCTTGCGGCCCATCAGGCTCGAGAGCCAGCCGGTGATGGGCAGAACGACGGCGTTGGCCACCAGGTAGGTGGTCAGCACCCACGTGCTCTCATCCTGACTGGCGCCTAAATCTCCCGAAATATGCGGAAGCGCCACATTGGCGATGCTGGTGTCCAGCACCTCCATGAAGGCGGCAATCGCCGCGACGATGGCGATCAGCCAGGGGTTGTACTTCGGTTTCCAATCCTGATTCGGTTGGTCGTCGGCCAAGGCGCCACCACCCCGCTTCCGATCTATTATAAAACGACACGTCTTGTTTCGTAAATAATCGCGATATTACACTTGAGTGGGTGATCCGATGCGCTTGGTGAAGGTCAAGACTGGGAGTGAACGGAAGCGCTCCGCGGGCAGGCCCCGGAGTGAGGCGTCGCGCATCGCCATACTGGATGCGGCATACGGCTTCCTGCAAAGCAAGCCCGTGGCAACAATTTCGACGGTTCACATCGCCCGCAAAGCGGGCGTGAGCAGTGCCACGGTGTACCGGTGGTGGTCGACGAAGGAGGCGTTGTTGCTCGACGCGTTTCTTCACAAGACAAATCATGAGCTTGTCCTCAAGACAGAAGGATCCCCCCTGGAGCGCCTCAAGCAGTATGTACTCCAGGTAGGACGGTTTTTCACCGGCGAAAACGGCATCGTGGTAGCCCGGCTGCTGACGGCCATTCAGGACAATCCGATCCTGCGCAAGGAATTCATGGAACGTGTTTACTCGCCGCGCGACAAGGAGTTTCGCACCATCGTGGAAAAGGCGATCCAAAAGCGGCAACTCCCTGCCGGCACGGAAGTGAGCGTGTTTTTGGAAATGATCGTCGGGCCCCTGCTCGCCCGTTTGCTCATCCGCCATGAGCAGATTGATGAGCCGTTTGTGGCGGCTGTGTTCGAGCATGTTGTGGCGGGCACAACAGCCAAGCACGTAACGGAATAACGAATCTCTAAATTCTCGGTGAGAGAACTCCAGTTTCAACTGGTTGAGCTTTCCAGGAGCAGGTCTGACCCACCCAAGGCCGGCTGGGCAGGAGCCGATCCTGCTGAAGCAACATCCGTAAGTGCATCAGAAAGATGGAGCCTTGGGAGGCTACTTCTGACACAGGACGCACTCGCCTTTTCCGCACGAAAAACTCCCCGCTGAGCGCGAACCTTGCTCCCTCCCGCCAAACGGAAACCCTATGCTGACCAAGCCGCCCGATTACTGCGCCCGGTGGAGGTGTACCCCATATCCGCTGCGATGCCCCGCACGCATTGTAGCAGTTGGTTCGCGATCGAAGGCAGTTTCTGGGCGGTCACGCGGAACGACGGCCCGGAGATGCTCACCGCCGCCACTGGAAGCCGTTGCGCATCCAGGAGCGGCACGGCGATGCAACGCAACCCCTCCTCAAACTCCTCGTCGTCCACGGCGTATCCGCGGCGACGGGTCTTCTCCATCTCCGCGCGCAAGGCCTCAGCCGTCGCAATAGTGCGATGTGTGTAACGCTCAAAGCGGGTGCGGCGCACCACATCGGCGGCCCGCTCTTCGGGCAGAAACGCCAGAATCGCCTTCCCCACCGACGTGCAATGCACCGGGTTGCTGGCCCCTATGCGGGTGATCATCCGCACCGATCGGGCCGGCTCAATCTTGTCGATGTAAATGACGCGCGCAGCCTCCAGAATGCACAGGTGCGCAGTCTCCTCGGTCTCGGCAACCAGGCGCCGCAGGTGCGGCTGCGCGCGGTCCCGCAGATCATATTGCTCGATCGCCCGATTGCCGAAATCGAACAGCCTTAGGCCCAGCCGGAACTTCCCGTTACCGGTACGCTCCACCATGCGGTGGCGCTCCAGAACCATGAGGAAACGGTGCGCGGTGCTCTTGTGCAGTTGCAATGAAGTCGCAACCTGCGCCAATCCCAGTGGCGTTTCGCTCTCGCCCAGTAAATCCAGTACGGCAAAGGCCCGGTCCAGGGCCTGAACTTTATAGGTGCCTTGCGGGGCTCCGTCTCGCATTATGGTCCTCGATTCCGCTTTGTGATTTCATTACCAGTCTGCTGGGAGAGAGGCGTCATGTCAAGTCCTGGGACGCAGTTTCTTTTTGTGACCAAACCGGTCTCCTTTGACGAAAGCCGCGCAAGACGCCAAGAATGGGGAGGAGCGTTCGCGCTCAGGCGGATCGGATCGGAGACAAGGAAGCGGCAAGGTGTGGTAGAGTTCTTCCGCTAGTTCGCTTTTCCTCGGAACTGCCGGCGATCTCGCAAAGAACGAATTCTTTGATCGAAAGCGAGGTGTGCGATGAACTTAGCGCAGCCAGGCAACCAGAATCCCAACCAGCCCCAATCCGCCCCCACCTTCCTGCATCGATTTGCCCGAGGCCTCGGAAGAATCAGCCTGGCGCTAGCCTGCATTGGAATTCTTGTGTTCCTCGCGATCCTTGGCTATTCCTACCGGTTAACCGCCGAGACGAAAGCCGCGGTGGACGTTGCCGCTTCCGCGCAAGTCCAGTTGCCAGCGCCTGCAACAACGCTTTCGGATCTGCAGAAAGCCATTGAGGCGGCCGTCGATGCATCCATCAAACGCGACGAGTTGCTCCTCGACAAGCTCCTGTTGGTTGTCGGCCTGTACTCCACCATCCTCAGCGTACTCGCTCTGGCCACAGTCTTTGCCAGCCGGCAGGACGCCAAAGAGCAGTTGGTCAGCGTCAACGCGAGGGCTGATGCTCTGGCTTCCACCGTCCAGCAGCAGCTCGCCGCCATACAGGCCAAAGCCCTCAAGGATGTGGAGGCCCTCAAGACGCAGGTCAGAGCGGAATTCCCTATCATTTCCCAGTTGCAGAGCCGCGTCCTGAATCTCATCCTCAAGCTCGAAGCAAAATATCCTGAGGAGCAAAACTGGAACCGCTCGCTCCCCAACTCCTGGAAGATTGAAGAGCGGCAGCAGGATATCCTCATCGATGAGATGCAGATTCTCACCGTGAGCGTGGTAGTTCTCGACGACGCAAATCTGCACAAGCTCTATCTTGTGCTGGCAAGGTCGTATCTTGAACGCTTCAGGACCGGCCCCCTGACCGATGGCGATGCCGCGCGCGCCTATCTCTACGCAAGCCGCGCCATCGAATGCAATCGGAGCAGCGCCGAGGCCTATCGCATGCGCGGAGTCATCGCCCTCTCGCGTTTTGACACTACATCGGCGGAGCGTCGAAAAAGCGATGAGTTCCGTGACCTACTCGAGCACGCCAAGCAGGACTTCATCCAGTGCAAGACGATTGAGCCTTTGAATGCGGGCGCGTACTACAACCTGGCGTTGATCGGCTTGTACGAGGGCGACCTCGATCAGGCTATCCGGCTCTCCGAGGAACTGCTTGCCGCCAAGCAAGACGTATCCCGCAAGGCAAAGGAGAAATACTTCCCGGACGTCTATCTCAACCTGGCCTGCTTTATCGCCGATAAATCCAAATCCGCGACAGACCCGGCGATGCAACGTGCGATGCAGAACCGCATCGTCGATATATGCACCGAGGGAAGAGACTATCTGATGGCCGAGGTGAGAAGCAGCAGGGCTATGGACAACTTTAAGGAAAGCTTGAAAAGAGAATTGGGCGCAAAGGGAGATTTTGATGGATTACCGACACCCACGAGAGCCGCGCTTGAGGCTTTGCTCTAGGCTCTGGCCCCATGGGACACGCAAGTCCCCAAAACCCCACAGGGACATGAAAATGCCTTGTCTCACCCGCTGATCTGTGGCGAATGAGTTCTCTTACCCAATTGGCGGCGTAGCACGCATGGCTCTCAAGACCTCATAAACAGCGTACCACGCTTCTGGCCTGACGAGTCATCACCAAAGCGGCATCAAGGAAACAATCCATCCATAAGTAATTATTTTTCATTAATATACGACCCACACCCTTTTTTCGATCTCCGCCTCTCAATCCACCCTCCGCAGCCCGCGTTTGGCCGCCACCACAAGCGGCTCATTGCGTCATGAATGGCTCTCACGGACTCATCGATCCCAAAAACTACGACATATTCTCCTCCACCACATCCCCCTCGCCCGGCGCCAGAAACAGATTCGCCTCCAGCCCGTGTTGGCGAGTGTAAAGGTCGTAATAGCGGCCGCCCAGCGCGAATAACTCAGCGTGGTTGCCAAGCTCCACAATGCGCCCCTGCTCCACTACCAGAATCTGGTCGGCGCGGCGGATCGTCGAGAGCCTGTGGGCGATCACAAACGTCGTGCGCCCCTGCATTAGCTGGCTCAATCCCGCCTGGATCATCGCCTCCGACTCCGAGTCTAGCGAACTGGTCGCTTCGTCGAGAATAAGTATCCTCGGCTCCGCCAATAGCGCGCGTGCTATCGAAAGCCGTTGCCGCTGCCCGCCCGACAGTTTCACGCCGCGCTCGCCCACAATCGTGTCATAAGCATCCGCGTAGCGCTCGGCAAACTCGTCCACACGGGCCGTACGGCAGGTAAACAGAAACTGTTCCTCGCTGGCATCGGGCCGCGAAAACAGAATGTTCTCGCGAATCGTGCCATCGAAAAGAAAAGAGTCCTGCAACACCACGCCCAACTGCGAGCGGTAGGTATTCAGGTCCACGTGCGCAAGGTCCACATCGTCCACCACCACGCGCCCCTTGGTCGGCGTGTGGAAGGCGCAGATCAGGCTGATGATCGTGGATTTCCCCGATCCCGACGATCCCACCAGCGCGGTCACCGTGCCCGGCTCTGCCAAAAAGCTGATGCCGTGCAGCACCGGCTTATCCGGCTCGTAGGCGAACTCCACATCCTCAAAGCGCACCGTGCCCCGGATCGGCGGCATCTTCTCCGTCCGCCCTGGACTTCGGTTCTCTTCAAGCTCGCTCATGATCTCGTTGGTGCGGTCGAGGCCGGCAAACGCCTCTGTCAGTTGCGTCCCAATATTTACGATCTGGAACACCGGCGCAATCATGAACGCAAGAAACATGTTGTAGCTGAAGTAGTCGCCCACCGTCCACGTGCCCTTGAGCACGTTGTGCCCGCCAAGCCACATCACCAGGGACGAAACCAGGCCCAGCACCGTCGTCGATGCCGCGCCCAGGGCGCTAGTCATGGTCAGCGACTTCATCACGTTGGACAGCAGGCGTTCAACCCCGGCAGCAAAGACCCCCGCCTCGCGCCCCTCGGCGTGGTAGCCCTTGATCACGCGCACGCCGCCCAGCGACTCCGTCAGACGCCCGGTAACCTCCGCGTTGATCTTGCCCCGCTCGCGGAAGATGGGGCGAATCATCTTGAACCCATACTGCAGCACGAAGACGAATGCGCCCAGGACGGTGAAGACTGTCAGCGTAACCGTCACACTCAGATGCAGCAGAAAAAGAAACGACAGCACCGCGGTCAGCATCCCGCCCACAAATTCCACCAGCCCTGTGCCCACCAGGTTGCGCACGCCTTCCACATCGGTCATGATGCGCGCCACCAGCGTGCCGGTGCGGTTCTCGTCGTAGTACGCAACGGAAAGCAGCCCCACATGGCGCTGGACCTGGCGACGCATCTCTGCAATCAGGCGCTGGCCGGCCTTGGATAGCAGTTGGGTGAGTGAGAATGAGGTAATGGCCTGCACCAACATGGCCGAGAACACCAGGACAATCATCTTCGGAAGAAGAGCCGGATCTCCTGCCTTTGTCAGCACCTTGTCCAGGAGCGGCTTCGCAGTGTAGGGCAACACCAGGCCTGCGACGCGGTTGATTACCATCAACCCCAGCCCGCCCAGCAGAAGACCCATGCGCGGACGCACCAGACCCCATATCTGCGGCCACATCTTCTTCAAATCGGGCTTGCGCTTGGGTAAATCCCCCTGGCCCGATCGCGCGGCGCCGTGTCGCGTCGAGCGTTCGGCGCGCACGCCCATGCCCATTCCGCCACTACGCATGGTGCCCATGCGCTACACCTTCCCCGAACGCCGCGCGGCGATGAAGGAACGCACGCACAGGATCACATAAAACAGAAGCAGTCCGGCCAGCGTGATCTTCGAGGCCAGTGCAATCTGGTCCGGCTCCAGGCCGGCAGCCTTGGCATGCACATAACCGCGAACGGCCTCAATCGCTGAACCAAGAAAACCCAGCAGTGCAATCGTCACATTGATGTGCATGAACAGCTTCCGCCGGCCCTCGTTGGGGCTGATGGCCAGAAACCCGAAGATGCCCAACGCCAGTCCGATCCACGCCGGAATCAGCGCCGTCGGATGCAGGCTGCCCGTGCCCAGATAACCAACCAGACCCAGGGCAACCAGCAGAACCGCAAGAACCAGTGTCAACTTCGCCACGCAAGACCTCCATCCTGTTCATGGCAAGAATACCAGTTGCCTGCTACCGCTGAATCCGCGCCGATCCCCCTTGCGCAAACGCCCGCACTTGCTCCACGCTCGCCATCGTCGTGTCGCCGGGAAACGTGGTCAGCAGCGCCCCGTGCGCCCATCCCAGCTTCACCGCCTCTTCCGGCGTCTCGCCGTTCAAGAGCCCATAAATGAACCCCGCCGCAAAACCGTCTCCGCCGCCCACGCGGTCCACCACCTCCAACTCCGCCGTCGGCGCCGCGTAGGTCTTGCCGTCGATCCACGCCACCGCGCTCCAGCTGTGCCGGCTCGTCGAGTGGACCTCGCGCAGCGTCGTCGCCACCACCTTTACATGCGGATGCTTCTTCACCACGTTGTCGATCATGCCGAAGAACACGCTCGGATCGAGCTTCGATTTCGCCGCCACTTCCGGCCCCGCAATTCCCAACCCTTTCTGCAAATCCTCTTCGTTGCCCACCAGCACATCCACGTTCTCAACGATGGTGGCGATGGTTTCGACGGCCCGCTCGTTGCCGCCATGAATCTTCCACAGCTTCTCGCGGAAATTCAGATCGAACGAAGTCATCGCGCCCGCCGCCTTGGCTTCCCTCATCATCTCCGCCGCCAGCGGCGCCGTCGTCGGCGAAAGCGCCGCAAAGATCCCGCCGCTGTGCACCCACCGCACGCCTCCCGCAAAGATCGCCTTCCAGTCGAAATCCCCCGGCCTCAGTTGCGCCGCCGCCTCGTTGGCCCGGTTGTAGAACACCACCGGAGCGCGCACCCCATACCCCCGGTCGCTGTACACCGCCGCCATGTTCGGCCCGGTCACGCCGTCGTGCTTGAAGTGCTTGTAGAACGGCTTCACGCCCATCGCCCGCACCCGTTCCGCAATCAGGTCGCCGATCGGATAGTCCGACATCGCCGACGCAATCGCCGTCTTCATCCCAAAGCAGTCTGAAAGGTTGGCCGCCACATTGAACTCGCCGCCGCTGACGTGAATCTGGCACTCCGTCGCTTTCCTGAACGGAATAATCCCCGGATCCAGCCTGTGCACCAGCGCGCCCAGCGAAAGAAAATCCAGCTCCGCATCCTTGCGGATATTCAATCCATAACTCATCGGTCGTCCACTCCTTGCCCTTGTGAAGGTGCCCCTTGTAGAAATCTGAAACTCATTGAATTACAAACCAGTGGTCTGGCCACCGCATCGCCTATGTCAGCCGGAAAATCCCACCATCCCTTGCAAGTCCACAAGCACATCGTACGGTTTCCACTCGTTGCCCGGATAAAAGCGCACCACCTTGCCGTTCGGGCCGATCACCGTAGTGGAGAGCGTATGCGTGATCGTGCCGTCCGCCTCGTTGGTAATCCCCAGGTCAAAAAACTTCGCCATCTCCAGCAGCACCGGCCTCTCCGGCACGGCGAAATCCCAATCGGCAAAAGCATGGGGCGCGTCGCTACCGATATAGGTCGCCCCATAGGCCCGCAGCCGCGCCGGTGTATCGTGTTCCGGGTCGAAGCTCACGCACAACAGGTGCGTCATGCCGTGGAGCGCCGGATTGGCTGCGATCATCTTTTCCAGCGCGGCAAAGTTGCGCGTTACCCGAGGGCAAAAGTCAGGCAGCGGGCAGCGCGTGTAGATGAATGTAATCACCAGCCCCTTGCCCAGAAACTGGCTCAGGTGAATCGTCCGCCCGTCCTGATTGCGCAGCTCGAAGTCCGGAACCGTGTCTCCCGGCGCAGGCACGTGATAAAAAACCGCCGGCTTGTAATCCGGCTTGGCCTGTGCAACGACAACAAGATGGTCCAGCAGCACATCCGCATCCGGGTCCTGCGACACCAGCACGTCCGCCGTAATCACGTCCCCCGGATGCAACTCGCTCAGGATGGTCGCGTCCTTCAGCTTGTACGGCATGGTCATCGCCTCCATGAAGCCCGGAATCGCCTCATGGTTCAGCGTCACCTCGCCCTTGGCGGCATTCGTTGACACCACCTTGCCGCGCAGCTTGTACA
>PLGM01000405.1 GCA_003139795.1 Acidobacteriaceae bacterium | reverse complement strand
CGAGATGTGCGGAATGTAGGAAGCAACTGTAGGATCCCTTGAGATCAAAAACGGTCAGTTGACTTCTCAGGCCGGGGTTCGCCTGTCACTTTCGGAACTTTTGGCGTAAATGTTTCTGCGCTATTTGGCATATGAGCTTTGTTCTGCGGCCTTGAATTTTAACTAACGTGAGCCGGTGAAGAGGCGAACCCTGAACAGCCATGCGGGCGCTGGCCATCTTGTCGTTAAGCGAGCCAGTCAGAAAGCCAGACTCAGTGCGGGCCAAGTATCACGTCAACGAAGTGCGAAAACCAGGGGCGCAATATTGACTTCATAGAATCTGCTGAAGACAGAAGTGCAAATCAGTTTCCCGAGAGGCCCGATGCTTCACTGTTCCAACCATGCCTCATCTCAATCAGAACAACTCGATGGCCGGGCGGTCGAGTTCTGCGCTTGATTGTCCGCCGGCAACGGCAAGGTGCGTGACGGTCTGGCTGGCCATTCTGTACTTTCCCTTATGGGCCTCGAGCATCTCCGTGAAGGTATGATCTAATTCTCCTTGGCAGACAAAGTCAAGGGCCTTCTCCGACATCTGCTGCAAATGTTCGCGCATCTCGACCAGCGCCTCTTGGACATGCTCCATTCTTTGCCGCATCACGTCTTGGAATTGAATGTGCCCGAGTGCCTGCGACAAGCGGTTGACGCTCTCTTCGTAGTTTGCGTCCACCTCGGTAATGACTTCGAGAAGCAGTTGGCTGTTTCTGGCGAATTCCGACTGCATCGCGCCCAGATCGCTCACCAGTTGGTTCATCGCGCTGCTCGCCTCGTGCTGTTGCAGCGATTCCCTGGCTCCGGCCAACTCCACGTCCACTCGCTTGCAGGTGGAATGAATCTTTGCGGAAATGTCGGAAGCGGCCTGGGAGGAGTTCACGGCCAACTTTCTCACCTCATTTGCCACCACGGCAAAGCCTCGGCCTGCGTTGCCCGCTCGCGCCGCCTCAATCTCGGCATTCAGGGCGAGAAGATTGGTTTGCTGGGCGATGGATGTGATGACCTTAATCAGCGGCATCAATGCCCCAACTTCACGCGAGAGCCCTTCAATGCGGTCGAAGTTGTTCCTGAATTCCTCGACCTGCGAATCCAACTGCATGTCGATGGCGGCAATGATCTGCTTGTTGTTTTCGACCCGAAGATGAGTGCTTTCCGTCAGATCCCTGCCGCTCTTGATGGATTGAGCGATGTGCTCTCGCTGCTGGTTGGCCTGTGCATTCAGAATGCCGATCTGTTCGATCACCTTGATCACTTCCCGCTCGGATTCCGCCAGCGAATCGCCAATCTGATTGTGCATTACGTCAATGTAAGGCTCGGAGTCCTTCAATTCGTCTTTCATCGCTGCGCGCCGCGCTGCCACATTCATCAACTGGGACTTGCTCAATGTCCCCACAATCCCGAGTTCGGCAATACCGCGGCGGGCCTGGACCCAGTTCGACCATTTGCCGATCATCAGGGGAATGACGAAGAGCAGCAACAATGATTCGACGATCCGGCTTTTGTAGATATTGAAAACCGGCCCCAACCAATAAGACAGTGACAGATAGGAGAGCAGGATGCAGCTGAGACCTAGCGCTGTCTGAGACAAAAGCCGAGCGCGGGCCTTGCTCAGGCGCGTCTTGCATCCTGATGCGGCGTCGAATTCCACTATCTCCTCAGGGGCGGCCTTTGCGGCAGGAATTCTATCGAGTTCTTGATGCGCCGCAGATGCCATGCACTTACGCTCCCGGCAGAACCTTTTTGATGACTTTGATCAGGTCATCGCCCGATACCGGCTTGACGATCCAGCCGGTAGCGCCGGCGCGCTTGCCCTCATCGCGCTTGGTGTTGTCGCTTTCCGTAGTAAGGGTCAGGATGGGAATGAATTTGAACCCCGGGATCGCGCGTACCTTGCCGATCATCTCAAGCCCTCCCATGACCGGCATATTGATGTCGGTGACGATCAGATTGGGCTTGATTCCCGAATTCAATTTGTCAAGCGCCGCCTGGCCGTTGCTGGCAATCTCGACTTCAAAGCCGTTCATGGTTAGAGTGGTCTTGAGGCTCATCACCATGGTGACCGAATCGTCTACGACGAGGACCTTCATTACCATTGAGGTTTCCTCACGGTGTGGATTGATCGCATTCTCCCGCCAAGAGCGCAATTCGATCTGCCGACCGCCTCAATCCAAGATACTGTCCGTTCATCGGCATCATGTGTCGAAAGGTTAGTGGCGGATCGGTGGCGGCGGCGGTTTGCGAGCTTGATCAATGAACGCCGTGTGCGCTCAGGCGGTTGGCATATTCTTGATCTTCTGTCTGCATATGCTTGGTGAGCCAGTCTCGAATGAAGTAGAGCAACTGAGTGTAGACCGTCGTGTCGCGCTTTTCGTGGCGTGCAACAAACTCCGCCAACTTCCCGGTTAGTTCCTGGTGTTTGGCTCGGTGCGCAGCAAGTCCAGAAAACCTGATTGACTCCATCAGCCTTTCCTCTGCAGAAAAATGCTCACGTGCTAATGAAACTAGTTGGCAAATCAACGGACCGGCAATCTCCTGCGCTTTGCCTCGTATCGATGCCGCATGAAGTTCGTTCAGAGCATTCATCAGGGCCTTGTGTTGATTGTCCAGCGCTTCTACACCGACTGAGTACTTACTGTTCCAGGTCATTAAGGCCATCAGGCATCTCCCACTGAAGTTTGTTCGGCAATGGATTTATCGGTCAGATTGTGAAATGGGCGAGTGGGCAGCGCGCCATTGCGAATTCCTGGATTGGGATACGATCCTCATTCCGGAAGACGATCGAATCTCTTTCTACCGCCGCCGTTCAATCGATGCATTGCATGACTGACTTCACCGATAGGACTCCTGCAGGCTTTTTTCAACGCCAGGGTGCGCCACCAGTTTAGAAAAAACCAATGAACATCGGCGCAATTGGCACCCTGGATTGCTCCACACATGCCGATGAACAGGAGTCGTTCCGGGACACGCCAACCAAGCCTCGCCTCGTCAGAGGGCAGAGGTAGAAGGCACTTGAAACAGTCTCTGCAAGTATGGATTGGCTATAGCCGGTTGTGCGGAAGCCAATCGTTCAAGAATCTGTCGAGCGCGGAGGCTATGCGCCCGAGTTGAACCTCGCCTGGCTGTCCGTAATTTGCAATCACGGAGCCACGGGTGACCGATCACAGGAGACGGAAGTGGGAATCACTCTGAAGCAAAGCAAGAAGTCGACGGTGATCCGCCTGGAGGGCGCGATCGACATCGCCGCGGCGGCAGAGTTCAAAAAGTTGCTGCTCCAGGCGTGTGGGTCCGGCAAGGACGTCAGGGTGGCGCTCGATGACGCGACCGATCTGGATGTGACCGCAGTCGAGCTGATCTGGGCTGCGAGACGATCGGCAGAAGGAGCGGGTGTGGCCTTTACGCTCTCCGGTGCGGTGCTGGAGTCAGTCCTATTGGCTCTGGGAAGTGCGGGTCTACAGCAATTCCTGGCCCCTCTGGACGCCAGATAAGCGAGCGGGGTGGATGGTTGTCGATTGCAAGCAAAGCCGACCAGTTCAAGATTGCCTTCAGAGAAGAGGGCCGCGAGGTCTTAGTCGATCTTGAATCTGCCCTGCTGGAACTGAACGAGAACCGCGACGACACGGAGTTGGTGGGGCGTGTCTTCCGCGCCCTGCACACCATCAAGGGCTCGGGGGCGATGTTCGGCTTCGAGAATTTGGCGGCGTTCACGCACAACCTGGAAAACGCCTTTGACGAGGTGCGCAACGGGCGGCTGGAGATCAGCTCGGAATTGATCGATCTCACCCTCTCCGCGCTCGATCAGATTCGCGCAATGCTCGAGGAGGGCGAGGTCGGGGCGCCTCAAGCAGACCCGTCTGCCCGCGCGGAGATTCTTGCCAATGTGCGGCATCTGATGGGAAGGCCGGAAAAGCCGTCGGCCAGAGAGATGCCCGCTGCGTCCAACACTAGCACCGAGGCCGGTTGCGAAGCTTGTACGGGAATTGACGCGGGTCCGATGCGGGAGTGGTCGATCCACTTTGCTCCCAGCGCGGAATTCATGTTGAACGGCGCCAATCCTCTGTTGTTGTTGCGCGAGTTGGGTCAGCTGGGGGGACTCTCGGTGAAAGCCAGCATGGCGGCGGTTCCGCCACTGAGCGAACTGGACCCGGAGCGCTGCTATGTGAGCTGGGAGATGGTGCTGGCCACCGCGGCCGATCGCGATGCGATTCGAGATGTCTTCATCTTTGTCGAGGATTGTTGCGACTTGACGATCGAAGCTGTCATGAGTCCAGCTTCGACTGCGGATTCGGTTTCGGCTAGGGGTCAAGCTTCGATTGTTGCCCAGACGGATTCGGCAGTTGCGAGTGCGGCTGACTTGACGGCCAGAGCGCTCGAGGACAAGCGTGCCACCTCCGGAGGTCGCCGCAACTACGATGCGCCCGACAACGCTTCGAGCCTTCGTGTTCCCGCCGCCAAGCTGGATCATTTTGTAAATCTGGTAGGCGAACTGGTGACAGTGCAGGCCCGGTTGAGCGAAATCGCGGCGCAACGCGACGACATTGAGATTGCGGCTGTCTCGGAAGAGATCGAGCGGCTGACCTCGTCGTTGCGCGAGAACTCGATGAACATCCGCATGATGCCCATTCGCGCAACGTTCGAGAAGTTCCGCCGTTTGGTTCACGATCTTGCGCGCGATCTGGGAAAGAGCGTCGAGCTCACCATCGAGGGCGCGGACACGGAACTGGATAAGACGGTGATCGATCAGCTGGGTGATCCTCTGATGCACCTTATCCGCAACAGCATGGACCACGGCATCGAGCCACCCGAATTTCGCGCGGCCCGCGGCAAACGATCCACAGCGACGATTCATCTTTCGGCGCGGCACTCGGGGGCAAGTGTGCTGATCGGAGTTTCGGATGACGGCGGCGGCATCGATTCCGAGGCGGTGCAGAAGCGCGCCGTGGAGCGGGGGCTCGTCGGCGCTGGTGCCCAACTTACCGAGAGCGAAATCTTCGCACTCCTTTTTCAACCGGGCTTTTCGACGGCCAAGCAGATCACAGATGTCTCCGGCCGCGGCGTGGGGATGGACGTTGTCCGGCAGCGGGTCGACAGCCTGCGAGGATCGATCGATGTGACCAGCGAGCCTGGCCTGGGCACCAGAGTGACGTTGCGTCTGCCACTGACCCTGGCCATTATCGATGGCCTACTGGTGAGCATTGGAGAAGCCTGCTTCGTGCTGCCCCTGGCGAACATCCTGGAGTGCATCGAGTTGACCTGCGCAGACATTGAAAGAGCCAACGGTAAGCATATGGCCAATGTCCGCGGAGAAATAGTTCCCTACATTCGCCTGCGTGAACACTTCAACACTCGCACCCCGCGCCCGGAGATCGAACAGATCATGGTGGTCCAGACCGAGCAGGGCCGCTACGGCTTTGTCGTCGACCGGGTGTTGGGGAACTGCCAGACAGTGATCAAGAATCTAGGTCGGTTCTACCGGCATGTGCAAGCGGTATCGGGAGCGACCATTCTGGGGAACGGAACGGTGGCGCTGATCCTCGACCCCGAACGGCTGGCGCAGGATGCGATCCGGGCCATCTCGCACAATGCGCGCGGGCGTCCGGCTGGGGCCGCGGTTAAGCACGGCAGCGGCCGGGAAGCGAAGGTCGCGGCGCAAGCAGCTACTTAGGGCATCGTCGGTGCTGGATCGAGCGCCAGCACACGTCAAACAACGTTTAACAAGCTGAGTTTCGTACTCCTTCTGTTCCCAAATTCTCACGGCGAGCGGATGAACGGTTGGTTGAGGACGGATTCCAGCAGAGGGAGGAGCGGAGTTCATGGCGACTACAACATTGGTAAGGGAAGGCCGGAAGCTTCATGGCGACGGCAATGGAAATAGCGGAATCGGACACGAGGCACACGAGAGAGCGAATGCCAAGGCGCCGCTGACCGAGGACGACTCGATGCTCGTCTTGCAGGAGATCATGCGCCTGGTGGACGCGTCCAAAGAAGGACGGCTCTCTGAACGCGGCAAGGCAACCATCTTCAACGGCGTTCATCGCGAGATGATTCAAGGCGTCAACGAGATGCTGGACGCGATTCTCCTGCCCATCGGAGAGGGCAACCGGGTTCTCGCGCAGATTTCGAACGGCAAGATTGACGAGTTGATCACGCAGACCTATCAGGGCGACCACGAGAAGATGAAGGTTGCCGTCAATAACGTTGCCGTAGTTGTTCAGGCCCTGGAAAAAGAAATGGGGCGGCTGACCGAGGCGTCCAAAGAGGGGCAGCTCTCCGAACGCGGCAAGCCGGAGCAGTTCCACGGCGCGTACGCGGAGATTGTCCGCGGTGTCAACACCATGCTCGACGCAATTCTTCTGCCCATCGGCGAGGGCAATCGCATTCTGGCCCAGGTCTCGAACGGCAAGATCGACGAACTGATCTCGCAGACCTACAAGGGCGACCACGAGAAGATGAAGCAGGCGATCAACAGCGTGGCCCAGGTCCTGCAAGGACTGCAGAAGGAACTGGCGCGGCTGATCGAGGCGTCGAAAAAAGGTCAACTCTCCGACCGCGGCAAGCCGGAGCAGTTTCAGGGCGCGTATGCGGAGATCGTCCGCGGCGTCAACACCATGCTCGACGCGATTCTTCTGCCCATTGGCGAGGGCAATCGCATTCTGGCTCAGGTCTCGAGCGGCAAGATCGACGAGTTGATCTCGCANNGACCACGAGAAGATGAAGCAGGCTATCAACAATGTGGCCCAAGTGCTGCAGGGACTGCAAAAGGAGCTTGTGCGGTTAACCGACGCCTCCAAGGAGGGTCAACTCTCCGATCGCGGCAAGCCGGAGCAGTTTCAGGGCGCTTATGCGGAGATCGTCCGCGGCGTCAACACCATGCTCGATGCGATTCTTCTGCCCATCGGCGAAGGCAATCGCATTCTGGCCCAGGTCTCGAACGGGAAGATCGACGAGTTGATCTCGCANNAGATGAAGCAGGCGATCAACAATGTGGCCCAGGTCCTGCAAGGTCTGCACAAGGAGTTAGCGCGACTGACCGAAGCCTCAAACGCCGGCAAGCTGAGCGAACGCGGTAGACACGAACAGTTCAAGGGTGCTTACGCGGAGATAGTCAGCGGCGTGAATGCAATTCTCGACGCAGTGATCGGCCCGCTGAATGTGTCTGCCAAATACGTAGAGCAAATCAGCAAGGGAGATAATCCTCCGCCCATCACCGACACCTACCACGGCGACTTCAACCTCATCAAGAACAACCTGAACACTCTGGTCGCTGCGATGAACGAGATCACTACGGCTGCTGAGGAGATCTCGAACGGCAACCTGACTGTTGACATTCGCGAACGTTCCCCGCAAGACAAGCTGATGCAGGCGCTAGCATCGATGGTCAGCGGGCTAACTCGCACGGTATCCGATATCAGGGGGATTGCGGGTGAAGTGGCGGCTGCCAGCCAGTCCATCTCGACGGCATCGATCCAGGTTTCCAAGGGCGCCAGTGCGCAGGCGGCAGCGGCTGAGGAAGCCTCCTCTTCGATGGAGGAGATGGTCTCGAACATCAAGCAGAACGCCGATAATGCGCAGCAGACCGACAAGATCGCCAACAAGTCGGCCAAGGATGCGCAGGAGAGCGGCAAGTCGGTTCTCGAGGCCGTATCCGCAATGAAGGAGATCGCCAACAAGATATCGATCATTGAGGAGATTGCGCGCCAGACCAACCTGCTGGCGCTGAACGCTGCGATTGAAGCGGCGCGTGCCGGCGAACATGGCAAGGGCTTTGCTGTTGTGGCGGCTGAAGTGCGCAAACTGGCAGAGCGCAGCCAGAAAGCTGCTGCAGAGATCAACCAACTCTCCTCGACGACGCTGAGGGTTTCGGAAAAATCGGGCGAGATGCTGGACAAGCTCGTTCCCGATATTCAGCGCACCGCCGAGCTAGTACAGGAGATTTCCGCCGCCAGCAAGGAGCAGGACACAGGTGCCGAGCAGATCAACAAGGCGCTGCAACAGCTGGAGAAGGTAATTCAGCAGAATGCATCCGCATCCGAGGAGATGGCTTCGACGACTGAGGAGTTGACCGGCCAGTCCGATCAACTGGTCAGCGCGTTGGGATTCTTCCACACCGGAGACGATGGCGGATCAGGGCGGAAGGGCGCAGGCTCCAAGGTCGCCAGGCCCGTCCAGGGCGCATCAGCGCACGCGGTGCGGCCAACAGGCCATGCCTCACTGGGCGCGCGGGCTGCAGGCGGCGGCGTCAATCTCCGGCTCAAAGACAAACACGATGAGTTGGATGGGGAGTTCGAGCGTTACTGACCGGTCAGGCGCGGAGCGCACAGAGGTCCGCGCCATGTCTTCAGGATGAGAGAGGAGTTTAAGCATGAGCGTTAGCGAAATCACGGAGACTCGGCAGTATCTCACCTTCAAGCTCGGCAACGAGATCTTTGCTACCGACGTGGCAAAGGTAAGAGAGGTGCTCGACTTAACCACCATTACGCAAATCCCAAGGACACCCGACTTCATGGCGGGAGTAATCAATCTGCGGGGAAGCGTGGTCCCGGTTGTCGATCTCAGGCTGTGTTTCGAGATGTCGAAGACAGAGAGTACGCGCAACACCTGCATTGTTGTCGTCGAGGTGCTGCTGGACAACGAATCGACGGTCATCGGTGCCCTTACCGATTCGGTTGAAGAGGTCATCGATCTGGAGCCGGATCAGATTCAGCCCGCGCCGAGGATCGGAACGCAGATACGGACCGATTTCATCAAGGGGATGGGGAAGCGCGACACGCAGTTCATCATGATTTTGGACATCGATCGCGTCTTCTCGGCCGAGGAGCTTTCCGCAGCTCGCGGACAGGAGGCCTGCAAGTCGGAGAGCGGCAAGCAGCCTATTGAAAAGCAGGTTGTAGACAAACTGTTGGTGGAAGCTGCCGCGTAAGGGAGGGAATGGGGCGGGTCATACCGCCCCGTTCAAACGATGAGTGCACACGATGAATCGATTTCCGGAAGAGACTATGCGCGGCTCTGCGAGTTGATCTACACAGAGGCGGGCATTCACCTGGGATCGGAACGAAAGACCATGCTCGAGGTGCGCATCAAGCGGCGCCTGAAGACTCTCAATCTTAACTCCTATAGAGATTACTGCGACTACCTCTTCGGGCATGAGGGGCTCAAGGATGAGATTGTTCATCTCATAGACGTGGTAACGACCAACAAGACCGATTTCTTTCGCGAATCTGGACATTTTGATTTTTTGGTGGAGAAGGCGTTGCCGGAGCTGACGGAGCGCATTGCCGGACGTAATTTTGTGATCTGGAGCGCGGGTTGTTCGACAGGCGAAGAGCCGTATACGATGTCCATTGTTCTCAGCGAGTACGCGCTGACTCACCCCGGCTTCCGCTTTCGTATTCTGGCCAGCGACATATCGAATCTGGTTTTGGCCAAGGCTGAACTGGGCGTTTACACAAACGATGTTGTCGCTCCGGTTTCGCCACTGCTCAGGCGCAAGTACTTCATGCGCAGCCGCGAGCCTGGCTCCGAACAGGTGCGAGTTGTTCCGGAGTTGCGGCGTAGCGTCGAGTTTCGCCGCTTGAATTTCATGGATGCCGACTACGGCTTGAACGAGAAAGCCGATGCGATTTTCTGCCGCAACGTGATCATCTATTTCGACCGCCCGACCCAGGAGCGCATTCTGCAGAAACTCTCCAACTGCCTAGCGCCGGGTGGCTATATGTTTGTGGGGCATGCCGAAACTCTGCACGATATGAATCTGCCGCTGACGCCCGTTGCTCCGGCGCTATACAGGAGGAACTATGGCGGCGGCTGAGGAGGGATTGCCGGAGATCTATTTGCAGCCCGGAGAGTCACGTCTGGTCAGGGAACCGGCGATTCTGCGGACCTTGCTGGGATCATGCGTGGGCATCGCCTTCCGTATTCCGCGGCTGAGCGTGGGCGCGCTCTGCCATCCGATGCTGCCGCGCTTTCCGGTAAAGCAGGCCGTCACGATGACTCGTTCCGCCGGCCGTCGATATGTGGATTATGCCATTCGCGATCTGGCCCGGCAGTTTGATGCGCTGGGCGCGCGGCGCGAAGAAGTCGAAGTGAAGCTCTTCGGTGGCGGCGATGTGCTGTTGATGATCAATGATTCGGCGCGGCCCTCAGTGGGCAGACTGAATATCGAAGTTGCAATAAGAGTGCTTGAAGAGGAGGGCTTTGCCGTATCCGCATCTTCATTGGGAGGCAAACGCGGCATCAACATTTACTTCAACACACGGAACGGGGAAGTGCTGCTGCAGCGGCACTCCTTAGAGCAGGATGGGCACGGCAGACTGACGGCCTGACTGAGGCCGCCGATGAAGATAAAGAGGCACTGCTGATGAGCACACCGAAGATACGCGTTCTGATCGT
>PLGM01000074.1 GCA_003139795.1 Acidobacteriaceae bacterium | reverse complement strand
GAACTTGGCACTGTCCAGTTAAACCTTCGATCGCCGCAATCGTCAATGGTTATGACGGTGACAACGAGGTGAAGGCGTTTCGGAGGTCAATACCCAATGAGTGAGATACAGAACCGGCCTCTTCAGCTCTCCTTCAATGCCTCTCGCATGTCGGCTTCGAAGGTTCTCGCGTTACGTCCGATGAAGGGATTGCACCCGAAGTAGTATTGGCCTTGTACTTGGTCACATCTTCTGTTTGAGGAACATTCTGTGAAATTGAAGAATCCTGTCTTAACCTCATCGCGGGTTCTACTGCTTGTCGCCTTTGTGGCGTTGCATTACCCGCACAATGCAACGGCTCAGTCACCCGCAGACAACGTGGAGAATGCCGGCCTCAAGGTATGGCCTTCGCAGCCGCCTGCCGGCATCCCATTTGCGGCGTCGGCCGAGCTAACGGGCATCGCGTTTACAGGAAGGCGCGTGCAGTACGGTCATGCAGACACCTGGTATCCATCCTGGGCAGCGAATGGCAATCTTTACTCACCGTGGACGGACGGAGAGGTGAACGGCGTAAAGGCATCCTCCGCTGGTGCTGCGGCGAATACTGGATATGCTACGATTCGTGGGAACGACCCCATGCATCTTGAGATTGCGGATGCTTCCACTTATGCGGCAGATCCGGCTCCCTATGAAGGGCGATACCCCTCAGCAAGCCTAGTCTATCGCGGTGTGTGGTACTACGGGACGTACTGCCTGCACGAGACGCCTGGGAAGCATCTGAACTGGGATGTGCTCGGTCCATTTGCAGGCTTTCGGTACTCAACCGATTACGGAAAGACCTGGCACGAAACTAAGCACACGCCTGCTCATCCGCTGTTTCCTGAACCGAGTCATTTTGCCGGCAAAGTGAAAATCGGCGCTCCGCACGTTGTCGATTTCGGTCAAGATATGCGGTACTCGCCGGACGGCAATGCCTATCTGGTGGCTCATGGTTCTTCCGATCCAGATCCCGCGCCCCGCGATGCGGACTTGAGTTGGATTACCGGCGATGAGATTTACCTCGCTCGCGTCAAACCCAGTCCACGCAACATGGACAACGCGTCCAAGTATGAGTTCTTTGCAGGCCATAGCCGCAGGGGCAAGGCAATCTGGACTCACGACTTTTCCCTCATAAAGCCCCTTCTGAAGTGGGACAATAACATGGGCTCTGTGACGATGACTTATGACGATCCTCTGAACAAATATCTCATGGTGGTCACAGATGGGGGAAATACTATTTCGAGATTTAACACGTACATCCTCGAATCCACGGATATTACCGGTCCATGGAAGCTAGTGGTCTACATGAAAGACTTCGGCGAACAGGGTTATTTTGTGAATTTTCCGTCGAAATTCATCAGCAAAGACGGCAAAGTGGCCTGGCTGTCCTACTCTGCAAATTTTACAAATGGACCGAATGGCACAAATTACCAATCCAATCCCGAAGGCGGCGGCTACTGGTGGACCCTTCAGGAGGTTCGTCTGCTTGGCCCGAACGACTCGAAGTAAGCTATAGGCGCAGGTAGCTCTACGGCTTCCTCGACCTCAGCTTGATCATTTCGCCGTCCACGGCGAACTTGCCGTAACCATGAATGTGGATGGTCTTGGGATGTTTCTGTGCCGGATTCGTCCAGGCTTTGATGACTTCCAGGACGAACAGGTTAAGCTTGTTGACGAGCCGCGTATCTACCACCTTGCATTCGAGGTTGGCGAAGCACTCGGCCACCAGAGGCGGCGCTACACACTCGGCTGGCGCCGGCGTCAGACCGAATCTCTCCAACTTGTCCACGTCCCGCCCCGAGCAGTTGCCGATATCCACGACCATTGAGCCGTTCTCGCGGGACAACGTGAGTACCGGCCGCGATTGAGGAGCATTGTGTCACTGTGTCTCTTTGTCGTGCAGTGATATCATCCGGAGAAGTCGAGTGGCGAAGAGCGACGCCACCGAGGCCAGCAGCATCGAGCTTCCGGTGGTGACGGCGAATTAGGCTCTATGGGAGAGCCTACCCCCTGCCTCGTCGCAAGCGACGGCGCCCGGCCTCCTCTGGGCTCCAGAGCGACCGATGCTGAATTCCGAGGTAGAACTGACCATACCCCTGTCTTCCCCTCATCGCAACTTGGCCATCGGCACGATTTCCCCCTGGCCGCACCGGGGGCTGATCCGTCCTCCTAAAGAAGGAGAGTCACTCTATGAGTCAGAACACGCAGGCCCCCTCCGCCGCAGCCGCGGGCACCATTCAACTCGGAGATTGCACGGTCAACCGCCTGGGGTTTGGCGCGATGCGCATCACAGGTAAAGGTATCTGGGGGCCTCCACCGAATCGCGATGCAGCGCTGGCGACATTGCGGCGTGCCGTAGAACTTGAGGTGAACCTCATCGACACGGCTGACTCGTATGGCCCATTTATCTCAGAGGAGTTGATCGCCGAGGCGTTAGCGCCGTATGCTAGCCGTCCAAATACAGGCAATTGACGGCGCAAGGACTTTCACCTTACAAGATTCGCAGCCTTGTCGGCTGCTCCCCTCTGATATGCTTTAGCGCAGAGAACCACTTGGCTTGGAAGCCCGCGAGGAAAAGCGATGAAAGACGCCGGATCGAAGCTGGGACTTAACACCAGCAGCCCAAACAACTCCGGTCCGCTGTTCCCTAGTGGTGGGGCGACGTTAGCCGTCGCGCTGTGCTTCCTTGGCTTCAGAAAGCGCCGTTGCTTCCAGATCATGCTTCTGCTTGCAGTAAGCGTCATCGGATTGAGCCTTTTTACGGGTTGCGGATCTCCCGGACCCACCACGCCTACGATTACCTGGGCTACGCCTGCGGCCGTTCCCTATGGGACAGCGTTGAGTGCGACCCAGTTGGATGCATCTGCCAGTGTGGCGGGGACATTTGTTTACAGCCCTGCGTCAGGCACGGTGCTCACAACTCTTGGGCCGCAGACCTTGTCCGTGACCTTCACGCCGACGGATACCGCTGGCTACACCACCGCTGCTGCCAGTGTCATGTTGACGGTGAACATTGCCACGCCGACGATTACCTGGGCTACACCTGCAACCATCACCTACGGAACCGCGCTGAGCGCAACCCAGTTGGATCCAACCGCCAGTGTGGCGGGCACTTTTGCATATTCTCCCGCGTCAGGCACCGTGCTTGCCCCTGGATTGCAGACGCTCTCAGTGACATTTACGCCCACCAACACCATCGACTATAACCTCGCTACGAGCAGCGTCGCCTTGATGGTAATCCCGACTACACCGACGTTCTCCCAGTCTGCAGGCTACTACGGCAGCGCACAAACGGTCGCCATCAGCGACTCTACTCCTGCCGTAACCATCTATTACACCACCAACGGGTCGACTCCGACGTCCTCGTCAACCGCATACTCCAGCCCGATCAAGGTAAGCACGACGGAGACACTGAATGCTGTGGCGATAGGATCGGGAGCGTCGGTGAGCGCACTAGCCTGCATTATTCGTGAA
>PLGM01000170.1 GCA_003139795.1 Acidobacteriaceae bacterium | reverse complement strand
CATGCGCTCAGATTACCCGTTCCCAAAATCGGATCAAGTACCTCTCTTGAGGCAGCATCAAGACGCTAAACAAATACAGCCAGAGTTGCAGCAGCGGCACAGCCTTGGAGGAAATTCCGCCGCGAGCTCGGAGTTCGATAAACGATCTTCACGGACACTGACTTTCTCCAGATTAGATGACTTAGGACTCCATGACTACCGCCGCATATCGTGCCGGCACTTGCAGCGTTCCTGATGTCGGCTGAGCCTCAGGCTGCTCAGGTGTGACAATCACGAGACTCTCCGAATTGGGCACTTCTACTTTAACGTTGAGCGCCTTATCAGACTCCTGATTGATGACTACAACAGCGCGCTTGCCTGCTTCCGTAACGAAGACAGAATAGCAATGAGCTCCATCGGAGCTCACGCTGGCTCCCCGCGTGTCACGAAATTCGGCGTCCCAAAGCCAGGCTCTGTATTTGCGCCGCAAAGCATCAATCTTCTTTCCGTAGGCCAGCGTCAGCGGGAAATCGGTAATGTGCCCCTTAAAGTTGTACGGTTCGTAGCTGATGATGTACCGATTCAGAAGAATCATATTCAGCATCTCGCGATCGTCGAATCCAGTGACTGCGACTATGAGAGGAGCCTTCGGGTCAATGTACCTGCTGACCGGTCTGGAATTGCCATTTATACGAAAATAGGAGACTGGATAATACTGCATCAGCCAGTCCTGCGGACCTTCTCCGGAGAAGAGAAAATCAAGGTTGACTTTGTCGGCAGCGGCACGTAGCTGCCGAGCCATAGGCATATCTCCATTATAAATGTATCCCGGCGCTACGTAGCCGTGACTCGGGCTGAAAGAATACTCGACCGGCCCGTGGTGGCACACTTCGTCAAAGAGCCACCCGGCGGCGCCAAGGCCGAGCAGTTTCTGAAACTCCCGGATGGCGATGTCGCGATATGCCGGAGAGAGAAAATCCATCACCTCGCGTCGCCGAGTGTTAATCCCAACCAGTTGCGTCGGCGTGGTATAGCTGTAGCCGCCGGCCTGATATGGAATGCCATACGGGTCTGTGGCCGCGTACCTATACAGTTCCTTCCTGAACCATTCTGTTGTCAGATCAGCCCAGTTCAATTTGCCAAAAAGGATGATCTTCACTCCCCTGGCTTGAGCCTGAGCTATCGCATCATGTAGTTCCTGCCATGTGCCCAGTCCAGGATCTATATCTTGGGAAGGATCGCCGCGGTCCTGGCCTCCATGGTTCCATCCGACCAATTGAATGGCTGCCACGCCGTTCTTCGCGCACTCGTCGGCGTATTCGACAAGATTACGATAGGGGATGCTGTAATCCTCTTCAGGCGCATTGATCTGCAACTGTAACCAGGAATGTACATCCTTTGTCCAATCGGGAATTCTCGGCGCGACGAACCAAGACGCGCGCCAGTGTTTGTAGAGATCGACACCCGCATGCCAGTCGCCGCTATAACAGCGCATGACGACCGGAACCAGTGCTTTGGTTGAATGAGGGTGAGAAAAGACAAAATGACAAATGCGGAATTCCAGATGTACAGGGGTATCCGAGATATCATCTTGCCGCGGAACCTCATTGCCAATGGACTCGATTACGCCAGGATGCTGCTCGAAGGTGTATTCGAGAAGGTAGGTCACCACGGGATCGTGCATCTCCACATAGATACCTTCATGGGGGGCCTGAATAAGGCAGAAGAGGCATTGTTTCGATTCAATGGTTTTGGTCGGAAAGTAAACGCCCCAGTAGCCTTTTTCGTTGCCGAAACGGGGATGAATTTCATCCGTTATTAGATCGCCATACCACATATGCTCAGCCTGCATAAGCGTGTCCGGCGTGGGCGCATGCAGGTCTCCGAAGTAGGGGTAGTCGATGGTTTCCACCACAAGTTGCGAATTGTTGACAAAAGTGGAATCAAAGGTCAGGGTGCCGTTTTGCAACGTCGCAGTCGCTGTGAACGTCATTGGCAGCACACCGCCGTGTTCGCTGACCAAGTTTGCCCACTCGAGTTGTACCTGTTGCTCTGATATCTTTTCCACTTTGACAGCCTGCTGCTTCCGCCCGAGAACAAAATTATCGCGGCGATCAGGCAAAGGGGCATGCAAACGGAAAGAAACCCCCAGTTCAGGACGCCGTTCGATCATCCAGTGAGTTGACTTCCGCTCCAGCCGGATCAGCGCGCCTGATCCGACATCAAATGCAACCAGAAGCTCCTGGTCTTGTAAAACAACTTCTCCGGCCGATGCCGCCCTTGTATCCACCGCTAAACCGCTTTGTTTTGCGTTTAACTCTGAGCCTTCGGCCAAGGCGCCAATCGCGGCAAGACTTGCCAATTTGTTGAACGTTCTCCTGTCCATCACTCATTCTCCTTTTCTCTCGGAGTCTGCCGGGAATACGCAAGCAAAAGTTCGATATTTCGCTGGTAAAGGCATCGAGCCGCAATCGGTTCCCCGTAGGAGAAGGACGATCTGCTGGGATGGCAGGCTTTGCAGACGCGGAAAGCCCCGATTTTATAGGTGCGCGCACGGCTTTTTCTCTTCGTCCTCAGGACATTTCGAACACGTACCCCGGAGCGGAAAAGTTTGAGCAGATTGTGGGTGAGGCAGATCAGCTTCCATTCGGCTCGAACGTTCTCGAGTCCACGCAAGAAAAACCGCTGGCCCCCGAGCCGCTCCTTGATCTGCCCGAACACCGGCTCGACGATTGCCTTGCGCATCCGGTACAGATCCCGCCCCGCTTCGCTGTTCAGTTTCCGCTTCATGCGTTCTCGTAAGGAAGGTTCTTGTTTAGAGTCGATTGGATCGTCGCTGCCGGGTAGGCTTGTTTCCCCATGCTTCTGTTTGTCCGTGGCCACGTGCAGATCGATCCCATGCACCTGGATCTCCTGCACTGCAAACACCGGCCTAAGATCCAGCGCATCCACCACGTCGGCCAGAAACCGCGCCAGATGCTTTTCCGGAAGCCAATCATGCAACGATGGCGGCAGCAGCAATGCCTGGTTCAGATCGTCGTAACGAGAATTCTTTCCCGTAAGCAGCATCTTAAAACCGATTCGCCTGCAGGAAAACCTGCCCCATCCGTCATCCACTGAAATCTATTCCCGACAGACTCCATGCGTAACTCCTAGGGTGCCACGCGCAGGTTGCCGAATTGGATGTGATCCCACTCTGTGCCCAAGGCGAACATGCCGTGTGAATGTGCTGAGTTCTCGACCGAAGTGAGCCGCGCCCCATCCAGTGATGCCACGATCTGCTTGCCGTGGAAACGCAATTCCAAATGATGCCATTGGCCATGATCCATCTTGGCGCTGCCGGATGCGAGCGTTACGACGGTCTTTTTGAATTCCGCAGAAAGGAGTTCCCACGCGCCGTCCGGTTTTACACGCAGCACATATCCGCTTGGCCAGCGTGCCATGCCATTCTCGAAAACGTTGGCTGAGTCAATGCGACCCATTACGGCCGCGGGCGATGCCGAGAGGAAGTACACATCGGCAGCGACGCTATAGTCCGTCCAATTCGCATCGCCGGCCAGAGTAAATGGATCCGGCAAGGGCCCCCAGGGAATCGGCTTGTCAGAGATCACCTGTTCCAGGCATTGGCCCAGGCGGCCGGCGCAAGGCTGGACCTCAAAGGCGCCATCCTGATCCGAGAGATACTTCGGTGTGTGTTTCAGAGGCGTTTCCTCAAAGTTATCCGCATAAGGAAGCGGAAAGGCCGCCGCAGCCGGCGGCTGGGCCGTTCCTTTGCCTTGCCCCGTTGTCGTGGTAACCGAATACAGCGAATCCGGATCGAAGGTGTACTCAAATGTGTCGTTCGCCGGCTTCACGCTGGCAACCTGCTCGAAGGTGCGGGAGCTATTAGTTTCCCAGATGTGAATCTCTGTCGCGGCAAGACCGCCGGCCAGCCGGAAAGAAACGGTCTGCGGATGTTTTGCGTTGATCGTCTCCAGGATTACACTCCAATTCCGCCTGTCATTGGAACGAAGAGCTACATAACTTCCTTTTTCCGGCAAGTAGCCCGATCCGGAGTCCAGATACTGCCATCCCGGTTGCGCAAACTGCGTAGTGTGGGCCGTTACCCAAATGGTGGATTGAACGGAATAGTGCCCGGACCAGGGGGTGTTAGCGTACATTAACCCGGAGTTGGGCGCCGCGAGATTGTCATAGTAAGATGTAATCGGGCTCCATATCTCCGTGGATGTCAGTGAGCCTTCCAGATAATTCTGATTGTAGAGATGCGCAAGAATGCGTCCGCCCATGGCCCATTCGCGGCTGACGAAGGGTCCGCCCCCGCCGTTTGGCTGATCTTCGCTCGACCACAGAGGTTTGCCCGTTTTGCGGGCTGCGTCCGTAGTGGTGATCTTGCCGTCAACGAGCGGGTAATGCACCCCAATCACTTGAATTGCGGCAGCCAACTCCGGGTCCTTCAGCATTTCGTCGGCGATCGACCATTGCCCGGCTCCCTGACCAGGGTACTCATCGCAGCAGACGATCCTGGTAGCCAGGTGGTCGGCCTTGAATCGGCGATGAAGCTCCTTGATGTAAGGAATGTCAAAGACCTTCTCATTCCAAGCCCCGGCACAGACAATATCCAGGGAGTAATCGCGCTTCGCTGTCCGGATAAAGTCGGCGACATACTGGGCCATCTTGGGTGTGTAAAGTGTATCCTTGCCAACCCATCCCGGCGCACCCCAGGGAAGAATATCCAGGATGATATTGGGGTTCCGCTTATGCGCCTCCACCATCAACCACCATTCGTAGCCATGCGTCGAGTCGTGATCGGAAGCGGAGCGCATGTGGCTTGGCTCAGAGCCATCGGTCGAGTTGACATCCGCGCCTATCTCAACCTTGAGATGTTGCAGAGCCGCTCCATAACCCGGCTTGAACAAGTAATCGAGAATCTGACTGCGCTGTGGTTCGGGGTAGTCAATCAACAGGCGTGAGGAAGCTCCTGCGCTCACAGCTCCGAGGCCATCAAACACTCTGCCCTTGCTGTTACCATCCAAAACTACGCTTGTCTGCTGGCTGTTCGCGGCCACACCTGTGAGGCACAGCGCCAGCCCCAGCAGAGAAATCGACAGGATTGTCCCGCGAGTTTCTGCTGCAATTTGATCAAATACCCTGTGTCCTGTGCGCATGTTCGTTCTCCGGGGCCTTGCCCATTCGCAAGTTTATCTCGATCTCTTCGAGGGTTTTTCCTCGTGTTTCCGGCAACCGGAAGTAGAGGAACAGCAAGCCGGCCAAACAGACGGCTGCGTAAGTCCAGAACGTGCCGGCCGCTCCAAGCGCTGCGTTCAATAGCGGAAAGGTGTATGTGAGTAGGAAGCAAGCAGTCCACAGCGCGGTAATGGCGATGGACACGGCACTGCTCCGGACACGGTTGGGAAAGATCTCCGCAATCACCACCCAGGTTGCTGGCGCCAACGACATGGCATAACAAGCGATTGCCGCAAGAACCAGCGCCAGCATGGGTTTGCCCTGTAGGTGAAGACGGTAAAACGCGCCGAGAACCGTGTAGATGACCACCAGGCCGGAGACGCCGGTGAGCAGCAGAAAGCGCCTGCCGTAGCGGTCGATGGCGGCGAGAGCTACAAGCGTAAACACCAGGTTTACCGCGCCAGTGACCACGATATTGAAGAGAATGTCAGAGACCTGGTATCCGGCCGCCGCGAAGATCTCCTGCGCGTAGTTGAAAATCACGTTAATGCCGCACCACTGTTGGAGAACGGCGAGCACCACGCCCAGCAGAAGAACCCTGGCCATGCCCGGTGAGGATAGCTCGCGAAGCACCGAGCACTGCGGTTGCGCCAGACTGGCGGCCGCGAAATCCCTCATGACCTGCTGTGCGTATGCTCGTCCGCCCAAGCGCTCAAGAACCTGAAGAGCCTGCTGATTGCGGCCCTTGGCGGCCAGCCAGCGTGGGCTCTCGGGGACCAGAAACGTCGCAACCAGGAACAGAATGGAGGGAATTACGGTGACCGCAAACATCCAGCGCCAACCCCACTGGCCATTCCACGACACAAGAATTTCGTGCGCCGTAGCACCGGGCGGCACGGGCCGGGCAATCAGCCAATTCACCACCTGCGCTAGCAGGATTCCAAAGACGATGGCCAACTGGTTGAGGGAAACCAGGCGGCCGCGCAGATGCGCCGGAGAGATCTCCGCGATATACATCGGCGAGATACCGGAGGCAAGGCCAATGGCGGAGCCGCCCAGCATTCTCCACGCCACAAAGGAGCCGAAGTGTGCGGCCAGTCCGGTCCCTAGCGACGAAATCGCAAACACCAGCGCGGCCGGCGTGAGCAGCCGCTTTCTGCCGAAGCGATTGCTCAGACCTCCGGAAGAGACCGCGCCTATCAGGCACCCAATCAGCGCGCAACTCATCGCCCAGCCCTCGAGTGAAGGCGAATTAAGCTGAAAGTACCGCTCATAGAAGGGCTTGGCCCCGCCAATCACCACCCAGTCATAGCCAAACAACAGGCCACCCAGCGCGCCGGCTGCAGCGGCCAACCAGACATATGCGGAACGGAAGGAGCCATTGCGGTCAACACTTGCTCCGGACGTAGGGATGAATGCGATCATGACGGGGCTCGCACGGTTAGCATCTCTGGCGCTGCCTTGCTGTCCATTTTGATCCAGCGAAGCATCTCGTTCGCGAGGAGATGATTCGGATCCCCGGATACAGCCTGTTCCAATTGGCGAATAGCGCCCTCGACATCCCCCAATCCATTGCTGGCCAATGCGCTCAACAATAGCGATTCAATGCGATTCCGTTTGCCAAGGTCGTCGTCGAAGAGAAGCAGGTTAGGCAATGAGGTAGCGAAGTAATCGATCTTCGGTTCCACTTCCATTTGTTTTTGGGCAAACTCCGCGAGGCTCGACAGCACCTTGCGCGCTGCCTGATCGTTGTCCAGCGCCCTGAGTGCCAGAGCCTGGAAATAGGAGTGGACTCCCAGGACCAGCAACGGCGCCGCAGCCGCCTTCCAATATCGCCGCGCTAGCTCCGTATCTCCGAGCTGCTGCGCCGCCAATCCTGAGAAGTAATCCAGATCCCGCTCCAGCGTGAGCAGATGCTTGCCTTCGCCCAGGTTCCATGGGTAGCTGCGCGCAGCCTCAAAGTGCTGGAGGGCATCCGCAGCCTTTCCCGCGGCCAGGGCCGCTCTGCCCAGCGCTCGATGAGCATGAACGAACTGGGCAGACACCAGTCCTTCGCCACCCTCCCAGGGGGTGAAGCGTCGCTTACTGAGGAGTTCCAACGCTGCTTGCCATCGGCCGCACTGGTTCAGCAGCGTAATCAGCTCCACGGTCAGATCGTCCCTGCGCGCCACAAGCCTTTTGTGCTCATCCAAACAGCGCAGCCGCTCTTCCGGCGAGGCCAGTCCCGTCCTCTTCTTCAACTGGTCCCATTCGTATAAGACTCTTGCATCTTCGCGGTTGACGGCAAAGGCATGTGCGTACATCCGGTCGGCGGCTTCTGGATTGTGCAATACATTGAACTCTGCAATCCCCAGGTTTCTCCACGGAATTGAGAACTCTCCATCCAGCTCAACAGACCCTCGCCAGCAGCGAATCGCCTCCTCATAGCGCCGCTTGTCGTAATACAGGTTACCTAGATAGTAGAACGCCTTCGCGCTCGACGGATTCCGCCGGACAGCATCCTCCAGCACGATCATCTCCTCCAGCCGGGCAGGAAAGCAGTATTGCGGAGAGGCTGCCTCCGCCTTGGCCGCATATTGCTTGGATTCCTGTTCCTGACCGAGCGAAGAGGCAAGCCACGAAAGCGTGTGCCAGAGCATCGGATGTTTCCATCGCGCCTCCCGGCTGCAACCCTGCAATAATGCGTAGGCATCCTCACGAAGTCCGGACCAAGCCAGATCATAGCCCACGTCCAGCGCTGTTTGGACGTCTCCCTCAAGTGCAGTGAGATACGCCAGAAGGTCTTGCTGCTCGCGGCTAACGAGGAAGCGCTCGGCGAGCATGCGGAAGTCCAGCCGGTCAAGCGCCAATGCCTCGCTGGCCACAGCCTGCGCATCGGCCACGCGGCCCATGCGGCGCAGCAACGATGCCTTCAGCGCACGCGCCTTCAGATTCACAACATTTGTCAGCAGGCTTTGCTCCACCTGATCGAGAGCCACAAGCAGCTTTCCGCGCTCGGTGCTGATGCATGCCAGCGCATAGTATCCGGCGCTCTGCCACGCATAGTTCCATATGGACTTGTGAAAAGCATCGTAGGCTTCGGAGTTTCTGCCCTGATACAGGCGCGCCAGGCCAAGGTTGTAGAACGGTTCCCCATCATAGGGGTTCGGGTTCCTGATGGTCAGGCGGCGAACGGCGCGGGCAAAGTGGTCTTCCGCCTCGGCAAACAGGCCCTTGCGCAGGTGCGTGAGGCCCATTGCATTGTTCAGCCTGGCGTCTCCCGGTTCGCGATTGAGACCTTCTCGCCAGTAGGCCTCTGGAGACCGCGTGGCATGACGGTACTGCTCAAGATGCAGGCCGGTCAGATAGAGCTCCTCCACGCTTGCAATCTGCTCCGGCAGCGGCGGCTCCGTGGCCGGGTCCGGCAGTTTGTGGTCCACAGGCTTTTCCGCCTGGTAAGCAATCAGTTCGTTGCCGTCTGCTTCCAGAACGGATAACCGGTACTCCTCGGGGCTGACTCCGATTGCCTCGACCGCCTTTGTAAATGGCTGGCCTGGCGTCAACTCAACCTCTTCCTCAATAATCGGTTGCCCACTCCGTGTGAGCACCACGCGCACTCTTCGACGCGAGGTAACGCAAACTCCTGCGCGTACGCTCGCCGCATCGAACTCCAGATTCACCGCCGCTTCCGTGTTGGCGTTCTTTGCCGGGCCGATCTTCTGGATCGGGTACCAGTACTGACTGAAGGTTTTGGTCTCGTAAGGCTGAAGCCAGGAAAAATCAGGCTGGTTATCCGTATAGGCTCCAGCCATCAGTTCCACATACGGGCCGTCCTCGTCGGTCAGGTTCCGGTCCCAGGCGTAACCGAACTCCGCATTGCCCCAGGTCCACATCTTCTTCCCCGGCGCCACGCGGTGGTTCGATGTGTGCACAAAACCGGCCTGGCAAGCGTGATCGTAACCGCCAAAGAAGTCGTAATTCGACTCAGTGACCATGTAGGAAGTGGGAACTGGTATGTTCTTGTACCAGGAGATATCGGTGCCCGGACGATAATCCACGCCGTAATAACTATTGCGGGCAATCGGAAAGGATGAGATAGCGCGCTTGGCGTGATCGGCGACAAAGGTCACATCAGGCGGAAAGAAAGCCTGGTAATCATCGTGAACACGCACCGCAACATTTGCCCACCACAGAAAGGTTTGTGGCAGAGGCGTCCGGTTGAACAATCTAACTTTGGCCTCAACAATCGCCTTTCCGGGCGAAAGACTGATGCCCACCATGCCTTTCATCCGCAGCATCGGATCGTGCTCGCTGAGCCATACGGTGAAGCTACCGTCGGGATGCTCTTCGATCGTTGCGTGAACAGGCATATATGTGGACGGGCGGTGGTGCTGCGGCCAGTTGAATTCAACCCCTCCAGAAATCCATGGCCCCAACAGCCCCACCAGCGCCGGCTTGATGACATGCTGCCGGTAGAAAACGTCGTATTGGTTGGTCTTATCCAGGCCGGCATGGATTCGCCCGCCAATTTCGGGAAGTATCATCAGCTGTAAGTACTCGTTTTCCAGTATGATTGCCCGATACTTTGCATCCACCTTTTCTAGGGCCACTCGATCGGTGAACGGATTCGGATATACCTTCCCGCTGCTTCCTTGGTAGACCCGCTTTTCAAGAAACATCGGGTTATGGTCCGCTTCCTGCACCGGATACGTCGGAATGACAACCTGCTGCTCCCAGCATCGGACCGGCTCGGATTCACGCGTTTCGTTCATCAGGCTTGAACCTCAATGCTTGCAAGATTTCGTCGACGGCAGGGATGGCCAATTTTTCCATTATTCCACGAAGCTGCGAATGATGACGTTGCCGACAATCGTTAACGTACACGCTATTTCTGCGGCCTGTCAATAGCTGATCATCACTTTTCCACGTGCTTTTGCATCCACCGAACGAGTTGCAACTTTTCTCCTTTCAGAATTGCTGTTCGCTACTCATGCAATGGCACGGATTGGAACCGCAACTGCGGTGCGGGGACAATCATCCAGTTCTTCGCCGCTCTGGGGTCTATTGACACCATTGGACGGTCCCCTTCTCATCATCTCTCGATCCAGGCTCAGATTGGCGACCGGCCCCCTTCAATCATGAGTTCTGATCGTCCAGCAAATGCAATCGTCCTTTCTTCCTGCGAATATCCTGCGCATCGGGTTCCTTGATCAGAAATCAGCTTTGGCCTCGTGCCGGGCGAAGGCGGGCGCATGAATTGCAGGTTTCTTCGGAATACCGCCGCCTGCTTTTCCCAATTCGGCCGCGTACGCGTTGCGGCAATACTGCAATCTTGAAATAGCTGTCAAGACCTTTGTTCTTGTCTCGCAGGACACATTGCAAGCGCCATTCACGACACGCGATACCGTCGCTGTCGAAACCGCTGCCAGCCTGGCAACGTCTTTTACCGTGCATGACCGGACGTTGATTTCAGTCAGCGCGTTTATCATCATCTCGTCATACCTCGAAGGGATGGGTCCATTTGCCGATCTCGTTGCCGCTCATCGCTCACGGGCATCCGTTATTTGTCACTCCTCGGTCCTAGAACTCGAAAAAAGGTGGGTCCTGTCTCCGTCGCCCCGATAGTGTTAACGGGGCCCCAAGATGGACCGCTAAAATACGGTAGAATCGAGTTTTCGAGCAGATCCATATGAAGCCTCCCAGCATTAAAGACATCGCTCAGGTTCTGGGCATCTCAATTGGCACCGTTGACCGCGCTTTACACGGCCGCTCCGACGTCAGCCCCACCACACGAGCCCGCGTTTTGAAGAAGGCCGAGCAGCTCGGATACCGGCCCAATCTTGCCGCGCGTTCCCTCAAGCTCAACCGCAGGCTGCGCATTGGCATTTACTTCCCTCGCGACATCGCATCCTTCTTCGATCCGCTGCGCTCCGGCGTTCGCGCCGCCGCTTCCGCTTCGTCGGGCGTCAATGTCGAACTCGTCTTCCGGACATTTCCCAGGCTCGATGAAGGCGACGTGGAACTGTTCGCGGCGGATGCCGGTGAAAAGTTCAATGGCATTCTCATTGCGCCCGGCAATCCCGAACACATTGGTCCTACGCTTAGAGCCTTGGCGCGCCGGGGCGTTGCGATTGTCTGCGTTGCCAGCGATGTTCCGCGCAGTGAGCGCCTGGCCTCCGTGACCGCGGATGCGTATGCAAGCGGCGCCATTGCTGCAGAACTCTTTTCCCGGACCATCCAGAAGACCGGCCACCTTGCGACCATCACCGGAGAGTTGACCACGCTGGACCACGCCGAGAAGTTGCGCGGCTTTGCGGCAAACCTTGCGGTCTTTGCTCCGCATCTCTCTCTCCTCCCAGCCATCGAGTCTCACGAGCAACCCAAGGTGGCATATCGCCAGGCGGCCGCGCTGCTTTCTCGCAAGCCCTATCCGCTGGGAATCTACGTGAGTACCGCCAACAGCATCCCCGTACTCCGCGCACTCGAAGAGAAACACCTCCTCGGTGAGGTCCAAGTTATCGCGACGGACCTTTTCCCTGAACTCGTTCCCTATATCGAATCAGGAAAGATTCTTGCGACTCTTTATCAACGGCCCTTCACCCAGGGTAAGACCGCGCTCGAACTTCTGTTGCGCTACCTCCTCAACGGAGTGACGCCCGATCCGGTTACGCGCCTTGCTCCCCACATCATCCTGCGGAGCAACCTTGCTCTGTTTTCCAGCTATGTTGCCGAACCCGAGGATACGACTAGCTCCGGCTAGTAGCATACGCCTCACTTTCCAACATCCCCGCCTGTTTCGTCTATCCTGTCTCTGTTCTTGATCCGTTGGACTACAGCGGACTCCTGCGTAGCCCTCGACTTGTCTCCGGTCCGGTTGTAGAGCACCGCAAGCCGGAAGTGCGCCGGCGAAAACTCCGGCTCGATCTTTATAGTCTTTTGCATTTCGCGGATTGCTTCCGGATATCGTTTCTCACTTTCGTAAAGTACGCCGAGTTGATAGTGGGGCTCATACCATCCAGGAGATTGCGCTACAGCTTTTCGCAGTAATCCCTCGATCTTGTCCGGATTCTTGCCCTCCTCGCCGCCGCTCCGCTCCCAAAGGCTGAACGCATAGTAGTAGTTTGCCGCGGCATTCTCCGGATACCGCTCAACGAAGTCCTGCAATCGCCGATCAACCTCTTCTGCCAATTCAGGAGAAACTTTGCGTGCCTTCCCAAGAAACTCCATAGGCCGCCGGTCTGTCGGATCCAAATCCACAGCCGCGCACAGCACTCGCACCGCCTCGTCGTATTGTTCCGACGCATAGAGCGCAACTCCCAAGCCCACCATCATTTGCGAGGACCGGGGGAACTGCGATACTCCGTAGCGAAAGAACTTAATCGACTCGTCGACAAACCCCACATACTTCTTATGCTGCAAGAGGAATGTCGCTAAGTCGAAGATATTCGATTCCGATGGATCGATCTCCGCGGCGCGATGGTACTCTCTTGCGGCATCCAGAACATTCGCGCGCCGGTCCTCGACCTCTCCCAGCAAGTTATGCAGCCTGGAGCTGTCTGTTCGCCCCAACATCTGTTCAATTTGCCGCTTTGCGCTTTGCAGTTCGCCGGCTTGCATGTACGCAAATGCCAGATCGTACCCGATCGATTCACTGCCGGCAGAAAGCGCATAAGCCTTCGAAAGCCAACGCGCGCTTTCCCTCCACTTCTCCTTGTGCAGATAATACTCGCCAAGCGAACCCACCAACTGAACGTTTCCGGGCTCTCGCTCCACCGCCTTCAGCAATGCCCTCTCCTCTGGCACTAGGTTCTTTGTGGATGGAGGAGCTTGCGCGAGCGCATTCCCCGCGCTGTTCTGAAACAACAGCCACAGCATCGCTGCAAGCGCTACGAATTTTGCACTTCTGGCCACAAAAATCTTTCTACTTACCCCAATACAGCAAGATCACTGCAGCGCAATGCGCCGCGCACTTTGCCACCGTTCAAAAGCTTCGCACGACCGCGCTCCATTCGTCCACAAAAGCAATGGCCCGGGCGATCTCCTTCGATCGCCCGGGCCAACTTACTTGGTTCTACCAGTAGTACTTGAGAGCAAACTGCAACACACGAGCGGTGCTGCGCGTAGAGGTAATCTGCCCGAAGTTCGGATTGTTTCCCTGGTAATTCAAGTTGCCTGGTAAGTTGAAGCTTGGAGTGTTGGTCAGGTTGAATGCCTCGGCGCGAAAGTCTGCATGGCTTCCTTCTGTAACCTGGAAGCTCTTGAAGAGCGAGAAGTCGAAGTCCTTATAACCGGGTCCGTTCACCTGGTCAGGCGCCCCTCCAAGAGGGGCCAAACTGGTCTCTCCGACGCTCGTGACCACTGGGGGATTGGTGAATGCAGCGGGATTGAAGTAGCTGGCAAGTGTTTTCCGGTATTTGTTCACCCCGGGAACCACAACCGCATTAGCTCCAATACCCGAGCCCGTGCTGATGTTGCTGCTGATATTGTCCGGTTGGCCGCTGTCGAAGGTGAGAATAGCATTGACGCTCCATCCACCCAGGATTGTCTGCTCTGCAGTGTTCAAATTGCCCAGGAATTCCTTGCCTTTACCAACGGGAAGAGCGTAGGTTCCGCTGCCAACAAACTGGTTCTTGATGTTGAACGAGGCAAGCCCCTTATCATTCGAGATCGGGACGAAGCCCGCAGCCCGATATCCGCCGGCACCACCGTTGCTGAGCGAATCGCCTGCGTCGCTAACAACCTGGGCAACGGTGTAACCCAGCAGAACGTCCAGGCCCTTAGACGCGCGGTGTGTCCATTTGGTCTGCAGTGAGTTGTAGCTGCTGTCGCCGATCGTTCCGAAGTAAGGCGACCCCGCGCCCCAATGGGGGAAAGGAATGAAGTTCTGCGGTGTCGCCCCAGGGGAGGAAACATAACCGGTGTATGGTGTTCCAGGTGGCAGTTCCTCGAAGACGTCATTCTCACTCGTGGAGGCTTCGAGATGGCGGACCTGCGAGCCTACATATCCGGCCTCGAGGGAATCGTGTTGGGTCAGCTGATACTGCACGGTAAGGTTGTAGCCTTGCGTGTACGGAGTCTGGTAATTGAGCTGAATCCCGCGGAATGTCAAGCCGCTCGCACTAATCGTCGAGGGAGTGAGGGGGTCTCCGGACATTCCCTCCTCTAGGGTGCCTGTCGTTCCGTTGGGGTATATGACCGGGGTGACTGTCGATATGCCGCCATTCGACGAGTCGGTCAGGCCGATCTCATACTGGAATGGATAGTTATAACCCAGGCTGGGGTACCCGCCACGGTTTTCAAAGGCACCGTAGAAGATTCCATAGCCGCCACGAACAACCCACTTCGGCGTGAGCGAAAAGGCGAATCCAAGACGCGGCGCGAAATTGAACTTCTGGATGACGCCCAACCCCTTTCCGTATTTATTTGTGTAGACGAGCGCTATGCCGTCTTCTGCCAGCGTACTGGTAAAGCTGGACGAAACCGGAGTGTTTGTCTGGCTGGCTGGAATGACGAGTTCCGCGCCGGCGTTGGTCGTGAGAGACGGCTGCACAAAGTTCGCTTGCGCTCCGCCGGTTTCTCCGGTCAGCCCAAAATGCTCCCAGCGCACACCCAGATTCAGCGTAAGTTTCGGGGTGATGGCCCAATCGTCCTGGAAATACGTACCGAAGTAGTTACGGTTCGCGTGTACCGTACCGAAGTTCGAGGCGTAGAACTGGTCCATGCCTCCTGAAAGGTTTACGCCGTTGGGAACGGTAGCATTCTCAGGACTTATCAGGAATTGCGCCCTCCCGGTCAGGCCGTCCCCCTGAGTGGGAATCGAGGTGTAATTGCCGTCGAAATAGAAGTTCCCCTTGGAGGCAGGCGGAGCGAGCCACGGGAAGTAAATGTACTGAAATTCCCCGCCGGCCTTGAAGGTATGTTTCTTGTAGACCTTCGTCAGGTTCTCCGTCATCTGTTCCGTGTCGCTGAAGCGATTGCCAGGCAGCCACCCCGCTCCGCCCAGACCGCTCAGCGTCCCAATTCCCAGGTAGGGCAGACCGCCATTGAGGGGTAACTGCGGGATGCCGGTGATTCCGAACTGCGTTGGAATCCCCATGGTACTGTCGCCAGATGGGTTGCGGGTGTCGTGGCCGCGCGTGTAACCCAAGCGGGCTTCGTTCACCAAAGTAGGCGTAAACGTATGCGTATAGCCTAGAGCGAAACCGCGTACGTTATAGATCTCGGTCCCCGCGGAGTATCCCCCGCCGTCGGCTACGCCTTCAAAAGGAGGAGGCACGACCCGGAGGCTGCTGATGTAGTCATAGTGGAAAAACGCTTAATCCTGCTCGCGGAAGTGCTGATCGATGCGGATGTCGGCCGTGTTTGTGTTGTTGCTGTCGACCTTGACTGTGTTGTAGTTACTCACCACGCCGGAAACGGTTGGGGCTGGGAAAAGCTGCAGCAGCTTGATAGCATTTGCGTCCAGGCGCCCCGCTGGAATCTGGTTGTTTGCAAATGCCTCACGAACGTAGCCGGTCCCGGTAGCTGCCAAGCCGGTCACTGGATCAACTACGCCCTTCGTTACGGAGCGAGTCGTTGCCGGATCGAAAATCTGACCATTTTCGAACGACCGCCCCAGCAGATCGGTGCGATTGAATGTTCCGTTAACGCCTAGCAAATCCTGGAGGTTTGTAAATCCGCTGCTGTTCTCCGCGGCCGTGGGCACTGTCAAGCCGGAGTAATTCGAACCATTCAGAATTTTCGTTCCTTCATAGTCGGCAAACCAGAAGGTTTTATCCTTCCAGATGCGCCAGCCCACGGTGCCGCCGAACTGGTTTTGCCGGAGTTCAGGCTTGGCGCTTTGCGTTGCATTGGGCGTGAAATAATCGTTGTAGGCATCCAGCGCATCGTTGCGGAAGAACTCCCATACCGAACCGTGCAGTTTGTTCGAGCCCGATTTCAGAGTCGCGTTGACGATCGCTCCGCCTGCGCGGCCAAACTCCGCAGGAAAGTCACTCGTCATCATCTTGAACTCTGCAATCGCATCCACCGGAGGCTTTACCACATCGGCTTTGCCATCCAGGTAATCGACACTGTTGCTGTTATTGTCGATGCCATCGAGCAGATAATCGTTCTGCGCCACGCGTGCGCCGTTGGCCACAAACTGGTTGCTGGCGCGAGCCCCCTGCTGAGGTATGGTGACACCGGGCGTCAACAACACCAACATGGTGTAGTCGCGTCCGTTCAGCGGCAGATCTTCAATTGTTTTCTCTTCGATCACCTGGCCCACAGACGCGTTCTGGGTCTGGAGCAGCTCCGGTGCTTCTGTCACTTCCACGTCTTGTGTGACTGTACCGGGCTGTAGCACAACGTTCACCAAAGCCTGCTGCTGAATGTCCAGATGCACGCCCTGAATCGTGGTCTTCTTAAACCCGGTGAATCCTGCCTCAACGCTGTAACTGCCGATCTTGAGCGGCGTAAAGATATATCTCCCGTCTGCACTGGACTTGACCGTCGTCCGCGCAGACGTCGCCTGCTCGATGATTGTCACGGTTGCTCCGGGAATCACGGCGCCGGAAATGTCCGAGACCGTACCCAGAATTGTGCCTGTGTCGACTTGCGCCCTGGCCACAATCGCGCAAAGCACCAACATAAGCCACACCAGCGACATGCGGCTCCATCTCATCAATCTCGCTGTTCTCATTTCCTTATCCCTCCAGCCTTGCGGCACTCCCTGGCCCTACCCAAAATTTGACGTCGCGGCGTGCGGATGCCATGCACCGTGTACGACCACGGTTTGAGTTGGACACAAATATAGTGAGCAGGGTGATTGCTGTCAAGGTTTTGTTCGTGTACGTAACCGAGAGAGATTGCACTCGGCACGCACCGCCAGACGAGAGGGGAAGATTCAGGGGGGAATGGTTGTGCCGTCCTTGGGCAAGGTCCGTAACCTGCTCAGATCGCAGTACATTACCGCTGGAATCTCCTATTTAAGCCCTGATTCGCTCGTATTGACCTGTATTTGCACATCTCAACCTCCACGTCCAACTGTGGTGACATGGTGTTCAATGCTCTGCTCGTTCTCGGCGCAACTGGCTGGAAAGCCGGAACCCACGATGAAAAATAGCAGGCGATCATTTGAAAACCTGTTCAAGATTGCTCAATTCTCGCCGAGTTTGACAGGTCACAATTTAGCGTTTCAGAGAGAAATTGGGCAACTTGTGTTGGGCATCTATGTAAGGGTAAGAACCAAGAAAGCCGGTTGCGAACTCGGGATGCATGCCCATTCGCTCTGAAAACGGGGTTCTTGATTGCATTGCAGGTCGAATCGCATCGCTTGTCATGGTGTATGGACCTGTGCAAGCGTTTGCGTGATAGATGCGCGAACGCCATCTAGAGCGGGAGAATCTGCGGGACTGACGTCCCGAAGCACTACTCGAAGTTGGTACTGTTCTGCGATCTGAGCCGGTTACGGACCTTGCCCGAGAACGGCACAATCACTCCCCGGAATCTTCCGCTCTCGGCGTATACTGGCGAAGCCCGGGAAGCAAGAATGGAAATCCTGGTTTAGAGCGGTTCTCCAATTCACTTGCCATTGCCTCCACCTTGCAAGGTGGCTTTTTCTTGATGAAAGAGCCACTCGGCGGCATTGGTTCCGGTGTACAGCAATTGTTGAACCGCTGTAATTTGGAATTGATAGGGGCCCGCCAGGGCCCATGAGTGAAGCGATGGGTACGCCAAAACCGACCTGCTCGATGCGGCTCAGGGTTGTCGACAAATAGAGGTCGGGAGCAGATGGGATGAACACGAATCACGGGTGCGGCCAAGGGCTGCGATCGGTAGGTTGTGCCTCGCAGGGCAGTGGTGCGTCTGGTTCTTCTGCGCCGGGTCGTTCCGTATCGGCCTCTACTGTATCCATAGTGGGGGGGTGTCTTCTCGGGGCCGCTCTTTTGGTCGGACTGGGCAGGGCCGCAGCGTGGGCAGTTAATGAGCCCGACCGCATCGTGATCGACTATCCGAACGACGGGTCGGTGTTTCCGCCCGACATGGCAGCTCCCACTTTTTTCTGGCGCGACCCTGCCCCGAACGCAGACTCCTGGCTGATTGACGTTTCCTTTGCGAATGGTTCGGCTGGGGTTCATGCGTCGGCGAAGGGCGAGCGGATGCGCATCGGCGAGATCGATCCTCGCTGCGTTTCGAACACAAACAAACCGCCCGCGCTGACGCCGGAGCAGGCCGCCGCACACACATGGACGCCCGATGCGGCAACCTGGGCCGCGATCAAGAAGCAGGCGGGCGCGGACGCGGCTACGATTACCATCCGGGGGTTTGCGGTGGGGAATCTGAGCGCGCCGGTTTCGCGGGGAAGCATGGAGCTTCACGTGTCGGCGGACCCGGTGGGGGCGCCGATCTTCTACCGCGATGTGCCGCTGATGCCTTCAGAGACGGAGAAGGGGTTCATCAAGCCGCTAGCTGCGACTGCGGTTCCGTTAATTGCGTGGCGGATGCGCAACGTGGCGGACACCTGCAGCCATGTAGTGATGACCGATCTGCACACCTGCGCGAATTGCCACTCGTTTGCCGCGAACGGCAAGACGCTGGGGCTGGACATGGATGGGCCGCAGAACGACAAGGGGCTGTATGCTATGGTGCCCATTGCGCAGAAGATGACCATTCGCAATGAGGATATGGTTTCGTGGTCGTCGTTCCCGACTGAAATTGGCAGCCCGGTGCGCGTGGGGTTCATGTCGCAGGTTTCGCCGGACGGGCGGTATGTGGTGACGACGATCCGGCCGCCGGGGACGAAGAGCTCACAATTCTACTATGTGTCGAACTTCAAGGACTACCGGTTCCTGCAGGTGTTCTATCCGACGCGGGGGATTGTGGCGTGGTATGACCGGGAGGAGAAAAAGCTGCAACCGCTGCCTGGCGCCGACGATCCGCGCTATGTGCAGTCGAACGCCGTCTGGAGCCCCGACGGCAAGTACCTGGTGTTTGCGCGCGCGGAGGCGAAAGATCCATACCCCGCGGACGGAAAAATGGCCGCCTACGCCAACGACCCAGCCGAAGTCCCGATTCAGTACGACCTTTACCGCATTCCCTTCAACGACGGCAAAGGGGGCAGCGCTAAACCCATTGCCGGCGCCTCGCAAAACGGCATGAGCAACAGTTTTGCGAAGATCTCACCGGACGGCAAGTGGATTGTTTTTGTGGAGGCGCACAACGGGCAACTCATGCGGCCGGACAGCAAGCTGTATATTGTTCCGGCGGCGGGTGGAACGGCGCGGCGGATGAACTGCAATACGCCGCTGATGAACTCATGGCATAGCTTTTCTCCCAACGGGCGGTGGCTGGTGTTTTCCTCGAAGAGCCGGTCGCCATATACGCAGATGTTTCTGACGCACATCGATGGGGAGGGGAATGACACGCCTGCGATTTTGATCGAGAACTCGACCGCCGCCAATCGGGCGGTGAACATCCCCGAGTTCGTCAACATGGCGCCAAGCGGCATCGAACACATCGAAACGCCGGCTGTGGACTTCTACAAGCAGTTCGACGTGGCTGCAGACCTGGCGAAGAAAGGCCAGTACGAGGCTGCCATTCCCGAGTGGGCCAAAGCGATTGCGATGAGTCCCGGCGATGCGCGCGCCCACAACAGCTTTGGCCAGACCCTGGCGCGAGCCGGCAAGACACAGGATGCAATTGCCGAATACCGCAAAGCGATCTTAGACAAGCCCCACTATCCGGAGGCGCACAACAATCTGGCCATGGCACTTGACGCTGCCGGTCATACCAATGAAGCCGTCGAACATTACCGTCAAGCGATTGAGGCTAATCCCGGGTATGCCGAAGCGCACAGCAATCTGGGCCGCACCCTGACGGAACAAGGGCATCTGCCCGAGGCCATCGAGCAGTTTCAGGGGGCGCTGACAATCAATCCGGATTACGCGGAGGCGCACAACAATCTCGGCTTCGCTCTGGCATCGGAAAACCGCCTCGAGGAGGCCGTAGGTGAATATCGCCGGGCGATCGAGAGCGATCCCAAGTACGCAGATGCCTACAACAACCAGGGCGTGGCGCTGGCCAGGCAAGCCAAGTTAGACGAGGCGATCGCGGATTTCAGCAAAGCGGTCGAATTGGACCCGGCCTTCGCGGGTGCGGAGGGCAATCTGGGCCATGCATTGTTGTCGAAGGACAATGTGGATGAGGCGATTCCACATTTGAAGAAGGCGCTGGACCTCGGTCTGGAAACGGCGGAAATGCACAATGACCTGGGGGCCGGTCTGGCGGAAAAAGGACAGGTTGATGAGGCGATTCCGCATTTCGAGCGGGCGTTGCAGATATCGCCCAACATGGTTGAAGCGCATTCCTATCTGGGGATGGCGCTGGTGATGAAAGGCCAGGGAGTGGAGGGGCTCGCGCACTGGCGGCAGGCGCTGCGCAAAGACCCGGACAATCTCCAGGTGCTGAACGACACCGCGTGGCTTCTGGCAACTTCAGCAGACGCCGCGCTTCGGAACGGAAGCGAGGCCATCCCTCTGGCCGAGCGCGCCGTGCAACTTACCTCAGGACACGAACCGGAGTTGCTGGGCACTCTTGCCGCGGCCTATGCCGAAGCTGGTGAGTTCGACAAGGCTGTCGAATTGGAGCAACGCGCAACCGACCTGGCCACCCAGCAAGGGAAGACGCGTTTAGCTGCAACGCTCGGCGGCCGTCTGGCACAGTTCCAGGCGAAGGTCCCGATTCGTCAGCGATGATCGGCCTATTTTTTTGCTCCGGGGCTTATACATATGCCGTTGGTCGGAAGTGCCTCCAAATCAAAAGGATACGACACGAGCGGCAAGCCACCGAGCTGCTCCGTCAGCCAGTTGCAACTCTTCGAACAGTCCATCAGGCGATGTCCATAAAGGGCGTGGTCGTGATCCTGTCTTTCCACCGGGATTCGCTTACGAGTTACCGCATGGGACTTTGGCCCACCCATTGGGGTGAAAATCGTTCCGGGGAGCTGAGTTTCGACGGAGTCTGCGATAGAGCCGATGTATCCGCGGACCGCCTGCGTTGGGACAGAAATGAATGAGATCACAGTCCCGCATTTTCTCGTCGAAATCGGAAAGTCAGCGCGCAAACTCCGGCAGCACCGCATCGGGGCTCGTTTCATACCAAGTGTGCTTTATTTCGTGGAACCACACGCCGTATTTGTCGGAAAAGATGGCCCAGACATCCGATCTGGATCTCGCGGGCCTTGCTAGCACCAAGAGCGGCCTCTGTACAGCAGGGATGGTCTCCGCCGTACAAAGCCCAGCCCTCGGCGATTGGCTTCGAGTGCAGGTCTCCCCGCCCCCGTGTAACGCTTCTGTTACACTTTCTCGCGTTTTGAGTTGCTACAATTCGTGCACTTGAAGCGTGAGCTCAGGTCGTTAGAGCGCTTGAGAAGAATCTTCGGGTGGGCCGCGAGGAACGCGATCCTAGAGTCCGACTGTTTGACCCTTATCTCTGTCACGTCAGATGTCCCGGGTTTGAGTGCGGGGCGGATGGCGAAGTTGGCCAGGGCTCCTCAAAATCAGAGGGCCAGCCTTCCCATCCCAGCTCAATGCCGGAGGTGCGATGATCAATTCAGGCGTCCGTTCTGTCCACGACCAGGTTTCCAGAAGCGGTTGTGCCAGATGAGCATTCGGCCTGCGCCCGGATGCTCAACTCAAGCGCAAACTTCGCCGAATTCTTCGCCGAATTGCGCGCCGTAACGACTCCGAATCCTCCTCTCTGCTCCTCTCTACTCCATTGATAACATGATGGTTCCATGCTTAATGAACCGGCTGTTAACCGAAGGGTTGTAGGCGATGCTGCTCGAAATCCTTTCGGCCTGGCAGTTGTCGATTCCTGAATTCGGCACGGTCGAGCCGAAGAGTATTCCTTTCGTCGTGCTGATCAGCAACGAGGAACGCAGGTTGGGCGATCCGATCCGCCGGCGCAGCCTGTATGTGCGCGTGGAGCATCCGACGCCAGCGCGCGGGTGGAGATCATCGCCAGCCGCACACCCGATGCAGACGAGAAGTTCCATCGCGAGATGGCCGGTATCGCGCTCTCGTTCCGCAATTATTCTCTCGAAAAGCCGCCCTCGGTCCCTCGGTCTCGGAGATGATCGACTTCAATCCTTCCGACAAGTGCCGAATGACGCTACAGCCCCAATCCGTGACTGGTTTGGTGGATCTTTATGCGCCCCCTACAAATGGTGGCAATACGATGCTCTTTTCGCGACAAGTCTGGCGAATTATTTTGTGAGGATGGCTTATCGATTCTGGTAAGGATCGAAGTTCATTCATAAGACGATTGATCCCAAAGCTTACTCGGTGGCCAGGAACCCGAACCGCGCTGGATAAGGATTGCAGTTCCGATCAATCGCCCAAGCGACCTTCTCGCCCAATGACGCAGTGCTCTGGATGTAGAGGAACTCTACGAACTACGCACTCCACCGTCGTTAACATGATCATCATCAACTCCAGCAGCGCTGCGTCTCCTCAATGAGGAATATCTGCCGTGCGTATCAGGACCGTTCCGTCCGGTTCGACAATCGAAGTGTTTGCCAACCAGCACGCAGCTTGCACCAAGCGCTTTTATCCGTTCGGCGACAAATCGCGGAATATGCGTCTGCAATGGATAGGCAAGACAGCGAACACCGTGAGCCTATCCGTGTGGCAAATGTCGCCCATCTCAGCTAACCGGCTTACGACCTGAGTAAATGGACTGCACGGATAGATGTTCAGGTCATCTCTTCCAAACCCGATGAGCGGACTTCGACGTCAAGAAATTGGAAATCCGCCATGGCGCGTTTACGGCGCCTGCTTTGCGAAGAATCCACGGAGTCATGCAATGTCTTCAAAGCAATGTGTTGTGGGAATCGGCGAAGTCCTCATGGATGTCTTCGAAAGTGGGGAAGCTACTTTGGGGGGCGCGCCATTCAATGTAGTTTTTCACCTTCATCAGCTGTTGACCGCACTCTCGATGGGGGAGGCGGTATTCTTAAGCGCCGTCGGCCATGACCCATGGGGCCGCCATATCCGTTCCATGGTGGCTGCCGCCGGGATGTCGACAGAATATCTTGCGGAAGTGGACCAGGCCACCGGATCGGCATTGGTCTTTGAGAGCGAGGGTGGAGCCGGCTTCGAGATTCAACCCGATGTCGCATGGGACTATATCCGGTTGAGCGACGCCGCTGGCGAACTTGCCCGGCGCAGCGACGCCGTCATTTTCGGCAGCCTGGCGCAGCGCTCAGAAGTATCACGAGAGAGCATCCGGGATTTCGTTTCACGCGTGAAGGGCCACCGATTGTACGACGTAAACCTCCGTCGAAACACTACCAATGGTGTGGCGGGCTACACCAATGAGATCATTGCAAATAGCCCCAAACTGGCGACCCTCGTGAAAATGAATGATCTGGAACTCGAAGAGGTTGGTTCGCTACTCGGGTTCGACCTAGAATCGCGCGATCCGGAAGAGCGGATCTGTCTATTCATGGAGCGGCTCCGAGTTGAGTTCTCGTTGGCCGCTGTCGCTATCACTCGAGGATCCAAAGGTGCTCTGCTGGCCAGCGAAGGAAAGCTCTTCAGACTTCCGGACTCAACGTTGGACCAGAGCCTGGTGCGTCCGGTTGGCGCCGGAGACTCATTTGCCGCCGGGCTTTTGTTTGGCATCATGCAGGGCTGGAAGCCAGAGCTTAGCTTGGACTTGGCCAACATCCTGTCCGGCTGGGTGGTGCAACATGTTTCGGCAACTCCAACGTTGCCTGAGAGCGTTCTTTCACGAGTTCGCGATTCAGTGATGCTAGCAGGCGAGGCAACGGTATCGTGAGCCAATTCCGTTGCCAATGCCGCTGATCTTACCGGCCCACAACCTGAACACCTGAGATCTCACCGATTCCAAACCAATGAGCGAAGTTGCGCTTTCACGGCGCGCGAGAAACATAATTGAAATCCTGGTTGAGAGGCAAGACACTATGCGACCTAATTCCAAACTGATCAAGGCAACGCTGACAGGAGCCCTGGGCGGTTTATTGTTCGGGTTCGATAGTCCAGGGCCACGCCCATTTAATGAACTAGCAGTTCGGCTAGTACCACGACCACGTGAATTCGTACTTCCCAGGTCTCAAAATCGAGACCTGGGGCACCCATTCTGTTCTGATCGACATTTCCAAATCATGCAGTTACGGTGCTAGGTCTCTGACGGTGTGATTTCGTACGTGTGATTGAGTGTCGCGGCCTCCCACCCTAGGCGCAAGAACAAAGACGCGCCGAGGGTGGGGCACCCAGTTTTTGTACAAAATTATGCGGTCAGAGACCTAGCCCCCCGCATTGAAGCAGAAGCTGCGCTGGAGCAACGGAAGGCCCAGCTCGAACCACGGCGCAGCCGCATCCTGGAGGCATAAACAAATCTCGGCCGCTCGCTGAGCTCATCGCAGCGGGCGCCTGCGAACGTGACAGATCCCGGCTGGTCTCGAATTTAGACAGTATGGGTCAATAGCCAGAGGCGCTATCGTCAATGCCGATCGTTTTACCGGCCAAATTTGGTTTGGCCGTATGGGTTATTGACGGTCAACGCGGGTCAGCATGCTCAGCGGCCATAATGACCGGCTTCTGAGAGTTGCGGTGCGGCAATTGATCGAGGAGCACCACATTGAGCAGCGACTTATGCACCTGGATGCGGCCGTTGTAATCGATAAACCCAAGCTTGCGAAAGCGATTCATGAAGAAGCTGACGCGGGAACGGGTGGTGCCGATCATATCGGCCAGAGTTTCCTGGGTAATAGGAGGAATGAAAGTCTCCGGGTCGCCGGGCTTGCCGAATTCCGCCATCAACAGGAGAATCCTCGCCAAACGTTTTTCGCTGGAGTTGAAAAGCTGATCGACAAGATCGGCCTGGGTTCGCATGCTGCGCGCCAGCAAGAACTTCAGGAAATTGTCGGCAAAGGCATGTTCATCATGCATCACGCGAACCATCTCCTGTCTCCCAATTTTGAGCGCAATGCAGACATTCACGGCAGTGGCCGTCGCCATACGCAACCCACCGATTGCCGCGAGCGATTCCTCCCCAACAAAGTCGCCGACGGAGAGCAGCGTGATGGTGGCCTCCTTGCCGTTCTGCGATACGACAGTGAGCTTTGCCCGGCCCCTCTGAAGATAGAAAACTGAGTCCGCGGGATCTCCCTGCGTAAAGAAGGTCTCCTTGGGCTTTAATTCAACGATTTTTCGGCCAAGGCCGGCATTCGCAAGAAAGGCGGCGAGGTCGAAAGTAGGATGGTTCTTATCGGTCGTCAACATATAACCTCATAGCAGGCTGTTTGCTCCGTGCGGATGGTTCATGCTCAGGAAACAGCCAATTAGGATGTGAATCGATCGGGGTATTGTGGCGAAGCGATCAAACACCACGGAGGAAATGCTTGAAAGGATAAGAGCAACGCATTCCTCGCAACCTGGCACCGGCAACGCAGTCCCGAGTTGCTTTCTTGAAGTGGACGCAATCATCGGGGCAAGCTTCCCCTGGATTGATCGCGATTACAAACAATCTCCCTCCGTCTATCAGAGCCTATATCTAAAGCGCATTTCTGTTCCATATTGCTCAACCTCGAGCAATGGCCTGGAAGGCGGGCAAATAGGGTACCGGCGGGACACGGAGGGGCGGTAGAGCCTTGCGGGCTGTATGGCGGAAGATAAGAGATGGCAACCTGCCGCGCCCATCCTGCATCCGATCCCAACAAGGCGTGCCAGGCTACTATTCAAACCTGTTGTGCGTGAGCAAAACGGACCATACGATTGCGCCGGATTCGAGAGATTCTGCATAGAGAATCCCCGAGAAAGCCTGGGTGCGGAGTGCTAAGTGTCTGAAAATAGAGAGCAGTCAGATGTTCAGCACATTGGCAGAGAGCGCCAATTGTCTGCACCGGCACCCTGGTATCGCAGGCGCTGGGTTCTGTGGACAAGCCTGCTTCTTCTGCTTGTCCTGGCTGTGATCGTTTTCGCTGTCATTCATAGGAACGAGGCCAAGGCCGCAGCTGCTAAGCGCGCGCTGGCTGCCGTGAAGCCTACCGTCACTACCACCGTCGCCACTGCCACGAAGGGCAGCATTGGCGTGTACCTGGATGCGATTGGGACGGTCACTCCGGTCTACACGGCCTCCATCATGGCGCAGGCAAGCGGAGTCCTGAATTCGGTGCATTACAACGAGGGGCAATTCGTAAAAAAGGGGGACGCCCTGATCGACATCGATCCGCGGCCTTACCAGGCACAGCTGATGCAAGCCGAGGGCGCACTGGAACACGACAGCAATGTTCTGGCACAGGCCCGAATGGACCTGGACCGCTATCGCACGGCGTGGGCGCGAAACGGGATCCAGAAGCAGTTGCTGGATGACCAGGAGAAGATCGTGTTACAGGACCAGGGCACGGTGAAAAATGACCAAGGCACCGTGAATTACGACCAGGTTCAGCTCAGTTACTGCCACATTACCGCGCCGATTGCCGGCCAGGTAGGTCTTCGGCTGGTGGACCCCGGAAACGTGGTGCAGGCAGACGGAACCACCGTGCTGGTAGTTATCACCCAGATGCAACCCACTACCGTGATTTTCACCATGGCGGAGGACAGCCTGGGACAAGTGCAGGCGCGGATGCGAAAGCTGCATACGCTGCCCGTGGAGGCGTGGGATCGCGCCCAGACCACCAAGATAGCATCGGGCAAGCTGTTCACCATCAACAACCAGATAGACACTACGACGGGAACGGTCAAACTGCGCGCCCTGTTCGATAACAAAAAAGGCGCTCTTTTCCCGAACCAGTTCGTAAATACCAGGTTGCTGGTGAATACGCTCGACGGCGTAACGCTGGTACCCACCGCCTCAGTTCAACACAACGGAACGGTCGCTTTCCTTTATTTGATTGCGAACGGTGTGGCGAGTGTGCGCAATATCACGACGGGGGTTGCGGACGGCGGGATGACCGCTGTGCAAGGGATCAACCCCGGCGAGGTTGTGGCGACCAGCAGCTTCGATAAGTTGCAGGCCGGGAGCAAGATCGTGGTGTCGAAGCAGGCGGCTCCGGCAAATCCTGCAGAGAGCAATACTCCGTGAATCCTTCCGGGCCTTTCATTCTGCGCCCTGTTGCAACCTCGCTGCTGATGGCTGCAATTCTGCTGGTGGGCATCGTTGCGTATACCCAGTTGCCTGTCTCCGCCTTGCCGGAGGTCGATTACCCCACCATCCAGGTGTTGACTTTCTATCCAGGCGCCAGCCCGGACGTGATGGCCACGACGGTAACCGCTCCCCTCGAACGCCAGTTCGGACAACTGCAGGGGCTGAGCCAGATGACCTCGACCAGTTCCGGCGGGTCGTCTGTGATTGTGCTGCAATTCGCCCTCAGCCTGAACATTGACATCGCCGAAGAAGAGGTTCAGTCCTCGATTAACGCCGCGCAGAGTTTTTTGCCGTCGAGCCTTCCCTCGCCGCCTATCTATAGCAAGACAAATCCTGCCGACGCTCCCGTGCTGACGCTGGCCATCACATCCAACTCCATACCGCTTTCGCAGGTTGAGGATATGGTGGATACGCGCCTTGCGCCCAAGCTATCGCAGTTGAGCGGGGTGGGCCTGGTGAGCATCAGCGGAGGGCAAAAGCCGGCCGTGCGCATCCAGGCCAATCCGAC
>PLGM01000013.1 GCA_003139795.1 Acidobacteriaceae bacterium | reverse complement strand
ATCACGAAGATCGCGCTGACCACAACGGCCAGCGTTCCCGGCGCCACCAAGGAGGCTTTCGACAAGGCGGCTGCCGACGCCAAGGCCGGCTGCCCGATCTCAAAGCTGTTTGCCAATAACACGGAGATCACGCTGGACGCGAAGTTGGTGTAGACGCGGGGCTGGTGTAAGGTCAGCGCGAATTCACCTCAGGCATTTTCGATCTTCGGGCCGGTCCACATCTTGGACCGGCCCCGAAGACCTTCCGGCTGGGCCAAATCTTCCCCCCATGCAAACAATTCCGGGATATTTTGCAACTCGTGCAGAGAGAACAGCGCTATACTTGCGGCGTCCATCATTTGCCCAAGAAAGTGAGTCTGCGAGTTGAGACGCGGCTGCCTGTTTGCCTGCCTACTGAGCACAGCCCTGTTTGCCCAACGGCCGCCAAAGACGATGACAAAGATGGTGGTCCAGTTGCAAAGCCCCGATGTGCCGGCGGACAGCTTTGCCGCCAAGCCGAAGACGATGTTTCGCTCCGGAACTCAGTTCTGCCGCATCGAGGAAGAGCCGGACGCTGAACAAGGAATTCACGGCCTGATGATCATCCACGAACCCGACGCCTGGATGATCAACCTGGCGACGATGACAGCCCAGCACATGGTCGATCCCGGCCCGACATTCAACTGCCGATTACAGATTTTTGGCAGCGAGGCGCGCGATTTGCCCGAGGAGGAAGGCAAACAAATCGCGGAGTTGGAGTTCGGGTTTGAGCTGGAGTTCTTCAAGAGCAAGGGAGCGACTCCGCAACAGGGCATGGTTTTGCAAACCAAGCAGACAGTCCTCTACAAATTGCAATTTGGAGATTCAACCGTTGCTTTGTTCACGTACGGCGCTCCAGAGCGCCCGCTCGCGGTGGCTTGGACTCGCGGGGAAAAGAACGAAATCTTTTGGTACAGCGGTTATGGACAGATGGATTTCGACCCCAAACTCTTTGCAAAGCCGGAGCATGTGAAGATCGAAGATGTGAAGTAGTCAGGCGGGACTGGCGGGCTCTCGGATGGTCAAATCAGCGAGCGGAATTTGACAGAGGGTACCGCATTTGCGAGACTCGAAGTTGCTGCCTGCTCAGTGCGTCCTGCCTGAGCGGTCTCCCGTGCCGAAGTGGCGGAATTGGCAGACGCGCGTGGTTCAGGTCCACGTACTCGCAAGGGTGTGGGGGTTCGAGTCCCTTCTTCGGCACCAAGTCCTTTCAAATCAACGATTTATCGCCATGGTGTCCACCATGGTGTCCACAAAACAGCGGTTTTGGTGTCCATTGTGGTGTCCACTTCGCCGCGCTTTTTTGCGCGAGATCTGAGAAGGATGGACAATCCCGCTCATGCCGCGTCCAGTGGATTCCGCTCGTCGTGGAGCACAGGTCAACGTGCTCAAAAAGGTCCGAACCAGCAAAGGCTGGCAACTCTGCCCCATCGTGCGTGAGGCCAACGGCCGCCTGCGTGATCGGGTACGCGTCGGCGGCCGCATCGAGATTCATGCCGAGGGAGTCTACTACCTCGAATGGCGCGAAGGGGGCCGCCGGCAGCGCGAAGCGATTCCAAACCATGCCGAGGTTCTCGAGCGGGCACGCTTGAAATCGCTGGAACTCGAAGCTCGCAAAACTGGCATTACGCTCGATTCATTTCGAATTCTTGCGCATTCTCAGCCTTCGGTGCCGGCAGTTCGCGCGGAGAACGATGGCAGAAACTGCCTCGATATTCCGTCAGACTCAGACGCCGGACACCTTCTGTTGACGGGCATTGAAGCGTACATCCGGGAAAAAGTGGACCTGCTGTTGCACGCCCGTCTGGCAACCGTTATCACCCCTGAAGACAATCCGACGCTCCCAGTTCTGCTGGAGCCGAAGTTGCTGGCTGCTCCACCTCGGCAAAACTATCCGCACCGCAGTCGAAGGGAAGAAGCTTCAGAACCGGCGCAGCTGAATCATTCAGTCGTTTCGTCCGAAAACGGGGTGTGCATCAAAGATGCGATCGAAGCCTACCTGAAGGATGTCGAACCTCCGCAGCGGGAGCCCAAAACCTACGAAGAATATCGGAACGTGCTCTATCGTTTCCGCGACACCTGCAAAAAAGAATATGTGAAAGACATTGATCGCAAGGACTGCCTCGAGTTCATGCGTCATCTCTATTCGATCGGCAATGAAGCTCGCACGGTTTATAACCGCATCGGAATCGTGCAGCAATGGTTGAAGCTAAACGGCATCACAGGGCTTCTGCATGGCCGGGACAAGCCGAGCTTTGTAACCAATATGCGGGAAATGTACCAGCCGGAGGATCTGGAGGCGCTCTTTCGCGCCTGCAATGCCGGGGAGAGGATTCGCTACCTGTTCTTTCTACTCACCGGGGAGCGAGACAAGGAGGTTCGATACACCGCTTGGTCCGATATCGATTTCAATCGAAAGTGCGTGCGAGTCACGGCAAAGAAGCAACTTGGCTTCAAACCGAAGGACAAGGAGGAGCGGGAGATTCCGGTTCCGGCCGCCCTCCTCGATGCATTACGCGAGTACAAGGGTCGCCAAACGGGATTCAACCGGAATGATCTCGTCTTTCCGACCTCCGAGGGACGGCCTGACAAAAAACTTGAGAACAAGTTGAAGAGGATCGCCTGGCGGTCGGGGCTCAATTGCGGACGTTGTAATTCAAAGTACGGCAACAAATGCGGTGAGGGGCCATACTGCGGCAAATGGTTTCTTCACAAATTTCGGCACACCTTTGCCACGACGAGCCTTGAGGAGGGGGTCAGCATCCGCACGCTCCAGGAATGGCTTGGACACAGCGATCTGGCGTCAACAATGGTGTACCTCAAGTACGTTGGCCGTGAGGGAATGCACGAAATCATCAACAAGAGTGCGATGGCAGGACTGGCCGCCTCTGCTCTTCAAAATCCGGCCGGCGCTGGGTCAGAGTCAAAAGTGACTCCCAACTAAAGCCAGCCGTTCAGGCCGCACGCAACCGTCGAGTGCGAACTGCCTGCGGCTGTTTGCTTCTAAGCCAGTTGACAATTTCCTTGGGATCCAAGCGGATGGCGCCCTCGATTCGGAAGCATGGGATAAGCCCCGACGACGCCATTCGGTAAATATGTTGTGGGGTTACCTGTAGCATTTCTGCCAACTCGTTTACTTTCAAAGCTGAAGAGCGCTGCTCGATCTGTTCCAGTATCGTCATATCTTCTTTCCTCTCTGGACATCCTTGGAGTCTCACGTAAGGCAGTCTGATCTGATGCTTCCTCAGTGCAAACGCATCTTCTATTCGATCTGCAATTCGGTCAAATCCGTGATGCATTCGAGCCAAATCACATAAACGAAGCGCGTTGATTTGACCGAGTTTTGGTTCTGACGCATTCTCCAACAGCGCAATGCAAAGGAGATATGCGGATGTTCGAGTCCTGCGAGGAATTGACGGCCCGCCTTACAGCGACCGGCTACTTCATCGATCCGGTGATGATCAA
>PLGM01000228.1 GCA_003139795.1 Acidobacteriaceae bacterium | reverse complement strand
ACCTGCGCAGAGGTTCCTTAGGTTTGTTCTTTGCGGCTACCGTGTATGGGCAGGTCACAATCGAGAAGTCCATTCCGAGCACCGCTACCCTCGAGGTGAATGCGGCGGAGGCTGGCAGCCAACAGATTCCGCGAACCATCTTTGGCACGTTTCTGGAACCGATCGGAGATTCAACCTACAACGGGCTTTGGGCCGAACTGTTGCAGAATCCAAGTCTGGAGGCGGGACTCTGGAGCCCGGCACGGATAGCCGAAATGCTTCACGATAACCCGGAACTTCGCCAGGCGAGTAATCTGGCATTGCCCTTGCCGTGGGAGCCGCTCGACGCCAGCCAGGGCAATCGCTACGAGGTCCATTTCGGCGAAGCAGCCAACTCATGGCAATCGCTGCGCGTCTTCGGCATTCCCGGCCAGCCGACGGGCATCAAGCAGCAGGTCTATCTTCCCATTCATCGCACGCGGGATTATGCAGGCAGCTTCTACGCCAAACACCTGAGCGGAGATACAAGTATCATCATCTCCCTGCGCGTCAGGAACCAGAAAGAAGTGCTTGCCTCCCAGCAGCTTCAGGTTGCGGATGCGGCTTGGACAAAGTACACCTTCACGCTTCAGGTTGCCGACGGAAAACTGCATCGGCTCGATCCGGCAGACTTTGTCGTGCAGCTCGCCGGGGACGAGCGCGTTGAACTGGATCAATTCTCTCTGATGCCTGCCGATGCAAAGGGCGGACTCGATCCGGATGCCGTGGCCCTGGCAAAGCAGATGAACACGCCGCTGGTGCGCTTCGGTGGCAACTTCACTTCGTCTTACCACTGGACCGATGGCGTCGGCCCGCGCGACAAGCGCAACAATGCAATCAATAACTCCTGGGGAATTCCGGAGTACAACAGCTTCGGCACCGATGAGTTCCTCGAGTTCTGCCGCCAGATTGGCGCACAGCCTCAGGTCGCTCTCAATCTCGGCAGCGGAACGCCGGAAGAGGCAGCCGCGTGGGTTCGTTACGTGGACGATCACTGGTCCACACACTCCGGTCTGCTATGGGAACTTGGCAATGAACTCTGGGGCAACTGGAATCTTGGCTATCCCACTCGCGACCAACTCGCCGGCCGCACCGCGGAGTTCAGCAAAGCGATTCATGCCGTCGATCCCACCGCGCGGCTGATTGCAACCGGCGCCGATCCGGAGGTTTTCAATAGTTGGAATGCCATCCAACTTACAAACCCGCCGGGAACCTTCGACTATCTCTCCACCCACTTTGTGGTGGGAACCAGCGAGGTCCTGCTCAAGAATCCCACTCCGGAGTTCGTGACCGAGGCTGCATTCGCCTTGCCCGTTGAGTTGGGAAACAGGCTGCGCCAGGCACAGAGCCAGATTGACAGCACCCCCGGCTATAGCGGAAAAGTCCATTTGGCATTTACAGAATGGCTGTTCATCGGCCGCCACACCGAAGCGCCCAGCTTCACCAACACGGGCGGAGCGATCGTCACCGGCGGATTCCTGAACATGATGCTGCGAAATTCGGAGATTGTCCCCATCTCCGACATGACGGGAATCATGGAGTTTGCCGGAATCTGGAAGAAGCGCAGCCAGGTCTTCGGAACCCCCTCCTATTACGTGTTCAAACTGTATGCGAACGCCGATATTGAAAAGCCCGTTGCCGTCACCGTCAATGCGGGCTCCTATTCCGTGGCCCAGGGGGTCAAACGGCTACCGGAGATTGCCTCCGTTCCCTATCTGGACGTAGTCGCGGCGCTGGGCCGGGACGGAAAGACACTTACGCTCTTCTGCGTCAATCGCAGCCTGGACAAAGATATTTCAACCAACATACGCCTGCATGACTTCACCGCGGCCCACGCGGTTGCCGTGCATACGCTGAGCGCGCCGAACCTCGCCGATGCCAATGACGAGGTGGCTCCTGACCGTGTCAAGCCGGTAGACAGTGTCGAGGTGGTTCAACCGGATGGGTGGACGCACACCTTTCGTCACGCCAGCGTAACCGTGATTTCTCTCGATCGCAAATAGCTTTCGGACAGTATTCGGCCTTTTTCGCACAGAAAGTTGAAGAAGGGAACAACTCATGGTGAAGACAGCTTCGGTATGGATGCGGATGCAGCATCTGACCCTCTTCCTGATTATCGTCGTGGCTCTTGCCTTTTGCGCTCCGCTCCACGGTCAGCAGCAGCGCTGGACTGAAGATCGGGCCAACCAGTGGTACCAGCAGCAGCCATGGCTCGTGGGCGCAAACTTCCTTCCCTCCGACGCCGTCAACGAGCTGGAAATGTGGCAGGCGGGCACGTTCGATCCAGCCGAGATCGATCGCGAGTTCGGCTGGGCAGAAGGCCTGGGCATGACCACCATGCGCGTCTTCCTGCATAACCTGCTGTGGGAGCAGGATTCCGCCGGCTTTCAGCATCGCTTGGATCAGTTCCTTGCCATCGCCGGCAAGCATCACATCCGCCCTATGTTCGTGCTCTTCGATTCCTGCTGGGACCCCGATCCGAAGCTGGGTCCTCAGCGGCCGCCCATTCCCGGCGTTCATAACTCCGGCTGGGTGCAGGCGCCGGGAAGGGCTATCCTGGCCGATCCAACGCAATACCCGCGCCTGAAGGCCTATGTGCAGGGCGTGGTCGGAGCTTTTGCCAACGACCCTCGCATTCTTGCCTGGGATGTGTGGAATGAGCCGGACAACGACAACGCCTCATCCTACGGAAAAGTCGAACTGCCCAACAAGCGGGAGTTGATTCTCGCCCTGCTGCCGCAGGCCTTTGCATGGGCCCGCTCGGCCCATCCCACACAGCCGCTGACCAGTGGCGTCTGGGCCGGCGACTGGTCGTCGCTCGACAAGATGTCTCCTGTAACACGGGTACAGATCGAGCAATCGGACATTATCTCGTTTCATAACTACGATTGGCCGGAGGGTTTCGAAAGCAGGATTCACGACCTTGAGCAGTTCCATCGGCCGCTGATCTGCACCGAGTACATGGCGCGCGGCGCGGGCAGCACCTTTGATACGATTCTGCCTCTCGCGAAGAAATACCATGTCGGCGCCATCAACTGGGGACTGGTGAAAGGCCGCAGCCAGACCTATCTTCCCTGGGATTCCTGGCAACATCCCTACATTCTTGCAAAGCCGGTCGTATGGTTCCACGATATCTTCCATGAGGACGGCACACCTTACCGCCAGCGCGAGGTGGAACTAATTCGAGGGCTTACCGGCAAGCAGTAACTGAGCAAGTCGAAACCAACTGCATTTCTCCGGCAACGCGGAGGTGGAAACTACGGTAAAGTCACTTGCAGGTATCGGCGGAGGCGAATTGAAGGGCCGCATGCGCGCGCTATCTTTATTTTTTCTCTGCCTGGCCGTGCCGTGCGGGAGGGTCATGCTGGGCGAGACTCATGGCGCGCCACAAGTTCTCGTCCCCATTGAAGCTGAGTTGCTCTCGCAGCTCCAAGCCCGCAACCTGCATACGGGCGTAGTTGTCTATGCGCGTGTCGCCGTCGATTGGGCCGGGCCTGGTTGCGTGCTCAAGCAGGGCGCCACTCTCGAAGCCAAGGTCGTCGATGTCGCGCCGCACTCCAAACTGTCGCCCACCTCGCAGGTCGCTCTTTCCTTCGCCAGGGCACAGTGCGGCAAGTCGGACATGGAGCCGTTTGCGCTGGTGCTGGCCGCGGTTGCGGCCCCGCCGGATAGCGATGGCGGTTCCGTGTCGACGGATCTGCCGGCGGCCTTGGGAGGCTCGTCCACTCCGGGCACTGCTATCCCCGCCACGGCCACAGTCAACAGCTTTCGTTCGGTTGACCAGCAGGTAGACCCGATGCTGATCAACTTCCACCGGTTTCCCGTGACCGCCAACCTCCGCGCCGGCGATGTGCTGGGAATCAGAGGACTGAAGTTGAGCGTCGGCTCGGGGCCTGAGAACAGCTCCGTGCTCTCCTGCAGCGGCCACGATGTGGATTTGCTCAAACGCACCAGGCTCCTGCTCATGCCCTCGTCGGTCACGAATGCAAAGCCGCAAACCGCAACACCGCCCTATCAGCCAGCGGAAGGCGGCACGCCCGGCCTCGTGGCGCGGCTGGTTTCCGCTGCCCCGGCGCCGGCCCCCGCGGACGATGTGGATGCCTGCGTCCCTCCCGAATGCAGCATCGTCTCCGCCGAGACAGAGGTCCCTGCCGACAGTCGCGCCCAGGGCAGCATTCCCATCCATTCGCTGGGATATGCGCCCAGACTCCAGATAGAGATCGAGTCCCCCGGTCAGGATGAAACGCTCACCTATCTCAGTCCGGCGGAGTTGCTGGTCACCTTCAATCCTCATTCCCTTGTGCCCCGGCACGGCGACCTCACCGCGGGCTCGACCGTGCGCGTGATTCGCGCGGCACTGGTGGATGTCGCCGCTCGGAAGGTGGAGCGCACCGTGGACTGGCGCCTGCCCGACAGCAACCAGTACCTATGGACGCTGGCCCGGCATCGCGTACTGGTCCACGTCGGCAGCGAACTGCGCGTCTACGGCCCCGGGATGAGGGTGGAACAGCGCATCGCGCTCGTCGGTCCACTGGCCTTTGTGCGCACCTCGCCTGACGGAAAAGTGCTCGCAGTCGGCACCATCAAGGAGCGGCATACGCCCGAGTTGCACAACAAACTCCGCGAGAGCCTGGGACAGGAGCCGGAGGAAGACGTCGAAGTCCTGGCTCTGAACGAGAAGTTTGAGATCGTTGCGGCTGCCACTTCCACCTCCGACCGCCTTCCGCCCACCCTGCTGAATGAAGGACAGGTCAAGCTGCTGCTTCAGTCCGGGCAGGCAGGACTATCGGACAAGCACTACCATCTAACGTTGCGCACCTGGGACAATCTGTCGCGCAGTCTGGGCCGATTCACTTCGAGTTGCACTCCCGAGGTGTCCAGCCTGGCTCCGGACCTGGTGTTTCTGGTTACCTGCGACAACACCAACCATGCCCGCGAGTACCGCGTGATGCGTCCCGACGGAAAGCTCGTGCTGCGGGGACAATCGATGCTCAAGGAATTAGGCCACGCAGCCATCGGCGACGGAGATACCAAGGAGTTTGCCGTCAAGATTTTTCAGGCCGATCAACCCGTTCTGCCCGGCGAAGTGTTTCACCCCGCGAACCTGCAATCGGTGGAACTTGGAATTTACCGCTCGGAGAACGGCAAGCATCTGTTCAGCGTGCATGTCGGCGATCCTGCCGCAAGCGCCGGAGGCTATGCGCTGGCTCCCGGCGGAGGCCAGTTGGCGGTTCTCACCCGCGACCGGATCGCCCTCTACGCGATGCCGCTCGAATGATCGGGTCAAACAGAAACTGCCCGCCAGAAACAGAACGCAAATGCGGCAAATGCCGGCCAAATGGGCGCTCGCTTGCCATGGCGTTCGATGCGATAAACTGGGCTTCCCTGGTGAGGGCAAGACTGGTACAAATTAGATTTGGGGAAAATAGAAGCAGCTCGATTGCCGGAGACGCCAAACCAGATGCTCGCAAGAGGATTCAAACATGGACGGCTGAAGGGTTGGCTTGCGGTCATGCTGGCAATCGGGGCGGCGATGGTTTCTGCCCAGGCTCAAAGCTCCGCCGCGAACCGATCTTCAACTGCGCCGCCAACGGATGCCACCGGCCTGGTGCCCGGACATTTTGTCGATATCACCGAAAAGTCGGGGATCAGGTTTCTTCACCAGGCTCCGCACACCTCGCGAAAATATCTCATTGAGACCATGGGTTCAGGCGTGGCGCTCTTCGATTGCGATAATGACGGCCGTCTGGATATCTTCTTCGCGAATGGTGCGCCGTTCACCGATCCCACACCTAAAGGATTCATTCCGCGGAAGACCGGCCCCGAATACTGGAATCGCTTGTATCATCAGAAGCCGGATGGAACCTTTGAGGACATCACCGAGAAGGCGGGTCTGCAGGGGATTGGCTATAGCATGGGCGTCGCCGTAGCCGACTACGATAACGATGGCTTTGAGGACCTGTATGTGACTGGCTATGGCGGTAACCGCTTGTACCATAACAACGGCGACTGCACCTTTACCGATGTTACCGAGCAGGCGGGCGTGGGCGGCAGTGGATGGTCGAGTTCCGCCACCTGGGTCGATCTGGATAACGACGGCCTCCTCGACCTGGTCGTTTGTCGCTACGTGCAATGGGATTGGGATGACCTATGGTGCGGCGAGCATCGCGAAGGCTATCGGGGCTACTGCCATCCGGATGTGTTTCAGCCTATCACGATGCTGGTATATCACAATGATGGCAATGGTCACTTTACTGAGGTCTCGCACAAATTGGGGCTCGACAAGCCGGCCAAGGCGCTTGGAATAGCCATCGCGGACTACGACCAGGATGGACGGATCGATCTTTTCGTCGCCAACGACTCCATGCCGGAGTTCCTCTTTCACCAGAAAAAGGATGGAACGTTTGAAGAGGTCGGGCTTGAAAGCGGAATCGCCGTCAACGCCGAAGGGCAGACTTATGCCGGAATGGGTGTTGACTTTGCCGACTACAACAACGATGGATGGCCTGACTTGGTGATTACCGATCTGGCCAACCAGCGATACGCGCTCTATCAAAATGCTGGAGACGGCACCTTCAACTACGCGAGTTTCTCCTCGGGACTCGGCGCCATGACGATGCTCCACTCGGGTTGGAGCCTGCGTTTTCTCGATTACGACAACGACGGCTGGAAGGACTTGCTGATTGCGCAAGGACACGACCTGGACACGATCGAGAAGAGTTTTCCTCAGTTGCATTACAGGGAGCCGATGATGCTGGTGCGCAACACGGGCAAGAAGTTCGTGGATGTGTCCAGCATCTCCTCGGAAATATTTCATGAAGCCTGGGTCGGCCGGGGAATGGCCATCGGCGATCTGAATAACGATGGACGCATCGATGCCGTGGTCTCGACAAATGGCGGACCGCCGCACGTGTTGCTCAATATGACGGAGACCAAGAACCACTGGATTACCTTGCGGCTTATAGGACACAAGAGCAATCGCGACGGTATTGGGGCACAGGTGAAGATCGTCACGGCGCTGGGCAATCGGTGGGGAACCGTGACAACCTCAAGCGGATATCTTTCGGCAAGCGATCCCCGGTTGCACTTTGGCCTCGGTACCGAATCGGCGGTTGAGCGCATTGAGATTCGCTGGCCCAGCGGAATTCAGCAAGTATTGCTCAACGTAAAAGGCGATCGGCAACTGACGATCGATGAGCCGGCTCAATCTGACAGCATGCAACCCGTAGCGGTAGCGGATCCCCCCAGGCCATAATGCACGCGAGCCTTTCCCGCGGTCCCGATCGATTTCGCCACCGTGCTTTTTCACATCGGTCGCACAGTTCTATTCTTGGCTGTGCGCGCTATAGAGTTGCTGGCTCAGGCTGAATTCCTGCTGAGCTCGCTCGACTTGACCTGCCTGGCGCAATACGCGGCCAAGTTCGTAATGGGTCTTGGGGTTCTTGGGGTCAAGTCGTGTTGCCTGTTCCAGTTCGGCAACGCCGCCGGCGCTGTCGTGAGTGGCAAGCAGCGCGCGACCGAGCTTTTCGTGACACGAGGCGCACTCAGGCCGGATGTGCGCTGCGACGCGGAGGGGATCGATGGCCTCTTTCGCACGGTCCTGGTCGAGGAGAAAACCTCCCAAGTCCAGGAACGGCCACTCATCTGTGCCGTTCTCGCTGGCCCAACTGGCAGCCATGCGGAATGCTTCTTCGGCCTTGTCCGGACGATTGGTTGCGTCGTAAACCAGACCAAGATTCTCTTCCGCTTTCAAGTGCTTCGGCTGCATCGCGAGAACGCGCTCATACATACGCTCAGCATCCAAGTAGCGGTCCTTTGAGTAATAGCAACGGCCAAGACTGTAGAGGACATCGGTGTCGGCCGGGTCCGTGCGGGCCGCCGCCTCGAGCCAGTGGATGGCATCTTCATAATCCTGCAGCAACACATAGTCGAGTGCGACGGAGCGAAGTTCCTTTGGCGCGGGTTTACGATAGCGAGCTGCCCGCGTGTAGATGTCCAGGGATTCTCGCGGCTTGCCTTCCTGCCGCAAAACCAGCGCCAGGGCATACTGCAGGTCCGCGGAATCGGGTTGAAGCGCAAGCGCGGCGCGCAGTTCGGAATCTCTCTGGGCAAGCGGTGGCGTAACTGCTGCGGATTCTTCTGTGGAGTAAGAGGAGCCCGAGGGGTGGGCCTCCTTGACTGCACCCGTAGCTTGTGCGAAGAGGCTTGGTCCCAAGCCGGCCAACAAGCAGCAAAAAAGAGCAAACTGTATGGAAGATTTCAGCGCCATGCGCTCTCCAGACCATCTTTCGACTAAAAATCATTTTTTCAGAGTTTGAGCCGAAATACCACCCTGGAAATCATCCCACCTTCCTGAGAACGGAAAAGAGCTTCCGCAAGATTATGGGCTATCGCGATCTCTGGGCTCTGGAGGCGATTCTCTACGGACCGCAGTCTCCCACCCCACAGGTGGTGGCGTAGTGGCATCCACCAAACCGCCGCTTGCAACTTTCAACTAGCGGCGGGACGCCCACCGAGATCTCTTGCAAGGAGAGAAGCCGCGAAGCGATCCTGATCGTCGTTGCCGGTGATCCCGATGGCGATCGAACTCCTCGTAACAAATTACCCCTGACCACTCTGGAGCTGCCGAGGGTAAGGGATGAGCGGCAGATCAGCCGCGAACAGACCCGAGCGGCAAAAAGAAAACGCCAATACAACGCCAAAACTCCGCCTAGTCACCGAGATTTCCTCCACCACAGTTCTTCGGCCGGCGGAGCTGCCCTCTTGAGCCCGATATCCGAAACGAAAAGCCAATCGGAAGGTCCAAAGCGCCACATTCCCATAAACTCCCCGGAACAGCCTGAAACGACTTTCTCATGCAATCACGATGGGCTATTTATCCAACCAGACCGGTGCCCGACCTCCCCTTAGCTGACCGTCATGTCACGGGCCCGGCATCGCGATCAAACATAAACGGGCTATTGTGATTCGGCATGATATGCCCATGCGAATCAATAAAATCCACCACATGATCGACTTTCGGCCAGAGATGCATGGCAGAAAGCTGGTCACCGGTGAATAACCCCGCCAGCCCTCTAACCTGGTAACGCGCCGTGGGCATCGCGAGACCAGGAGCATCAAGGGAAAGGCCATAAAGCAGTTGGTTGTACTCATAACGTGGCGTCTTTTCCGGATTCCTATTAAAGGTCTGGGTGTATGTTCCCATGATGTAGATGCGCCGTCCTCCCTGCGTATCGAGCGGCCAAATCTGGCCCGGCCAGTAATAGGTCGAGTGTGTATGAATGATTATTCTTCGCGCGTAACTCCACGGCCCTTCCGGTGTATCCGCCTCGGCGTACCAGACCTCCCCTAGCGCGGCCGAAATCGTAGCGATCCACCGCTGGCGGAACTTGTTCCAGGCTAAGCTTAAAACCTTCCCGTTTACGGGAGAACCCGTTTCGATGTCGAAGAAAAGAGGTGCTGTTGGAACAGTTCCGGTCTTCCATTCGCATGCTTCCCGGTCACACCTAAAGCGCTCATACTTGGCGGGATCGAGAATGTCGGCGGCCAATGCACGCACACGGACGCTCGGAGTCACTGTATCCAGGCCGGAAAAGTAAAAGTAACGCTGGTTATCAGCCATCACCGGCGTCGCGCGGCCGCTCGCAAAGTATTTCGGCGACGGGCCGGTTGACTTAACTGCCCTGAACGTGGAAGTTGCATCGTCAAACACAGCAATTCCGGAATCGTAGACGGATACCAAGCCATTCACGCGATCATAGCGCGCATACATTTCTTCCTGGTCGGAGCTGCCACGGACCGCCATTAGTGCTCCCATCCATTTAGGCCCCGGCCCGGGAATATCTACCATCGGCTTCACAAAACCATCCTGCGCTGTGTAGAAATCCAGGTTCAGTGCCTGCTCTGGCGACAACGCAGAGCTCCCGAGATCCGATTGTGCGCACGTACTTGAAAAGTTCCCGAGCGGCGCGGAAAGCCGGCTCGTATCCCCAAAGAGCCAGAACAATTTACCGTGATAGGTAGTGAACATCACCGTATCCATGCCAGTAGCTTGACCACGAAGATCGTCACCGCCTTCCGGGACAGGCAATCCCGCCAGCACACTGTCGCGGTAAATCCCTTCCCCGGTCACCCTGTAAAGTCGTTCGGCCAAGTTCACGCGTTTGAGCGTCAGTGTGGCCTGGCCTCCAGGCTGGACCTTGAGCGTTGTGCCTGCATCGTCAAAGATCTTTTGCCGGAATTCGTATCCGTCGCTAGCCACGGAAAAGAAGACCTGCTTACCGTCGAATTCCGGTTCATTGACAGCTGCGACACCATTGCTGTCAGTCCAATAGCACACCTCACTTGTTGTGCACAATTCAACCAAAGGTACTCCCCTCCCGGTGCTGTCGTCGACCACATGGACTACAAAGAACTGCGAGGGGCCCTCAGCTATCGCGGGTCCGCACAGTACCGCAGCGGTGGCGAGAACGAGTGGGACGCTACGTCGCTGCCGTAACCGCGCCGACAAGGCAGCGAGCCTGCTATACCGGCCGTGCTGGCCAGCGCACAAAAATCGCCACTGTAGAAATGCCATTCTGGCTCCTCCTATTGCTCCTGAGCAACTGCCGGCAAAAATCCGGCCGGTTGAGTCAACGTGAAACTGCTCAAAACTCTTGCACCCTGTTGGGGTTCCGCTCCGGTTAAGTTAAACCTTCTCACGGCCTGGTTTGCCTCGTCGATGAGATGCAAATTTGAACGGTATGCTATTCCGGTGGCGCGAGTTAGACCGATCTCATAAGTCCGACTTTTTGAGTAATGACAACCATACTGATGTTGATTGACTTCTTCAGCTTCTGATCGGGTTGCTGAAGCTGCTAGCTCGGGGTGCAGGAATCCGAGATCGCCGGCAAATGCACAGCGACCCGCACTCGTAAGTCTAATCACCCACTGACTACTTGCAGCGGCAACGGCGTATAGTTTAGGCATCAGGCCTGTTTTAACCACTGAGCATACTGCGTGTAGCGCAACAGAATCAAGGTGACGGCGTATCTTCAACCCGCTTGGCAGATGTTCGCGGGCGAATTCAATGCTATCCACACTCACCACTTGTCGCTCTCCCATTTGTATTTCTGTCTTGCTGGCAAATTGAATCTCTGCGCAATGCACAACGCTGACAACCGGCAAAAAGAAGACGCCCCTGTGTCGGCTTTGATGACCCGAACCTGCCAGCCTATTATTTGCACTCCCGGTGGACCAATGTGGCCCGGTGCATGTTGTGATCCTGGCGGGCGCTGCTATCTTGACGTCGACCTTGAGAAACATCTTTCTTCTGTAGGTCGGGGAGGAGACGCAGTTGCCCGTATCCGGCTTCGACGGTCCGCAACCCTACGAAAATCGTTACGGCGAAGCTAACTGATCCACACTATGTTTGTTCCTGCTGTTACGAAATGGACCGTAATCCTCTCCCGTGACCCAGCCGGCGTGAAGTCGAGCTAGTGCTTTCCAGTGCCGCAGGCCACACACGGTTCTCTTGTCACACCCTTGCCTTCCTCAATCGTGAAGATCCGGTCCACGGCCGGCACCCTCATTTTCTCCACCGCGCCGCTCGGCCAGTGGATCTCTATCTCATCGATTCGAGCTGTATCGCCCAGGCCAAAGTGAACCCGCATATCGTTTGAAGAGAGGTAGCTACCGCCGCTGAGAACATCGCCGCGCTGCCGGATGCCGCCGGCGGTGAGATAAACCGTGGCTCCCACGGCATCGCGCGGAGTTCTGGACCCACCGACGAGTTGCAAGCTCACCCAATGGTGGTGGTCGGGGTTGACGTTGCGCAGCAGGAGCGGAACACCATCGAGGTTGTTGATCACCACATCGATTTTTCCATCGTTGAACAGGTCGCCGAAGGCGGCTCCGCGTCCAACGGCAACCTCCGCCAGCCCCGTTCCCTCGACTGCGGGAATCAGCTCGAACTTTCCGTTCCGCAGGTTATGGAACAGCAGGGGACGCTGCGCATAGCTCATGCCCCAGTCGGGGTTGCTATCCACATGCGGATAGACGTGGCCGTTTACGATCAGCAGATCCTTCCATCCGTCGTTGTCGTAGTCGAGAAACCCAACGCCAAAGCCGACGAAGGGTATGGTCGGCGTAGCCACTCCCGTCCGGTAGCTGAAATCCTCGAAGTTCCCGCTTCCGTCGTTGTGGAAGACCACGTCGTAGTCATCGGAAAAGTCGGTGTTCACCAGATCGATGTGGCCATTGTTCTCGTAGTCCCCGGCGGCAATGCCCATATTCGATACTTCGCGACCAGCCTGGTTGAACGCATAGCCGCTCTGATAGCTCTCGTCGTCGAAGGTGCCGTCTCCCTTGTTGATGTACAGATAGTTGGGCGTGGAGTCGTTCGCCACCGCGAGGTCGGGCCTACCATCCCCGTTCACGTCCACAAAGAGCGCGCCGAGGCCGTAATAGCGGTTGGGGTCGCTAACGCCGGCCTTCAGGCTCACGTCCGTAAAGGTTCCGTCTCCGTTGTTATGAAACAAGTGATCCTCAGCGCCCTGAAGGCCGCGGGGACCGCACATGACATCGACGCCGCGGTACTGGCAGACGGCAGAGTGGACCGCCGGCGAGCCAGCCACCGGCGGATGCTTGAAGTCGTAGACGATGTATCCGGCCACGAAAAGATCCAGCCAGCCATCGCCGTCGTAGTCGCCAAAGGTCGCTCCGGTGTAATCGGTGGCTATACCGGCAGAGCCGCTTTCGAGCGCCACGCCCGCTTTGTCCGCCAAATCAGTGAAAGTGCCGTCGCGGTTGTTGTGGTAGAGGCGATTCTTACCGAGATTGGTGACGTAGAGGTCGGGCCAGCCGTCGTTGTCATAGTCGCCCACGGCGCATCCGAGTCCCCAGCGGTCGTTGGCGACTCCGGCCTTTTCCGTGACGTCGGTGAACGTACCGTCGTGGTTGTTGCGGAACAGTGCCGCATGCGGCGGCGCCGCTTTTCCTGAGAGCGCGTCGAGGGTCGATCCGTTCACCAGGTAGATGTCGAGCCAGCCATCATGATCGAAATCGAGCAGACAGACGCCCGAGCCCTTGGCTTCGATGATGACGTGCTTCGCGGGAGTGCCGGTAGTGTTGCGCCAGTGCGTGAGCCCAGCCTGCGCAGCCACGTTCTGAAAGACTACCGGACCGGTCTTCACAAAGCCGCCGGCGGTGACAGGGCGGTGCTGGGCATCAAACTCGCCTTTCTGCGCTGCGCCGGCGGCCATGCCTGTCTGCTGCGCGGGATTCTCTGCCACTGACGCGTCACCGGAGTTTTGAAGCATCCGCGCGCTGGAAAGAGGAGAAAGCATCAGGAGGACCGCCAGTAGGCGCGATCCCCTCAGGAATGCGCATCCGAGCGATGAGCGCGGTCTCCGCACGCCATGCACGACGGTCAACAGCGGAAAGCCTTTCCGTCTCACGCTACCTTCGATTTCAGAAGAGCTATTCAAGTGGAGTTCCCGTCCTAGTCATCTCAATCGCAATCTCCTGGGATGCATGACCTTGAATCAATTCTCGCAGTTGACTCGTCGTTCGACAAAACGCGACCCCAGCCGGTGGAAGCTTTGAGCCATCCAAACGTTCATCTCCAGGATGTGAACGTGATGGGTAACCTTCGTCATCGTCCTTTTGATGAACCTTCTCCAACGCCGACCAAAGGTACCGTGGTCGCCGGCGATACTGCCAACGTCCCCGGACCGGAGAAAACCGTGTTTTTCAGCGGGTTACTGGTTATACCGCTTCTTGTAGTACTCGATTTGCTGGTGGATCTGCTCCTTGGTCAGTCCCTTCATCCATAGGTTGTCTGGGGAGTCCATGACGTCCTTGGTGACGCCAGGCATCAATTGTTCGGCATCGGGGATGAAATGCATATAGTAGTCCTTGGCCACCTCGTAGAAACCATGCCACTGGGTAAAGTCCGGTCCCATCATGGCCGTTCCCATGCGGGCGCTTCGCCCTTCATGGTGCCACAGCTCGAAGTAGTCCCATTTGATCTGAGTATCGAAGGGCGTGGGAGTGATCTTGTGCGCCTCTGCCAGCTTCTTCATGATCTTCGTTGCAGGTTCGCCATACTTGCTGTTGTACAAGTTGACCGTGTCGTCGTACTGTTTGTAGAAGTTTTCCACCAGCCCGGTGGCGTGGCAGTTGAGGCAGACGTCCTGCATGGCGGCGCGGTTCTGCTCCCAGTTGGGCTGGCGAATGCTGACCGCGGGTCGCAAGGTCCAGCTCAAATGGGTGCCCGCATCGTGCGTGGTTGCCGGATGGTTTGGCGTTCCGCCCATGTGGCATGTGACGCATGTAGGCGCAGCACTGTAATCCTTGCCAACGATCCAGGACTTGGAGTTCAGGTTCATCTTGTCGACACTGGCGTTGTAGATGACCCCATGCATCGATTCGTTGTAGATCTCGATCTGGGGATGGTCAGGACCCATGTGGCATTTACCGCAGGTCTCCGGCTGCCGGGCCTGCGCCACGCTGAAGGAGTGACGTCCATGGCAGGCTGAGCAGGAGCCGGTGCTGCCATCGGGATTGACGCGGCCCACGCCGCTGTTGGGCCATGTGGTCGAGCTGAACTTTCCCTCGCCCAGGTACTTCACCTCACTGCCGTGGCACTGCCGGCATTCGCTTTGCACGGCAGGGACGCCCTCGACAACCTCCCCAAGAACATTGTCCAGGGAACCGATGAACTGCGTGGCTTTGGAGTGGCGGCTCTGTTCATACTGAGCTACTTCCGCGGAGTGGCAGCGAGCGCAATATTTCGGCGTGACGATCACCGCGATCTTCTGGCCATAATGGTCGAAGGCGGCTGGGTCGTCGGCGTTCGCCTTATGGCAGGTGTAGCAGTCGATACCCTGCTCGGCGTGCTTGCTGGTCTGCCATTGCTGCACCAGAACCGGTGTGGTTCCGGTATGACAGTCCAGGCAAGCCGTGCCTTCTGCGGAGATCTTCAGCTTTGCCGCTGTGACGGGCTTCTTTGTCGCGGCGGGTTTCCCGGCTGTGGCTTCTTGTCCTGCCGCGGCAAGACACAAACAAAAGATGAATCCGGCAAATAACGTGAACCTTGATTTCATGTCCACCACGTTCCACCCTTCCAACGCTTTCTTCTGGCCTGACGTTGCAGGTTAGCCGACAGTCTGGAATCATCCAACGTCAGTCAACCAATCTTCAGGCCGCAGTCGCTTGCAAATGTCAACCGCGAGACACAAAACCTGGCGGCTTTTGCTCGGCCGCCCCCTGCGAAATCCCCATGATAGATCAGAGCCACATGTCAACGCCATCTCTTGCAGCCAGGCTAGGGGCGCACTCGCGTGGCCGATGCTGATTGGATCATCTGAACGGGCAACATGCGGAGCGCGGTCTTGGCGGCGATGCCATGAGGCAGCATCAGGGCATGTGGACAAATGAGACTGGCTGAGCGGTGACCTTGACGAACCCATCCGGCCGTAGCCCAAACTATGCCCGTGAAGGCACAGCTATATTCGTTCTAAGAAATGCGGCAACTCTATTACAAACAATCGGTTAGAGTCTCTACGGCGGGATCGGCACTGGCAAGTCGCGACTGGAATCCGCAAAACCTTGACACCATTGAGGATCGGCGTCGCCATGCGCGTTTCAGGGGACTAATCCGTCCGAACCGTATTCTTCGCCTCACAAGTTGTTCTGGATGGGTGCATTGGCCTGGGTGCAACAGGCGAAATCTCACCTCTCGAACGTGAGTTCCCGCTTTGGAGGAGTGCCACTGCTGATCGGGTAGTACATTTCCATTGCAATACTCATCCGCTGTCACTACTCTCTACGACAACACCTCCTTCAATGATCACTCGATCAAGAAAGAAGATGTTGCCCGTAGTCGGGAAAGGGGGGGACTATGCCGGTCGCCTCGGGTCTTCTCGTCGGATGCCTAGCCCTGATGATGTTAATGGGGGCTTTTGTCGTGATCTATGGGCTGCTCGGCCTAGCGCGGTCTGGCAGAACTGGTCCATCAGGTGTGTCGGACTTCACCATTCCGTGGTTCGGCGGAAAAGAGATTGAACTCAAGGGACCGGCGTGGTTGCTTACGGTCGCGATTGGCGCATTGATGACAGCCTCCCCCGTGCTCGTGGTCTTCGCTCAGAAACCGACTGACATAACAGCCCCGCCAATCACCGTTGAGCGCGTCCAGGGAGATCTTCCGGAAGAGAATGGCGCGTCATTTCGTTTCTTCAGCGATCTCTCTGTCCTTGATCTTCGCCGCTCACATCAGACTCCGTGGTATTCCCACCTCCGTCTTTTCGAGAACTCTGAAGAAGCGGAGAAGATCAAGCCCGCCATACTTCGAAATGTGATGACCCTCGAAAAGGTCAAAGACGAAAGTAAACTGATCCTGCATTACAGCACTACAGGTACCCTAGTTGTCCGATGCCTTACGCAACGGGCAACCTACATGGAGACACTTGTCACGGGAAATGGGACTTCAACGGATACATGGGCAGTGAATGTCGATGTCGGCGCGATTCCGATGAATACCAAGTTTGAGATAATCATAGAGGCGACCTACTACAACCAATTCGTCGGCGTTGAGGGCAGCGCATATAGCACCTATGCGAACGAGCAGACGGATCCAGAAGATTTATCCGTTGCCATCATCTTTCCGGACGACAAGCCAATGAAAGGTGTGAGTGTCATGGAATACCCTCCCAGCCACGCTCCCGGCGCAAAGTTCGCAGGAATGGCACGAGAGTTCACAGATCGCAAGGGCCTCACCTATTATTGGACGACTATCAATACGCGTTCCAACTACTTCTACACGCTGAACTGGAGTTGGTAGTTGGTGGTGAGAAACAAATCTGAGTTCATTGGGGATTGGCCTGTCCAGGCAAAAGTCAATGAGTGCATTTCCGCCAATGCACTCGTGGAAGAGCAGATTAGTCCCTAGCTGTCTTTGGGCTGTATCTGGAGCGCCCACGCGGGGACGCGTCGGTGACTTGGCTTCTGGGTGGGCGCTTCAGATACAGCGACTTGAAGGAAGCCGCCCCGGTCCTTAGGCGCTTATGTATTTTGAATAGGGCTGGGCTGCTGATTTGGTGAGCTCATGCCGTTGTCGGTTTGCTTCCGTTCGCGCATTTGCCGCATGAGGCTTGAGGCAGCGGGTTGCCGAGAGGCATCCATCTGCATTTCCGACATTGTGGATGCTGGCTTGGTCCGGGCACGAAGCAGAGGTTTGCTGTTCATCCCGTGGGATGTCGGCGGAGCGAGTTCTGAGAAGTCCGGTCATGCTGCACACCTGACAGTCCGCGGTGGAGCACGGAAGCGAAGTTCTGCAGGGGAGATCTGTTCTTCCATGTGCATGGTGCCACCACAGATCGGACAGCGCCAACATGAACCGGGCTGAGTCGCAGATGCCGTGGCTGCTGGAGGAGCGTCTTCGGTGGAGCGGCGCAGCAGTTGGAAGCACAGGGGCAACAGCTTGGCGCGTCGGCGGTTAGCCAGGAAGCCGAAGTTGCGGATGCGCACGAAGCCGCGAGGTAGCACATGCAGGAGGAAGCGACGCAGGAACTCATCTACGGGCAATGTCATCAGCCTCTTCTTGTTGCCATGCGCGGAGTCGCGCCAGCGGAAAGTGACTTGGCCATCGCTGAGGGCCACGAGCCGTTGGTTGGAGATGGCAACGCGGTGGGTGTATGCGCCGAGATAGCGCAGTGCATGTTCAGGTCCACCAAAGGGGCGCTTCGCGTAGACGACCCAGTCTTGACGAAACAGAGTGCGTAACCACGCGCGAAATGCGCGAGGTTCGGCGAGATGCTGGAGGGTGCCGTGAAAGTGGAGATCGCCTGAGTGGAAGGCGGTCTTCAGGCCGGCGACGAACTTGCCGCGGAAGATGCGGCCAAGGACCTTGATAGGCAGAAAGAAGCGGCGGGATGAGCCGATCCACCCGGTGTGATCCGGCGACAGCCCTCCTGCTGCCAATATGCAGTGGACATGGGGGTGGAACTGGAGGCGTTGATTCCACGTGTGCAGCACGCTGAAGAAGCCAATCTCGGCTCCGAGATGGCGGGGATCACGAGCGACCTCCACGAGCGTCTCAGCGCTGGCGCGAAACAGCAGGTTGAAGATGAGCTTCTTGTTCTGAAGGGTTACAGGCGCCAGTTCGCGCGGCAGCGTGAAGACCGCGTGTACGTAGCGCGTAGGCAACAGTTCGGCTTCCCGCGCTCGAAGCCAGCGCAGGCGGGCGTTGCCCTGACAGCGTGGGCAGTGCCGATTGCCACATGAGTTATAAGAGATGGCGACGTGGCCGCAGTCCGCGCAGCGGTCGCGATGACCGCCGAGCACAGCCGTGCGACAGCGCATGATCGCATCAAGAACCTTGAGATGCTGCCAGGTGATCCAGCGCCGGCTGTGTTCCCGGAAGGACTGTCCTGCACTGCGGATGATGTCGGCCACCTCTAATGGCGGCCGGCTCATGGCTAGTGCGTTCGCCCTCCCTTTCCACTGTGGTGAGCGAGAGTGAGTGCATCCAGAGGGCTAACCGCCGCGCTGAGATGCTTGCTGGACAAATGAAGGTAGATGGTCGTCTCTTCAAGGTCGCGATGGCCGAGCAGGATCTGAATGGTGCGTAGGTCAGCGCCGGCCTCCAAAAGGTGTGTGGCAAAACAGTGGCGCAGCAGGTGAGGATAAATACGCCTCTTATCGAGGCCGGCGCGTTCGGCTGCGCTCTGACATGCGGTCCAAAAGACCTTGGTGGTCACCGGCCGGCTGGATGTGTGCCAGGCGTTGCCGGGAAACAGCCACTCGGTGTGCCTGCGTCGGAGTCCGCGCCAATAATCCCGTAAGGCATCGAGCAGCTTCGGGCTCAACATGACATCGCGATCCCGGTTGCCCTTGCCGCCATGAATGTGAACCACCATCCGCTGGCTGTCGATGTCGGCGGCCTTCAGATGCGCCGCCTCGGCGCGGCGCGCTCCGGTGGCATAGAGAGTCATCAACATCGCACGATGAAAGGGACTGTCTGCGGCATCGATGAGGCGGCCGACCTCTTCCGGGCTGAGGATCTGCGGCAGCCGGATCACCTTCCTCGGGTAGGGCGTCTCGGCAACGCTCCAGTTCTTCCTGAGCACCTTGATGTAGAAGAACCGCAGTGCGCCCAGGCGCTGGATGACCGTGTTGGGGCTGAACTTCAGCTTGGTAAACAGCATCGCCTGGTACTCGCGAATATGCTGCGGGCCAAGCCGGTCGGGGCGTCGACCAAAGTACTTGCTGAAATGCTCCACACCATGCACGTAGGAGCGGATGGTTGACTCGGCGAAGTTGCGGCGCTGCAACTCCTCAATCATGATCTGACGTAGATGGGTCACAGAGAACCTCCTTCTCTGTGACCAAAACTATGCCGTCAGCCAACCATGCCGGCTGAGGAACACGCGTAAGCGTCCGCCGCCGCAGCGGCTTCGTTCAAGTCGGCATCTCTTCACAAACCCAATGGCTAATCCGCTGCCTTTCCGTTGTAGCGTTCTCTCTCTTCTGTCCTCTGTGAGTTGACCCTTACCTTTTCACGCGGCCGGATCAGCGGATCCGGCCGTTGATTTCATCGGGTTTGTGGAGCAGGTTTTCGGACCCCTTTCCACGCACCGTGAGAAGCGGCCTGGTCAGGCTGTTTTGTCTAGGACTTGCGGTGGGCGTTCGCTCAGGACGCGCCGGACAGTCGCCGTTGAGATGCGATGCCCTTTGGCGATCTGGCGAAGACTCTGGCCCTGGCAGCGGTCACGCTGGATGGCAGCATTGTCGAGTGCCTGCGGCTGTCGGCCGATGTGCTGGCCTCCGAGGCGGGCGCGCCGCATGCCGGCGCGCACTCTTTGGATGATCAGGTTGCGTTCGAGTTCGGCGATGGCGCCGATGATGACGATAAGAACGCGGCCCAGCGGTCCGCCTGTATCGATGTTTTCCCGGAAGCTGACGTACTCGATGCCCATTCTACGCCAACATCCGCTGCGTTACCTTGGATCTCCACATGCGTGCCGTGGGCAGAGACGACGCTCCGGGAGGAGTTAAGGCTGAGCCTCGGGAATAGGCGCCAGATACAGATCGCCTGACCAGCGTCGTCCATCAGTGCTGCCAAAGGATCTTCTCCGCTTCAAGCGGCACAGAAGCGTTGGAATGGTGGGGGATGATCCGCGCAGTATAGTCGCTCGCGGGACGAGCTGCCGAAACTTGTGCCGAATAGGTGAACGCGCCCGGCAAATCCGCCCTGGGCTCCGGCGCAACCATAGCTTCGAGAGCAGGTTCACCTCCATCAATTGCGTCTGCATGGAGTTCCACCGTTAGTTGATCCGGGTTGAGGTTACCCAGGGAAATCTGTACCTGAAAGAAATGCTGGCCATCGTGCGTTTCGATTCCCAGGGGACCAAAGCGCACCGTGTTCCAATGCCGATCGATGTCCTGCTTCCAGTGGAGCACACTCGCGCCAAGCGTACTGTCGCCTGCCGCACGCTCGAGGTAACCGGAAGCTGCAGGCAGATAGTGATGCTCGGTATATTCGCAAATGGCGCGCGTAGCAGAGAATTCCGGGGTGAGCCGCGCCATACTCTCGCGGATGCGTCTCAACCACGCTGATGGCATGCCCTTCTCATCTCGCTGATAAAACTCCGGGATGACCTTCTGCTCCAGCAAGGTATATAGAGCTTCTGCCTCTGTGGCATCCCATGCTGGATCTTCGCCGTGTTCCTGGCCGTCACCGATAGCCCAGCCAATTTCGGGGGAATAGGCTTCCGCCCACCAGCCGTCCAGCTCGGAAAGATTCAGGCCGCCGTTGACAAGGACCTTCATCCCACTTGTCCCGCAGGCCTCCCACGGACGCCGCGGCGTGTTGATCCACAGATCGATACCCTGAACCAATTCCTGGGCCAGCAGCATGTCGTAATCGTTGAGGAAGACAATGCGGCTTTGGACTTCTGGACGCTTGATAAAGTCCTTCCAGTGCTTGATCAGCTCCTGTCCAGGCAGGTCCTGTGGATGAGCTTTTCCGGCAAGAATCACTTGCAGCGGGCGCTCGGGATCGGAAAGAAGACGAATCAGTCTCTCAGGATCGTGCAAAAGATGATTGGGACGTTTATACGTAGCGAAGCGGCGCGCAAATCCAAGCGTCAACACATTGTCATCGAAGATGCCGCCGGCATCCGACGGTCGCCCGCCTTCCGCCGCCAGTTGGCACGCGTACCGTTTGCGCATATGCCCGATCAACGCGCTTCGTCCCGTGGTGCGCAATTGCCATAACTGCGCATCGGTAAGAAGGCGGATGTCATCTTCGACCGGGCGATCCTCACGCCAACGCTTTTTGCCGCAAGCTGTGGTCCAGAGTGCATCTGCTGCTTCTGAATCCCAGGTCGGAACATGAATTCCATTGGTCACTGAGCCTATCGGAACTTCGTCCTGCGGCCATCGCGGAAAGAGGGGCCCGAAGATCTGCCGGCTCACTTGTCCGTGCAGTTTGCTCACGCCGTTCACCTGACCGCTGCAACGGACCGCAAGATAGGCCATGTTGAAGGGTTCTGAATTGTCTCCCCGGTTCTGCCTTCCCATCGCCAGCAGGTCTTCAACTGGGACGCCGAGCTCATCCAATGCATAGTGGCTGAGATATATGCGAATGAGATCGGGATCGAAGCGGTCAAAGCCGGCACTGACCGCTGTGTGGGTAGTAAAGACATTTCCGGCCCGCGTGACATTCATGGC
>PLGM01000150.1 GCA_003139795.1 Acidobacteriaceae bacterium | reverse complement strand
TATAGTTCTCATCCTGAGCGAAGGTCGCCGCGGCGACCGAAGTCGAAAGCCTGCCCTGAGCGAAGTCGAAGGGGACCTGCTTCCGCTTCTGTAACGAGCCAAGAGCCCGGTCCGGTAGGTCGGGGTTTCAACCCCGGCATCAACCCACCCATTTTGTTTTTTTAAAAATCAATCGGTGCGGCGCCAGCCGCGATCAGACCCCAGCCCTCGCTCAAAGAGCACTCCATTACCGCGGATACTTGTCCTGCACCTGCCGCCGGCCGCCTCGAATCTCGCTCGTTAGTAACTACAGTTGCAGTTGCAAACCGATGTAACAGGCGTGGACTGTAAGCCTTTGATTTGACGTGCCAGACTCGCGAAATCCCGGCCTGAAATTCGAAGCCATCCGCCCCCTGCGCCCGTAGTACCTGAGCAAAACCAAACAGGCTCTCGACCCATATGCGGAAGCAAAGAGAGCAATAAAGAGCAGACAGCGGCTCTTTTCAAGGAATAAACCAATCCCTATGCCAGCAAGTCCTGACGAAGGCTACTCCAAGTGCTCCGTATCGCCGAGTCAACAATCCTCTCGAGAAGATGCGGCCATCGCACTCTATAAGTGAGGATTTCATGAAAAACACACGTAGTTTGCTGATTCTGGGTCTTCTGTTGCCCGCCAGCCTCTTGGCGGCGCAGGAGTTCACTGGATTTGTCACAGACGCAACAGGGGCCGTTCTGGCCAAGGCCGCGGTTACCGCCCATAACAAAGAAACGAACCTGGATATCATAACGGTTTCAACGGCGGCGGGGGCCTATACCATTCCCTACCTCAAGCCGGGAAACTATACGGTATCCGCTCAAGCCAACGGTTTTGAAAATGGACTCCGAACAGGCATCGTTCTGCAGGTCGGTCAAACGGCAACCGTAAACTTTGCGCTGAAGGTTGGCCGCGCTACTGAAACCGTAACCGTCCAGGCCGACGCACTGCTCGATGTCGGCAAGGCGGATGTCGGAGAGGTCGTTGAGAATACGCGGGTTACCGAGCTTCCGCTCAATGGCCGAGACCCCGGTATGCTGTCGATCCTGACCGCCGGCGCCAGTTGGAACCAATGGATCGGCTACCAGCGTCCTTTTGACGACACGCAAGCGAACCTCTCCATGAACGGCGGCGGCGCGGGAAATACCGCGCTGATGCTGGATGGCGTCTCGAACGAAGCGGCCTCCACCAACAATACCGGCAACGCGAAAATCGGGTATGTTCCGCCTGTGGACTCCGTGCAGGAGTTCAAGATCATCGGCAACCCCTACGACGCGCAATATGGGCGCCTCGCCGGTGGTGTTGAGGACGTGATCCTCAAATCGGGCACCAACAAACTTCACGGAGACGTGTACGAGTACGCCCGCCGGACTTACATGGATGCCAACACGTGGCAAAACAACTATGACATCGCTACCGCGACGCCAGGTACCAACACGAGAGCGTACCGAACCGAACTAAACAAGCGCGACCAATACGGCGCGGAGTTGGACGGTCCTATCGTTCTGCCCAAACTCTACAATGGGCGGAACAAGTCATTTTTCGTGCTGCAATACGAAAACTGGAACGAGCTTGAACCGAACACCGTCACAAGCTCAGTCCCAGGCGCCAATTGGCTTACTGGCGACTTCAGCAACCTGGTCTATTGGACTGGGTCGGGGTATGCTCCGATCAGCATCCTTGACCCTGAGAATATCTCGGAAAACCCGGCAACAGGGATATGGACACGCGTTCCGTTCGGTCCTACCGACAGCATGAACCCCACCTCCGCTGCGAACATCATTCCCGCGTCGCGCATCAACGCTTTCGCGCAGAAGTTGATGTCCTACTATCCCGCGTCAAACACCACTACGGCCCCGGGCTCCAATCCCTTTGCGAACAACTACACCATTCCAGGGTCCGACCATGACCGCTATCGCAATGTGCTCGGGAAGTTTGACCAGCAACTGTCGTCGAAGGATCGTTTCAGCATCCACTATGGATACTGGGAACGGGTAGAGGACCGCAGTTACGACGGCTTTACCGGCCCGGAGCAACAAGGGCAGTTGCCCCACGGGGAGCGCAGCCACACCTTCACCCTCGAAGAGACTCACACCTTTGCTCCAAACCTGCTGTTTGACTTCCGCGCCAACACGACGGCAAGGGCCGACTATTCCTACGAGGGACCTGGCGGTTTCGATCCAACCACTCTCGGCTGGTCCGCCTCTACGTTGGCCATGTTGGGGATTGCGGCCGCGTCTGAGTTCCCATATTTCTCCATCAGTGAATTTGCCGGCCTCGGCGATAACAGCAACAGCCAGACCGTCAGCAACTCTCTCGTCATTCTTCCATCGGTCACCTGGGTCAAGGGAAGACATACCCTCCACGCCGGCATGGACATGCGCTTCCAGCAGTCCGTGAACGATATCATCAGCGGCGGCACCAATTGGTGGGTTGATCGCACCTGGACCCAAACCAACTGCGGTAGCTGCGGCTCGTGGGATCCGGCCAGCGGCAATTCCATCGCCTCTATGCTGCTGGGCAACCCAACTTCAGGCGGCGATACCATCAACGTCAAGACGTTTTGGTCCCAGCACTACTGGGCCCCGTTTGTCCAGGACGATTGGAAGATCAGCCACAAGCTGACGCTGAATCTCGGCATCCGCTATGACCTCATGCCCGGAGAAACCGAACGGAATAACTACGGCGACTACGCATTCAACACGACTGCGGTCAACCCCATCAACTCCGAAGTCACTGTTCCGGGCTATAGTCAGATTCTCGGCGGCGTGACCTACCTCGGAATCAACGGCAATCCGCGCTCGGGCTATGCGCTTAAGAAATCCAATTTTCAGCCACGCGTCGGCTTCGCCTATGCTTTGAACGACAAAACGGTCATCCGCGGCGGTTTCGGCGAAACGATGAAGAGCCCGCAACTCGCCCCGTCGTCGTTCGGCTACAATGCCAGCACGAACTACCAGGCCAATGATCCCACGAGACCCGGCAGTACGTACCCCAACCTCGCCAACCCCATCAACAATCCGTTTCCATCGGTTGTTCAGCCTTCCGGATCGTCGCTGGGAATGCTGGAGCAACTGGGACAGGGTCCTTGGTTCCTGAATCCGAATTACAAGATTCCGAGCTTCTGGAACTTCTCCATGGGCTTTGAGCGCCAGTTCCTGAAACAAGACACCGTGAACATCTCCTACGTCGGATCCCGCCTCTACAATGGCGACAGCAGCGACAACATCAACCGTCAACCCGCTTCAGCCTATGCGCCGTGCAATCCTCAAGAGGGCGGCAGGATCGAAGTCTGCAACAACAACAACGTCCCCAATCCATTTATAGGAATCAATGGATTCCAGGGATCGAACGACTACAATTACACAACCCTCCCTGCTCTCATTTTCACCCAGCCATTTCCTGAATTCGGCGGTCTTACCGAGTATCAGCTCAACGACGAACATACCTGGTACAACTCCCTCCAGGTTACCGCTCTGCACAAGTGGAGCAATTCCCTCACCATGCATGGCACATATACCTGGTCGAAGATGATGGACGCGGGCGGATGGACAGACGAAACCTACCGCGTTCCTGCAAGAAGCATCGACGGCAGCGACGTGACAACCCGCATCACGATTTCCGGCGTCTATCTGCTTCCGGTTGGTCGCGGACGTTCCTTCCTCGGCAACGCGAACCGGATTGTGGACGGAGCCATCGGTGGATGGGAGCTTAGCAGTCTTTACATCTTTCAGACTGGCCAGCCCTGGGGTGTTCCGAATAATTACATCCACAATGCTTATGTCAAACCGCACATTCAGAAAGACGACGGGTTTATCCGCCTCGTGGCCGCCTGCGTTGAGCAGTACAAGGAAAACAGCGCCGGCGTGTACGGCCTGGTACAACTGCCATACGACTACGACGGAACCTGCCCTCAGGCAGACTTTCAGCAGGTGCCGAACTATGGCGCAAACACGAATACGGTTTACTCGGGCATCCGTCTTCCCAGAGTGCAGCAATTTGACACTGGCCTCTCAAAGAACTTTTCGATCATTGAAAGAATGAAGCTTCAGATTCGCGTGGAAGCCTTCAACGCGCTCAACCATCCGCTGTGGGCGGAAAGCCCCGATGGCAACACAAACGACTCAACCTTCGGTTTGATCGAAAAGGGACCGTGGGGGCAAAGCAACCTGCCTCGCCAAATCGAGCTTTCGGCCAAGCTGGTTTGGTAAGCAACCGACGCTTTAAATCAATTTGGCGGGAGGCCCTCAAGCGCTCAGCGGGCAAACGAATCAGGGTGCCCCACGTCTGGTTTCAGACCGGGGATGTGGTGCCAACTACGCCGCGCGGGGGCCGGGTACAGGGCGGGGTAGCCAGATCGCGCTTCTGAGACCGGGGTCCCCAGCGACGGGTCTTCGTCGCTGGGAGGGCTGTTCCCTGTTCCTTGCCCTTCCCGCCCCGCCCCGCCCCGCCAATCAACCGGAACCTTTACACTCCCCCACCGGCCGCATTCTCCCTCCGGAAAAATCCGGCCCGCAATCCCTCTCTCACAACACTGCCCGCCTGCGCGTGCAGGCGGGCAGAGAATGTTCCCTCCAACCCGGCATCGTCCGGGCCGGCCCGGACGGGCCAGTTTTCATCGCTACTTGGCTGCCTTCTTGCCTTTCTTCTTCCCAGCCGACTTCTTCCCGGCCTTCTTCCCAGCCGCCTTTTTCCCTGCCTTCTTCCCGGCCGTCTTTCTTCCGGCCTTCTTGCCAGCCTTCTTGACAGCCTTGTTTCCAGCCTTCTTGCTAGCCTTCTTCGCGGCCTTCTTCTCCGCCTTCTTGGCCTTGACCGGCTTCTTCTTCTTCTTCTTCCCTGGCGGAGCGGGTGGCGTCACCGGCGGCGCCGGTGTTGTTCCCGCAGTCGCCAACAGCGGAATCAGTGTCCCCGCAATCGGCGACCCCAGCCCGGTGCACGCATCCCACCCCGTTCCGGCCGAGAACGCCCCGTTGTTGCCCTGCGTGATGTCGTTGAATGCCGATGCCGCCTTGGCCGCATAAATCGCCGGCTGGATGAACCCCACATGCGTCCCAAGTTGCTGATTCGCAACGGCCACCAGCCCCGCCCACAGCGGAGCCACCGCGCTGGTTCCACCAATCACCGACGTCTGTCCGTCCACGCGAATCGTGTACCCCGTCGTGGGGTCGGCGTCCCCGGCCACGTCCGGCACGCCGCGCCCGCCTGAGCTCGTGCTTGCCGCGGGCACATTCGAATTCGCCTGCCAGCTCGGCAGAGCAAACACGTTACTCACCCCGCCGCCCGTCGCGCCCTCACCGTTGGCCAACTCGTTCCACACCGCCTCGGAAACGATCGTCGCCCCATTCGCGTCCAGAGTCGTTCCTCCGCACGCCAGCACGTGCGGACTCGACGCCGGAAAATCCACGTTGTTTCCCGTCGCGCCGTCCGTCGACCCGTTGTCGCCCGCCGCAACCGTAATCGTAATCCCCAGCGCCGACGCGGACTGGCACGCCGCATCCAGTGCCGCCATCGACTGCTGTGTCCAGGTCGACTCCGGCCCGCCCCAGCTGATCGAAATCACTCCCGGATTGTTGGTCGTGTCGTGTACCGCCGTCGTAATCGCGTCGATAAAACCCTGGTCGGTGTTGGGCGTGAAATACACGGCAATCTTCGCCCCCGGCGCCACGCTGCCGGCCACTTCAATGTCCAGCATCACCTCTCCGTCTGCGCTCGACGGCTTCGAGGGCGCATTCTTCCCGCTGTCCACGCTCACCGCCGTCATCGACGGCGCCGACAGTCCCAGCGTCTCAAAATAGGCCGTCAAGTCCGTCTGCCGGTACCCTCCGCCCAGCTCGATGATCCCGATCGTCTGCCCCGTTCCGCTCGCCGTGGCGGGAAACTGGTACGCCTGCGCCACCTGTGGAGGCGTGTAGCTGCTGGGCGCTGCGGCCGTCTCGGCCTCCTCTTTCCTCACGCGAAAATGCGGCTTCGCCTGCGGTCGGTTGTCCAGCCCCAGCACCGCCAACACCGCCCCGGTCAGCGACTTCGGCAGGTGAATTCCGCCCTCGCGAACGCGGTACTCAACGCCCTCGATCGTCTTCTGCTCCAGCACCACCCCAAACGCCTTCTGGATGTCGGCTGCCGACCCGGTTAGCTGCACTGTCCGCCGCGCCTCCGAGCTGGGGTCCGGCTCCACCTTCAGATTGAACTCCCGCGCAAACGCGTTCACCAGCTTCACGGCCGCGGGATCGGCCGCGTGGTGCTTCTTGAACTCGGCGCGCGATACGCGAACCGGACCGCTGGCGCGCCCACCGCGCAGGTTGATCTTCAGCGGCTCCTTCCGTTTCACAATCACGGATACGGTTACCTTCGACTTCGCCGGCGTAGCCTTCACGTGGACTGCATTCAGAGCGGCAGTCTTTTCGCTCCCAGGGAGGACAACGCGTGCCTGCTCCGCAATGCGCGGAGTTTTGACGCGGGGGGATTTTGCCATAACTGACCTCTTTCTCGTCCTGGCCTCTTAACCTTCTTTTCAGAGCCATGGACCCGATGAGTCCGAATCATAATTCATCTTGCCGTACTCGTATGCAGAAAACTGAGGAATCAGAATCTATCAATCGTTCAGCCACCGATGCCCAACCCGCTGTTCCATCCCCGCCGGCCACTTGACCTGCCTGCTCGCCAATCTGCTGACCCGCTGTCCCCGAATCAACCGAACCTTAACAATACCCGCCTCATCTACCAACTACCATAAGCAGGAACGGCCCCGCTCACTGGCGCCCATGGGAAGTGGTCTCTGCCTCCTGCGGTCGTGGCGACAGCTCTTGGTCGCAAGGGCGGCTGATCCCTGATCCCTGATCAATGTCTTCACTTCAGATACGCGCGCACCAGATCGATCAGGTCCTCGGCCAGCTCCGGGGCAATCTGTTCCTTGACCCCATCCACCAGGTGGAAGCGGATATGCGTCTCCAGCACCTCGCCCATCAGCCCGTTCACCCCGCCCCGCACCGCCGCCAGCAACATCAATTGACCTCCGCAATCCTCATCCGCCGCCAGCGACCGCTCCACCGCGTCCAACTGCCCGCGCAATTTCCGCAACCTCTGCAACAATTTAACCTTTTCCCGCTCCTGATGAGACATTGCCCGCCTCCTCTTGACAATACCCACCCCCGGTATGGTATCTACGGAGTGGGGGTATAGATCCGACTCCATTCTATGCCCGCTTCCATGAAGTCAGCATCTCAACCTCAAGGGTCTTTCATGCTTCGCTTCCTCGCCCTACGCGCCAACCCCCTCCGCTCCGCTCGCGCACTCGGCTGGCTCACCCTCGGGCTCGCCCTGGCTGCCGGCGTCGCAGCCGCCCAGGCGCCCAATTCGACCCCCGGCCAATCCCCTGACCAATCCAACGACGACGCTTCCAAGCCAGGCGATCCCGCAACCGTCTTTCCCCATTCAGACACCGCCCGCTACTGGATCTCGGGCCAGGTCAACGTGATCCTGCAGTGGCATCCGTCATTCCAGGCGCAATATTCAGGAACCAACAGCCTGACCTCATGGGCGCAGAGCGCAACCACGCACGTGATGACGCTCTACACCGGCTACCAACTCACCCCCACAACGGAAGTCTTCGCCGATATGGAGGATGCCACGGGCAGCGGCATCGGGAATGCGAACGGCCTGGCCGGCTACACCAACTTGGACTCCGTGCGGTTGGCGGATGGCGTAGCGCTGTCCAAGGCGCCCTACCTTGCGCGGTTCATGCTGCGCCAGATCATCCCGCTGACGCAGGATCGCGTCGAAGCGGACCGCGACTCTCTGCATCTCGCAACCTCCCTGCCCGCGCGCCGCATCGAGTTTCGTCTGGGCAAGTTCGATCTGGTTGATTTCTTCGATGTGAACACCTGGGGCACCGACAGCCACCTTCAGTTCCTCAACTGGACGGTGGACGAAAACGGCGCGTACGACTACGCCGCCGACACGCGCGGCTACACCGATGGCGCCATGCTCGAATACGACGATCATTGGTGGTCGGTGCGCTTTGCCGAAGCTCTGATGCCGAAAACAGCGAATGGCAGATACCTGGACGCCGACATTGCGCGGGCGCGAGCGGAGAACCTCGAGTTCGAAGCCCGCGGCAGGCGGATCGCGCATCGGGCCGGTACCGTGCGCTTGCTGGGCTATCTCAACCACGCCAACATGGGAAACTACGAAGAAGCCATTGCCAACTTCCTCGATCGTGAAACCCCCACGCCGGATATCATCGCCACGCGGCAGCAGGGACGCCACAAATACGGCTTCGGCTTGAACTTCGAGCAGGAAATCACGCCCCAAGTGGGCGTCTTCGGCCGCCTCGGCTGGAGCGATGGCCGCAATGAGTCTTTCGCCTACACCGAAGACGACCGCACCGTCGAACTCGGCGCCTTTGCGCCCGGCAGTTCATGGCATCGGCGCAACGATCGCGCCGGCGTCGCTTTCGTTGAAAACGGAATCGTGGCCGCGCACCAGCAGTATCTTGCCCTCGGCGGACTCGGCTTCCTGCTCGGCGACGGCGGCCTCACCTACGGTCACGAAAAAATCTTCGAGGGTTTCTACACCGCGCACCTCTGGCGCGGCTTTTATGCCTCCTACGACTTTCAGCACATCAACAACCCGGGCTATAACCAGGCCCGTGGCCCCGCCCCCGTCTCAACCGTCCGTTTCCACACTGACTTCTGATCATCCGGCGCGACCGCTGCCCCGCCTGGGTAGGATCCGTCCGCGCCACGTGGATTTTTGAGGGTCAGAAAAACTGGGGCTCCGAATCGGCATTCAGCCAACCCCAGCACGACGCAGCTAACTTGCCGACTCGCCGACTCGCTAACGCCGCGGGACCGGCCCTAGCCCTAATACTGTTCACT
>PLGM01000035.1 GCA_003139795.1 Acidobacteriaceae bacterium | reverse complement strand
CTATTATGCGAGACTCAGTAAGTCTCAACTCAACCCGCTGCGAACCTAATTCGCTGAAGGTCTTTCGATGTGATCGATCACCAAGATCCTTGTGGGCACCTTGGTCCGCACAAACTTCAAGCCAAGTGCCCCAAAATCCCACATGTCCGCAGGATCTCCATCGGGCGCAGGACGCATGAGCTTGAAATCGTACCTGCCTGCAAGACCGGTCTTGTCTTCAACCGGGCCACTCAAGAAGATTGGCAGGATCGCCACGAAAGAGGCCATCGAGGTCTGAAGGAAGGTTACCCCGGGCTCCTCATTCGGCATGTATGTGACCATCTTTCCACCATCGGCAATGTCCTGGGCGATCGAAGGAATCGTCTTGTTCTCTGCCGCCTTCCTCAACCTTTCCCAGTTCGGGCCGCGCTTCGCAACCACCAGCGAATAGCCTTGAGCTTCGCCGTCAGTCAGATGCACGGTGAGCTTGCACCGTTCTTTCAGAGCTGTCTGCAACATCGCCTGGAGCATTTTATTAGGCTCAACAAAGCTGGTGACATTCTCTTTTTGCCACTGCTGCACGTCCGAGGAGGCTACGATCCTGGTCATTCTTCCGACGGCTGGCTCTCAACGTGCCGTGTTCCTTCGCCGCTGCTCGCTCTCCTTTATGATTTCGCTCAGATCCGCAACCGGCCGTATCTCATTCGTTCCCATCTTCATGCCTGGATGCTGCGAGATGAGCTGAATGGCATGATTGAGGTCTCGCGCCTCAAGGATGAGAAGGCCGCCGAGCTGTTCCTTGGTTTCCGCATAGGGGCCGTCGGTCGTCGCGACTTTGCCGTTTTTCCAGTACAGGGTCACCGCGGTCTCCGGAGGCTGAAGAGGCACTTCGGCAGCAACATGTCCGTTGGCGCGCAGATGATCATTGTACTCAAAACACTCGTCGAATACGGTGTTGCGCTCGCTCTCAGACATTTTTTCGAACTTGCCGGGCTCCATATAGCCCAAACAGATGTATTTCATCAGTTCCTCCTTGTTTCCTTTGACTCAGAGAGCTATTGGTAATGCCCGCAAGATCAAAAGCCCGGGCCACCCAGGGAGAATGTTTATAGACTTCCGGTTGGGACTGCGCCTGCACGCTCGTAATTCACGATGATGACGCCTTTCGAAGTGACTGCGCTTTCCGTCACCTTGAATGCCGCCGGGATTGTGCCATCGGCAAACAATCGTTTTCCACCGCCCAACGTTATGGGAAATATCTTCAGCCAGAACGCATCGACCAAATCATGCTTCATGAGCGTCTGAACGAGATTTGCGCTTCCATAAACGTGCAAATCCGGTCCTTCCTGTTGCTTGATTTTGGTGATTTTTTCCGCAATCTCTCCGTTTAGAAACACGGACGGCTGCCATTCGTGAGAAGTGATGGTATTCGAGGCGACGTACTTGGTCGCTGTGTTGACGGCCGGCCAAATGTCATTATGCTGCGGCCAGAATTGTGCCCAAAGGTCAAAGGTTCTGCGCCCAAGCAACAAATCAAACGGCATGTTCATCTGCTTTTTTACGGCCGCTCCACTAACAGCGTCGGAATGTGGACTTGTCCACCCGCCATACGCGAAGCCGCCACCGGTATCTTCCTCTGGCCCGCCTGGGGCCTGTACGACCCCATCCAGGGAGATAAATTCGAGCACATTGATTTTTCTCACGTCCGAGTTCCTTTCGAGTCCTATCTGATTTTGTCCGTAAGGCCGGCATCGCCGGCGGCGTTGTCACTGCCGCTCAGTTGCTTCGGGCTGGGTTTAAAAAAAATCTCGCGCACCTCTATCGGCTTGCGGGAGACGATGGCGCCCTTGCGGGCCCACGCCAGTATCTCGTCCAGGTCAGCGGCTTCCAGGATCGAAAAACCGCCCACGTGCTCCTTGGTCTCCAGGTACGGTCCGTCGGTGACGAGCACCTCGCCATTGGGTTGAACCCGCACCGACTTCGCGGTGCTGGCTGGGGCGAGGCCTCCGGCGAAGAGCCCGACGCCGGCAGCATCCATCTCGTCGTTGAGCGCGTAGATTTCGCGGACCGTCGCTTCATCCTCTGTGGACGGGTCGTAGTCGTCGGGGAAGTGCATCGCAACCAAATACTGTGGCATGATTTCTCCTTTGTCCTGTGTCGGTATTCGGGCGGCCCGATTGCCCTGCCTTCACCCTATAGTCGAACGGTTGGACCGGAATTCGACAAATCGTCCAAGAAATTTTGCTTCTTCCGCGTTTTGGCTGTGTCGAGCGGAGATGACCGCGTTCAATTAGTGCTTGGCGTGGACAACACGAACGCCAAGGTGTCCGGGGGTGAGTCCTTGAACGGCGTGGCCGAACCTGGACGCGATTTCCTGGAAACCGATGTCTTCGATGGCACAAAATCCGTGCGAGCGAAGAAACGCTGCAATGCCAGCCGGCTCGAAACGGCTGGCCAAACGTTCACCAATTTTCTCAAGCTGTTCGGTCCGCTGCTTTTCTAATTGCCTTAGCCCTTCTGAGAATGCCTCGGGAGGTTCCATGTAGTCGAACACCACCTCCGAGTCCTGGATGGACGACATGTAGTCCAGAGTGCGGCCGATAGCGTCCTGTGTCAGATAGGGCACAACCCCGAGCCAGGTGAAAAACGCGGGCGAGTTCTGCTGAAGGCCCGCGGCGACGAGCTTCTCTACCACATCGTCCCGCTCGAAATCGACTGGCACGAGAACAAGCCATGGCGGAAGTGCGATTTGAGCTTCGGCCAGGCGCTCGAGTTTCCATGCCTGCGTCGCGGGGTGGTCCACCTCATAGATACGAATCTCCAGTGCGCCATCGGGATTCCGGAGAGCGAACGTGTCGAGTCCGGCGCCAAGGATGACGATCTGCCGAACCCCTCTTTCGACAGCTCTTGACAAAGCATCTTCCGCGATCCGGCTTCGCGCGGCGTTGAACAGACGTCCGAGGCTGGCCAGGGGGTGTGCGTTCGCAAATTGAAGCACTTCCTTTTCGTCTTCACCCAGAATCTTCATAGCAAATGGGTCATGGAGGATTGAGCCAAGATCGAGCACCTGGTGAGCAGCTCGTTGTCGGGCGGGTATCAGCGCTGTTCGGCTGGGTTCATTCGGCTTCATGTTCGAGATCTCCGTTCTCATCCATAGCTGATCGCACGAGCTGTCGTGTGCGCGACTGGCGCCGTGCAGAGCCTTCTATTTCAACTGCCGAATCCGCTCTCGCAGGAATTGCCGCTCCGGTTCCTGTTGGGTCAGCGCCAGAGCTTTCTCATAAGAGGCCCGAGCTTCGGCTGTCCTGCCGAGCCTGCGGTACATATCCGCACGGGCTGAATGCGCCAGGTAATAATTTGCCAGTTCGCCATGTTCCAACACCGCATCGATATGCGTCAGACCGGCCTCTGGACCATCGCGCATGGCAATTGCCACGGCACGATTGAGCTCGACAACTGGCGAAGGCTGAATTCGGACCAATCGGTCGTAAAGCGCAACAATCTGCCGCCAGTCGGTCGCAGGGACCGATTTCGCCTCCGCATGAACGGCCGCGATCGCAGCCTGCAGTGTGTAAGAGCCGAAGCGCCGGGACTTGAGGGCTTTCTCCAGCAATGACACTCCCTCCGCGATCTGCTCTCGGTTCCAAAGCGAACGATCCTGGTTCTCCAGCAAGATCAACTCTCCGGTCGGAGAGGTTCTCGCGGCGTGACGGGATTCCTGTAGCAACATCAGGGAAAGCAGCCCAATGACTTCCGGCTCTGGCCGGAGTTCGGTCAGCAACCGGCCCAGTCGAATCGCCTCGCCGGTTAGCTCGGCACGCGTTACCTCCGTGCCCGCCGCAGCCGAATAGCCCTCGTTAAAGACGAGATAGATGACCTGAAGCACCGCGCCCAGTCGCTCCGGCAATTCCTGCGGCGTCGGCACCTCGTACGGAATCCGTGCCTCTCGAATCCTTGCCTTTGCGCGCACAATGCGCTGCGCCAGCGTACGCGGAGTGATGAGGAAGGCCTTCGCTATCTCCTCGGTTGTCAGCCCGCACACCTCACGCAAGGTGAGCGCAACGCGTGCTTCCGGCGCTAGCGATGGATGACAGCAGGTAAAAATCAGTCGCAGCCGATCATCCTCAAGGCTATCCTCCTCACTGGAACTTTCCGCCGAACTCCATTGCGCTTCGAGATAGCGCACGAGCTCGTCTTGAGACGCATCGAATCTTGCCCGTCGACGCAGAGTATCAATGGCTTTGAATCGGGC
>PLGM01000033.1 GCA_003139795.1 Acidobacteriaceae bacterium | reverse complement strand
CTTTTCTTTTTGAGAACTTGTACTTAAACCGCCAATACTTGCCGCCTGATGGATCAACTTCCAGGTAGAGCCCCTTCGTGTAATAGAGCTTGAAAGGTTTCGTTGTCGCGACAAATACGACGCGGTCATCTGAGCCCTTCTTGGGCTTCACAGGCTTCAAGCCTGGCTTGGCGCTTCGAATTTGGGTATCGGTTAGCGGCATATTGGGGCAACTCCTTTAGAAGTTCGCCAGTTGCCCCTAATGTTGCCCCCCATTTAAAACGCGGCTGTCAACGGACGGGGGCGAACGTTGTCGAACCAAGGTAATAACAAAAATAAGGACTTAGGTTGTTTTTTTGAACTGCAACGGAAGGGGAAGAACAAAGGAGTGGTGGCCAGAGACGGAATTGAACCGCCGACGCCGCCCTTTTCAGGGCATTAATAACTTGTATTTACAACTACTTACAAGACTTAGTGGGCTGTCTGAATACGCCAGAATACGTGTAAAACGGGCCAATCACGAGTGAACGAGAACGGGTGGAGATCTTCCACGCCGCGCTACGGATTTCGGGGTCGAAGACGGAAAGCGAAACTGATGTGTGGCAGTAATGTCCGAATAGCCGGTCACTCGCCCGGAACCCCGGAATTTGCCTCCAAGACGCTAAATTCGCGCCTCGGCGATTTAGCGTCAATTGAGAAGCCATCCCCAAAGCGCTTGCCAGTACTGACATTTACCATTCCTGCCGTGCCTGATCCCGTCAGGCACGATTCTCTCCTTGACAATCTAGGAGAGTCGCGCTAGCCTCTCTCCTAGAGCAACTAGGGAGGCGAGGTTTATCCCGCAATGGGCAATGATAAGCAAAAAGATCTGCTGCAGGGAACGCTGGACTTGCTAATCCTAAAGGCGGTTTCGCTCGGGCCACTCCACGGCTATGGAGTGCTTCTGCGCATTCAGCAAATCTCCGGTGAGGAACTGGTGATTCAGCAAGGATCCCTTTACCCCGCTCTCTACCGCCTAGAACACCAGGGCGCCATCACCAGCGAATGGGGCGAGAGCGAGAACAATCGCCGCGCCAAATTTTACAGCCTGACTGCCGCAGGCCGCGACCGGCTCGAGGCGGAAACCGACAAATGGAATCGCATGGCCGGGATCATTGGCGCCATCCTTCGCACGACCGAGGAGGGAATATGAGCCTCTGGTCATTCGTCGGCCGACTTATCGCTGAACCCCACTCCTGGCTACGAGCAATCACGCGCCGAAACCGTCTTGAAGCCGAAATGGAGATTGAGCTCGCGAATCATCTTGAAAGCCTCACCGTCGATCTCATCCGCGCAGGGTATTCACCCGCTGAGGCTGCGCGACGAGCGCGCATCGCTCTTGGGCCGACGTTGGTCCACAAGGAAGGGATGCGTGCTTCGTTGGGGCTGCGCTGGTGGGACGAGCTCGGAGCGGATTTGCGCTACGGCATCCGCATGCTGCGCAAGAGTCCCGGATTCACGGCGATTGCCGCCACATCGCTGGCGTTGGCGATCGGCGCAAATACGGCCATTTTTTCGCTGGCCAAGAGCCTGCTTTACGACGGGCTGGGCGTGCCGCATGCGGAGGGCTTGCGCCTGCTGCGCTGGATTGGAGACGACCACAACGCCGTGCATGGGATGTGGGGTGAATTTGACCCGGCGCCAAGTGGAGGGTTGACGGGTCCGATTTTCTCGTACCCGGTTTACCAGCAACTGCGCGCACACAACGAGGTGATGCAGGATCTGCTCGCGTTCAACGAGGACAGCATGAACGCGACGGTTCGCGGGAATGCGCAGCGGGCGGTGGTGGCCATGGTTTCCGGCAACTACTTTGCTGTTCTGGGCACGCAGTCGCAGTTGGGTCGGAGCATCCAGCCCTCGGACGATCATGTCGGGGCTGTGAGCGCGGTTGCGGTGATCAGCGACGGGCTGTGGGAACGCGAGTTTGGCCGATCTGCATCGGCATTGGGTCAGACGATCAATGTGAATCAGTCACTGTTCACCATTGTCGGCGTTGCTCCGCGCGGGTTTACCGGAGCAAAGAACGTGCAATCTTCCCCGGATGTGTTTGTTCCGCTCAGTATGCAGCCGTTGATCGATCCCAAGGGCGACAAGGGTGGTCTACTGGATGATCCGGACTTGTGGTGGCTCGACGTGATGGGGCGAGTCAAGCCGGGAATCTCCGATGCGCAGGCGCAGGCCGCATTGAATGTCGCACTGGCGGCGGCTGTTCGCGGGACCATGGCGGTGAAGGCCGGCGACACGATCCCGAGCCTTGAACTTTCCGATGGCAGCCGCGGTTTGAACTTTGCCTCACGGGTTTTCAAGAAGCGGGTGTATGTGCTGATGACGCTCACCGGGTTTGTGCTGCTGCTGGCGTGCGCCAACATCGCCAACCTGCTGCTGGCGCGTGGAGCGCAGCGACAGCGGGAGATGAGTGTACGGCTCGCGCTGGGCGCTGGACGCGGACGGGTTCTGCGCCAGTTGCTGACGGAGAGTCTGCTGCTGGCGGGGATTGGCGGAGCGGGTGGACTGTTTCTCGGCTACCTTGGCCGCAATGCGATTCCGAAACTGATGGCGAATGTGTGGGATCGGGACCAGCTGAATGTCCCGATGGATTGGGGCGTCTTCGCCTTCGCTACGGCAGTGACGCTGTTGACTGGCCTTGTATTTGGGCTAGCTCCCGCGTGCCTTGCAGCGCGAGCCGAAGTAAGCAGCAGCCTGAAGGAGAGGGCTCAGACCACGACGCGGCGACGCAAGGGATTGGGCGGCAAAGCGCTGGTGGGATTTCAGATTGCGCTTTCGACACTCCTGGTGGTGGGTGCGGGACTCTTCCTGAGGACGCTGTTCGCGCTCAACTCGATCAACGTCGGATTTCGGACCGACCATCTGATCTTGTTCGAGGTTGATCCGCCTGCGCAGCGCTACGGGCCAGGTAAGGATGTTCAGCTGCACCAGCGTCTGGAGCAGGGATTTGCGGCATTGCCGGGCGTGGTGGGCGTGGCTCCCAGCGGAACGGCATACATCGCGGACAACATGTCGAACGATGACTTTGTTCCCGAGGGCGAGACCGCGAATTCAGCGGATGCGGAACCCGAGGATGTGAATATTGTGGGCAATGCATTCTTTCAAAATATGGGCATTCCGATCATCGGCGGGCGCAGTTTTTGCCCGCAGGATACGGTGAGTTCGCAGAAAGTGGCGATCATCAACCAGTCGCTGGCGAAGAAAAGATTTCCCAAGATGAATGCGGTTGGAAAGCGATTCCGGACCGCGGGCAACGCGGATGCATGGGTGCTGATAGTGGGTGTCTGCGCGGACACCCACTATGCGAATCTGCGCGACACGCCTCCGCCGCAGTTCTTCATGCCCTATGTGCAGCAGCAGGAGGTCGGTGGAATGACGTACGCGATTCGCACAGACCTTCCTCCGGCCGAACTTGCGCCTGCGCTGCGCCGAGTGGTTCAACAAGCCGACCGCGATCTGCCCATCATCGACGTGCGTACACAACGGGAGCAGATTGACGCAAACATGCAAATGGAACGCGCATTCGCCGCATTGACCTCAGGCTTCGGCGCGCTCGCGCTCGCGTTGGCATGTGTAGGCATCTACGGGATCATGGCGTATTCGGTGGCGAGTCGCACCAACGAGATCGGGATTCGGTTGGCGCTGGGTGCGCAAGCCGGACAGGTGCGCGGAATGATTCTGCGGGAGAGCACGTGGCTGGCAGCTGCGGGGATTGTTGTGGGAGTGGGCGCGTCACTGATGCTGACAAGGCTGGTGAAGTCGATGCTCTACGGCATCGAGCCTTGGGATCCGGCGACATTGGCGGGCGGAGTTTTGGTCTTGCTGGTGGTTGCGTTGGCGGCAAGCTGGATTCCGGCGCGGCGTGCGGCGGGGGTACAGCCCATGGAGGCGCTGAGACACGAATGATGCGCCTGCTCCGAATTACGACGGGCTCTCAACTGACGACTTCGGGCCAAACCGCGTTTCCAGCCTGACTGCCGGCGGCGGTTCCGAGTTCCGGGCGGATGGTCGGCAAACCGTCGGTTACTCATCATGCGATAACGTATCAGTAAACAATCGCGTTGGACAACGCATGCGCTAAACGGAGACCGCAATGGACGGGCATGGGAGAGGCTAGCGTCTCGATACGCCAGGATCAATCAATCTTCAGCCAAGCGGCCGGGATCGGGACCGAAAAACGGGGCAGGGCTCTGCCTTGTTCCTTTTGGTCTGCATCGGTCGGATTTCAGGCGCCTCTCTGCGCTGCTTTCGGTTCGACGAAGGCCCGCTCCAGCGTTGTTCGCCAAGTCCGGCGCTTACCACGCTGCCGAGACCACGGCCAGTAGCTCCTCGCCCGTTAGCGGAAGCGGATTGGCGTGCATGCTGCTGGCGCGGGCTGCCTTCTCCACCACGGCGGGCAGATCGGCTTGCGCGATTCCCCAGGCGCGCAGCTCAGGAATGTTGAGATCGGCGCAAAGCGCGCGTACCCATTCGACGCCGTCCTCCGCGGTTGCTTGCTTGCGGCCGGTCAGCAGGCGCGCGATGGCGGCGTAGCGTTCCAGGGACGAATGGAGCGGCGCGCGGGCCCGCAAGGCGGCTACGTTGGCGGCCATGCCGTGCGGCAGCAGCGCCGCGCAGAGCGCTCCATGCGGCGCATTCCACGAGCCTCCCAGCGGCGCGGCAAGACCGTGCACCACGCCCAGCCCGGCGTTGGCCAGCGCCAGGCCTCCGAACAGGCTCGCCAACGCCATGTCGCGGCGCGCCTCACGGTCCGCACCGTCGCGATAGACGCGGCCCAGCGCCCCGGCGGCGCGCCCGATCCCCTCGACGCAAAGCGCATCCACCAGTGGATTGGCGCGTGCGCTCACGTACGGCTCGATCAACTGCGTCAGGGCGTCCAGTCCCGTGTTGGCTGTTACCGCGGGCGGCAGCGCGTAAGTCAGCTCGGGATCGACCAGAGCTACTCTCGGTAGCATCATGGGGCTCCGCAAGCTCGCCTTGACGCCATGCTCCGCCGATGCGAGCACGGCATTGCGCGTGACCTCGCTGCCGGTCCCGGCAGTGGTCGGCACCGCAACAAAGGGCAGCGGTGCGGCCTCAATGGCGCGCCCCTTTCCCACCACTTCAAGAAACTCCAGCGGCTCGCCGCCGTTGGTTGCGATGCAGGCAATCGCTTTTCCGGCGTCGATCGCGCTGCCGCCGCCCAGCGCAACAACGACATCGCAAGCAGCTTCCCGCACGCGCCGGGCGCCGTCGCGGACCAGATCGACCGTCGGCTCGCCGGGGACGGCAAGGATTTCCGCCGAGAGCGCCGAGACAAGCCACGCCGCGCGCTGGCGTGAAGAGCCGGTGACCACGAACGGGCGAGTGCCGAAACTGCGAACCAGTTCGGGCACAGTGGCGGCGGCGCCCTCGCCGAAGACGATGCGTGTTGCGGTAGCAAACTCGAAGCGCATAGTTTCAGCCTTGAGAATTGGGGAAGACGGCGTTGTACTTCACGCTCGAGCGCGGCTCGGCCATCATGGGCGCAACCGCGTCGCGCCACTTTGCGTAGTGAGCGGTCTGTTTATGCGCGGCCGCCGCCTCCGCATCGCGGTAGATTTCGATCAGCACGAACCGCGTCGCGTCGTCCTGCTGCCGCACCACGTCGAAGCGCGCAATGCCAGGCTCCCGAACACTGGCGCGGGCGTTTTCGACGGTAGCCCGGCTGAACTCCTCCACCGACTCGGGCTTGACGTGTACATGCACGTGGACAATGAGCATCGAACCTGCCTCCGCCTCTTATCTTACCGCCATGCAGCACTGGCAAACGGGTACACCGCAAAGCGGACTTGGCAGTCAGGCCTCCGGCAACCGAAACCGGACATCGACCGCAACAGGCCGTTTCGTGCATTGGCCAAGGGACGCTCGGCTGCACGCAACCGACCATGGGCATCCCACCGTGCCAACCGCCAATCTGTCTGAAGCAGATGCCGCGAAGCTATTTGATTGGGAGAACCCCCGGCTTTGCCGGGGTGGCGGTGGCAGTTTGACATTTACGGGAGCCTCTCCCGGTTCTTCTCGCAAGAACGTTAGAAGGG
>PLGM01000088.1 GCA_003139795.1 Acidobacteriaceae bacterium | reverse complement strand
GCGACCTGCTCCCGGCTCTGCTCAAGTCGTGGGAGGGCGGGCTGTCGTCAGAGAATCAGCAACGCTTTTCAGATGGCGCGATGACCTTCGAGGACGCATTGCAGATGGCCGCCAACAGCAAGAAGCGCATCATCGCCCATGCCCAACGGTGGATTGACCATTACACGAACCGCATAGCATACGAGCGGGCAATGCTCGACGAGCAGGGCGGCACCGTCACCGAGAAGACCGGCCCGGAGAAGGGCGGCGCGGTCAGGTGTTGGTGTTCCCCCGGCCATGGCCGAGGCTGGTCATACATCCAGAAAGTCAACAAGGTATCCGTGACCGTGCTCGACAATTGGGGCAACGGTGGAGCGAACTTCACCCGCACTGTACCGTTTACCGACCTGAAAGGTGTAATCACGAAAGCGGAAGTTGACGCCGCCCGCGCCGAAGGCCGGTTGATGGAGAGCGAAAACAAACAGGGTTTCTATCTGACGGACCCCACGCCGACACAGACACCGGAGGCCGAAGCCGCGCCGGTGCCGGAGCCGACGAGGAAGACGAACACCCGCGCCAAGATCGAGGAAATGCAGTCTGCTTTGAAAGCCGGTGTTCAGGTAATCGCCGCCCCGCAGCTTTTCCCGACACCGCCCGCGCTGGCCGAGCGCATGGTCGAGGAGGCCGACATTCAAGCGAATCATCGAGTCTTGGAACCTAGTGCCGGAACCGGGACAATCGTGGACGCAATCAGAGCCGCTATTCAGGCCGCAGGTGGACAGTGTGACATTGAAGTGGTCGAGATCAACCCGACTCTGGCCCACAGGCTGACCTTCCATGACGCGCTTGGAGGGAACCGAGTACACCCAGGCGATTTTCTGGAGCAGAACGGTAATTTGGGCCAGTTCGACCGCATCGTGATGAATCCGCCCTTTGAAAATGGCGCGGACATCAAGCACATTCAACACGCAATGAAGATGCTGAAACCCGGAGGCCGCTTGGTTGCCATTTGCGCAAACGGACCCCGGCAGCAGGCCACCTTGAAGCCTCTGGCCGAGAACTCGGGAGGATGGTATGAAGACCTTCCCGCCGGAACCTTTGCCAGCCAGGGAACCAACGTCAACACCGCACTATTGCTTATTGAAAACTGATAGCCACCCCAAGGGCCGGAGCAATCCGGCCCTGCATTTTCCGTCAACGCCGCAGATGCGTCATTGCCGGCGCCGCCCGCTTCGCCCCCGGCACCCCTCCCTTTTAGTGGCGCAGGAGCACCACTCTGTTTGCCCTACTGCCAGTTAGGCAGTTTCGCGAGATTGGGAGCCAGAAGCGTGTTTTTCTGTGAATAATTGTAATTATAGTAATTGGTGTATGATGGATGCGGCAGAGGGAGGTTCATGGTCATGCCGAGTCCTAACGTAGCGGCCCTAACTCGAAAAGACATCATAGATGCGGCCAGAAATTTCAAGGGCACTCGCCGCATGCCGAAGTGGACGGCTATTGTGGAAGGGAAGGAGTTGCCTGCTCGACCGCTCGTTCTTGACGCGGCGGGTGTGGCACCTAACGACACCACCAACTCACATCAGGCAGTGGCAATTTTGAAAGATTTCGGCTTTGAAACCCGTTACGAAGGGAAATCGGTTTGACATTTCCAGGCTGTGTGCATTTCAATTGCGTGATGGCGAATAAAAAGCGAATTTAGACCGAAGATTCGGAGCGACAGGAGCACGATGACGGATACCTCAAAGGTCAGGCAACTTGCTGTTTGGCGCTCGGTTCTGGCTCTCTTTCCGGTGGGGCGGCCATGACAGTGTCCTCGAACAGCGAATGGCGAAGCGAGTTCGGTATCCCCGCTGCCGGTCCAAAGGGTTTTTTCGCCAATAAAGCAGAACTAAACACGCCCGGAATGAGCGCCTCACAAGGTCACGTTCTGCGTCGTGCCTTTGATCTGCTAGAGCTTGATGGAGTCCTTTGCACGGAGAATACGCCTCTCGTTTACTTCAAACAGGTGACGAGAATTGAGCCTGCTGAGGTTGCGAGACTTCATCGCACGCTTTGGAATCACGGCGGCGCACCTATCCTTGTGCTCGTAGCGCCAGATCAAGTTCAGATTTACTCTGGCCTTGTCCGGCCACTTCCGCAGGTGGACCCAAATGGAACCATCCCCGCATTGGTACAAATTCTGGCGCGCGCTTCCGACGCCGTCAAAGAATTTTTACCGACGGTCGAATCGGGTGAGTTCTTTCGCCGCAATGAGAGGTCATTTAATCCTGCCCACAGAGTCGATAGGGATCTACTAGACAATCTTCAGGCCACGAGGGAAAGGCTGGTCGCGATATCGCCCGGCCGTCTCGATACCCGTGTATTGGATGCTTTGCTTTGTCGGCTTGTATTTGCTTGCTACCTCTTCGACCGCGGGGTCGTTGGCGAGACCTATTTACGCGGTATCGGTTTGCCAAACGCGCGCCACCTTCGGGACGTGCTCGGCCTGCAACCAAGAGCGAAGGCCAAGCAGTACCTCTATAACCTGTTTCGCAAGCTCGGAAAGGACTTCAATGGAGACCTGTTCAGCGACAATTTGGACGCGGAAGCCAGATTGGTTTCCGCTTCATACATCGATCCGTTGGACGATTTTTTTCGGGCCACGGAGGTAATCAGTGGCCAGACTTCATTCTGGCCATATGACTTCGCTGCGATCCCAATCGAGGCCATCAGTGCGATCTACGAGCGATTCCTGAAAAGTTCCGAGAAGCTTCAGGGCGCTTTTTACACGCCTAGGTTCCTCGCTGAACTTGTCCTTGATGTGGCGCTCGCAAACTCGCCCTCACTAATTGGACTTCGCTGTCTCGACCCTGCTTGTGGATCGGGAATTTTCTTGGTGGGCATCTTCAATCGTATGGCCGAAGAATGGAAAGGCGCGAACCCCACAGCTCGGAATGACAAGCGAGCGAGAGAACTCCGTAAGGTTCTCTGTAGTCTCCACGGAGTGGACATCAATCCCACAGCGTGCAGGATTACTGCTTTCAGTCTGTACCTGGCCTATTTGGATCAACTTTCCCCACGTGACATCCAGGAACTGAGACAAAACGGGCATAAGCTTCCGAGGCTCATCCATGACTCCAAAGCCACACGGCAAGGGGAAATCGAAGGCAATATCTGGTGCGCAGATTTCTTCGCAGAGAACCCAGCCTATCTCACCGATGCCGACCTGGTTGTTGGCAATCCGCCATGGGGTAGTAATGCGGTGCCCAGCACGCCCGCTGCTAGCTGGTGCGCCGAACATCAATGCCCCATCCCCGACAGGCAGATCTCTGCGGCGTTCATTTGGAAGGCCGCCAATCACGTCACAGACAGCGGGAGAATCTGTTTGGTGTTGCCACACGGCACCATCTTTAATCACAGCGCAACTGCCCTGGAATTTCAAAGAACCCTATTCAAGCGGCATGCGGTAGACCGCGTGCTCAATCTTGTGGACTACCAATTCTTTCTATTCGAAGAAGCGCGTCATCCCGCGATTGTCATCACCTACCGGAGAGGAGCACCGAAGAATCGTCAGCAACCCATCGAATACTGGGGGCCGAAAACCGACTGGCTCGTCACACGTGCTGAGGTTATTGCCGTAATGCCTGAGGATCGTTGCACTCTGACTACGGGCGAGGTGCTCGATGATCTTGAGGGCGCGGACGCACCCCAAATCTGGAAGCAGAGATACTGGGCAACGGCGAGAGACCGGCGGTTGATTGATCGATTGTCGCTTTATCCACGCTTGCGCGATCAGGTGCGACAGACCAAAGAGAAATCTACCACTAAACGCTGGCTGATAGCCGAGGGATTCCAGCCAGTCGGCGTGAATGACGATCCCACAAAAGCGGCAACGATTCGACTGCCCTCGAGGCTCTTCGTCGAGGCGACCTCTTCCAACTTGGACTTGGTACTCCTCCCTAACGACTGCACAAAATTGTCAGCGGCGGAGGTTTCCGTCAGGGGCAGATCGAATAAAGGCACGGACGTGTTTACAGCACCGCACGTTCTTGTTGCAAAGGGATTCACGAGGACAGCCTTCGCCGATTTTGATGTATCGTTTCGGCACGCCCTACGCGGCATTAGTGGGCCGAAAGAGGATCGCGATCTCCTTATCTTCCTAGCGGCGTACCTGCGTTCGGCGCTCGCGAGATACTTCTTATTTCAAACGTCTTCCAACTGGGGAGTAAGCCGTCAAGAGGTTCACGTTGAAGAACTGCTCCGGTTACCATTTCCATTGCCCGACGTGATGCCCACTCCCCGCCGTGCTTGGGAAATCGTCAAGGACGTAGGTCAGATAGTGACAGCGGCGGCTAAAGAAGCTAGTGGAGTCCTTGCTGACCGCCAGGATATTATGCACGTCGCCAGCGGGTCGATTGAGATTCTAATCCATGAGTATTTAGACATTCTCCCACTGGAGAAAACTCTGGTCGATGATACTGTGCGAATCATCATTCCGAGCGTCCGCCCAAGTAGGGCTAATCCGATTATTCCTACTATCAAGCCAAGCACTCAGAAGGATCAAGACCTGTATGTGCGACGCTTGTGTGACACCCTCAATGGGTGGGCCAAGACAGGGCCAGTTACAGTTCAAGGTCGCGCCGCAGGTTCCTCGACACTTGGGATTGGCGTTGCAATTCTGAAAAGAAATCGACCGGGTGAGGTTTCCTCAGGGCCTCCAAACGATTTGGGCGATCTACTGACTGCGCTGGAGCATCTCCGTGGAATCACATCGCAGAAGCTCAATACCCTCGAACTGATACGCGGGGCTAAAGTATTTGACCGGGACCGTCTGTATCTCGTGAAGCCAATCGGCCAGCGATTCTGGACAGAGACGGCAGCCCTGAATGACGCTGACGAAATTGCCGCCACCATTCTCATGCAGACCGGGCAGGGGGTAGCGTGAGCATTATCGGCGTACCCACTGAGTGGTCCAACCTGATCGACCCGATGGTGCCCGAAATCCTCAACCTGATTTTAGCGAGTTGGCAGGAGATGCCTTCGCCAGCGCCGGATGAGAAGGAAGACAACATCACAATAGCCTTGTGTCGTACCTTGATGCAAAACCGGACTGCTCGTGGTCTGATGTTTCAGGTCCGAACACAAGTTGTGGAACTAGACCCGATGCCAGGGGAAGATCTCGGACGACTGGACATCGCTTTCATTCCATTGGTGCCGCGAGAGGATATTTACTTCTGCCTAGAAAGCAAGCGCCTGAATGTAGTCAAGAACGGGCAATTGCGTACGTACGCATCCGAATATGTCCGGCTAGGCATGTTGAGGTTCGTGACTGGTCAGTATTCCAAAGTGGTGCGACACGGCGGGATGATCGGTTACGTCCTTGACGGAAAAGTTTCCGATGCCATGACGAACATTGAAGCAAATATCCGACAACGGCACGAAGAATTGTGCATGACCCCGCCTGGTGCATTCCAGCCATCAGCCGTGTTGACCAGCGACTCACGAGCGAGAGAGACTCACCACAAGCGCGCCCATGATACGAGCCACTTCCGAATCCATCATCTGTTTATGGCAGCAGGAGCCGTTACAGAATCAATTGTAAGGCTTGCCCCTACCTTGTCGGTACGCGCCGATATTGGGGCCTGATCCTGTTCCCGGAATTTGCACAAGTCGAGAATATCCTCAATCAGCTCGGAATGCAGTAACCATGATTAATGGAGAACAACCTATGAATAGGGCCGCCGAAGACGCTGCCGTCCAACAGACCGGCAACACTGTGCTGTTGCAGCCAGACAATCACAACAAGAAGTACGAGGCCCTGTTCGTCGAAATCGACACTGGGCAGATCAAGCTGCCTATGTTCCAGCGCGAATTCGTGTGGGAGAAGGAGCAATCTGGCAAACTCATCGATTCCATTCTCAAAGGGTTCCCTATTGGGACCTTCATTTTCTGGAAGACCAAGGAAGAGCTGCGCAGCTACAAAGAGGTCGGCAATCACACACTGCCCGAGACGCCGAAAGGCGATTATGTGCAGTACATCTTGGACGGTCAGCAGCGCATAACCTCACTCTACGCGATCCGCAAAGGAATTCGCATTACCAAAGACGGCAAGGAACTTGACTACAAGGACATTTTCATCAATCTAGACTACGAGCCTGAGAGCGACGAACAGATCGTCGTCACGGAGAAGCAGGACGGCAAACTCTATGTATCCGTCCATGACGTACTGAGCAAGCCCCTCGGCACCTTTTACAAAACGCTCAGCCACGAACAGGCTGACCAGGTTGAGGCATACAAGGGCAAGCTCACTAACTACGATTTCTCTAGCATTACCATCAAGGACTACCCCATTGAAGTTGCTTGCGAAGTGTTCTCGCGTATCAACACCGGCGGCAAGGTGCTGACCGTGTTTGAAATCATGGTCGCAAAGACCTACGACGAAACCAAAGGATTTGATCTTGCGGAGAGATACGAAGTGCTCCGGGACGGTTCGGACGAAGAAAAGGAGTGCCTTGCCGCAGCTAAGTTCGAAACGATTCCCGAGTCCATCATCATGCAGTGCGTGGCGGCGATCACGCTGCGAGCCGTGCGCAGCAAAGACATCCTCAAGATTCGGCGAGAGACCTTCATTGCCAACTGGGAAGCAATGAAAGAGGCACTGTTCATGGCCATAGACTTCGTCCGCTCGGAACTGCGGGTGCCAGTTTCGCAACTGATGCCGTATCCCGCCACCATCGTGCCCTTGACCTATTTCTTTCATGCGACCGGCAACAAAAAGACGACCAACGAGCAAGTGCGCCTGCTGGAACAGTTTTTCTATTGGGCGGGCCTCACCATGCGCTACAGCTCCGCCACTGAATCCAAGCTAGGCGAAGACTTCAATAAGATGGATGCGATCGCCAAGGGCACGATGCCCAACTACCAGAGCACTGAACTAACTATTGACACCAAGACGATCCAGGAAACATGGTTTTCGGCAGGCAACGCCTACTGCAAGGCGGTTCTATGCCTGCTTGCCTATCAGCAGCCAAAATCGTTCGACACCAATGGCATGGTGATACTGGACAACAGCAACCTTAAGATCGCGACCAGCCGCAACGATCACCACTTCTTTCCGAGGCAGTACCTCGCCAGCGCGTCTCCGAACAAAGAGTCGAATCTGATCGCTAACATTACACTGATCGACGGCTATTCCAACAAACACCGTATCGGTAAGAAGGCGCCCAGCGAATATATCGACAAGTTTGCCAAGGACAACGAGTCCCTCCCTGAGACGCTCCAGACCCATCTGATAAAGGATATAGATGCATACGGGGTTCATACTGACGATTACGACCGCTTCATTGCGCGCCGCGCAAAAGCGATTGCCCTGGCATTGAACGTAAAACTGATGTCCATGACGTTGGCTCAGGCTGCGGCGGCGGAAAAGGAAGCAAGCCTACAATGAATCTTTGGAGAGACCCTCATTTTCAGTTCACCCCCCTTTCTGCGATACGGGGTTTGGGGAGTGCTTTTGCAACGTATTGAGGGTAGACAACGGTCACCGGGGGGGAAGCGATGGTTGAAACTTCCATACTTCAAGCAAAGGCTGACGAGCTTGCGGGTATCCTCAACGTCGATTTGCGCAACGAACATATCCGGGCGCGAACCAATCATTGGACGGGGATGACGTTGATGATCCTGGCAATTCTGGCCAGCGCTTTCGCCGGCCTCGGTGGTCTCAGTGCGAAGCTGGGAGCGCAGACTGTGGGTGCGATTGCGCTAATTCCCGGCGCATTCGCTCTTCTATCGACCACTATAAAGTTTGACGGCAGGGCCATGTGGCACTACCGGAAGAAGCGGGAGTTAGATGCCCTGTGGCGGAGGCTAAAATTCGAGATGCCGGTGCCTCCGACTGCGGATCAAATCGCTCTGATTTCTGCGGAGCGCAGCGCGCTGGATAAGAAACTGGATACCGAATGGGAAAAGGAGTTCGCGCTGGGCTGGGGCTGGTTTCACGCCAAGGGAAAGAAGTGATGAGCCGCGGCATTGCGCAACCTCAAAACGTCATATTCTGGGGTGCGGGCGCTACGGCGAAGCTCGGAATACGTATGACAGCGGGCCAAGAGCAATTCATCCGTTGCATCACCGGCGTGGACGATTCCCGTAGACCGCTTAAGGAACGCGTCGCCGAAGCCCTCGGTCCAAAAGCAGCAAAGCTCTGGCATGCTGCTCTCATCGATCTGATCACCATTCTCGGTGATACCGACGCTTCATATGACAGCATCACCGATGTCACCGAAGAACAACTCAAGGCCATGCGCCGAAACTGGAAGCGAGGCGCGAACCGCAAAGAGCTTCGCGGACGCATCGTCAATCTCCGTCTAACCTACGACTGGCCCGCGTTGAAATCGGCGGTCAGCATCTGTCCGGGCAGCGCGACCGGCAAATTAAGACTCAACGACCTATTCAATCTGCTGGACATGCATATTCCGACTGGCTTCGGATTTCGCGCACCCGCACATGCCACGGCTTCGGGTTCGAAGAAGCGACCCGATGAACAATTCTTTGATGCTCGGCGGCTAATTGGTGCGAAGAACGCACTCCTTATGATTCTGATTGCGTCTTTCTATGTTGACTATCAGGTGTGCATCACTTCAAACCCAAAAGTTCTCGCGCAATACTACGAATTTGCAAAGGCGCTGGGGCGTCGCATGCAGCGTCAGGGCGAGGTTCTTTCCAGTAAGAAGCGAGGACTCGACCAGCCAACGTTCTATCAGGGAGATGTCGGCTTCGTAAGCCTGAATTACGATCCGATTGCCCTATGGGTGCAGTTCTTCGCCAACCGCGAGTTGAATAAGAGCCCAGACGTTCCGAAAATCGGAACTCCGCCCGTGCCCCTTCACCTGTTCCACGACTTCGGCCATCTCATTCCCGCCCGGCGCATCGGCAAGGGTGAGGACGATTGGCCGTGGTATCCGCTCAACGAGGGAGCCGCCCAGCGACTCAACGAATTGGAAAATGGCGACTGCAGGGTTAGGTTGACCAAATTCTTGTTCCCGCATGGCTGCCTATGCTGGCGGGAATGTCCGGATTGCGGCAAACTTTCCGCCTATCACGGTGATGAATGGAAACTTAATGCCCCCGGCTTGTTTCCACCTCCGCCTTTGCGGGCTTTTGATAGAAGAGAGTGCGCGCCTTGGATCACAGGCGCGGAGCGTGAACAGCGGGAAAAAGGCAAGGTAGATGCCAGGAAATGCCTCCATTGCGGGACGTTGACCTACACGCAGCACACCCAGGCCGTGATGCAGAGTTCATTCAAGCCCCGGCCGCCATCTTTCATCGAAGAAATCCAGCGCGAACTTCGAGCTACCACGATGCAGGCGAGCCACATAATTTTCATGGGGTATTCGTTGCCGCCAGACGACGTTACCTATCGCGCCTTTTTCTCCGCCAGACGACAGCGACGCGGAACGAAAGTGCGTTGCACGGTCGTGAGCTGGGACCGTAAGAATCCTGGCTGGTATGGGCCGCCCCAACTGAAGACCTTAGACCTGTCGAAACTTCCTGCTGTCAACGCTGCGGTCGATATATTCGGCAAGGAGAATGTTCGCTTTTATGGCGGCGGCGTTCCCGACGTTTTTCTCGACAAAGGCAAAGCGACGGACGCCAAACTAGAACAACTGCTGACCTGGAGCTCTACCCCATAACCTTCAAAAGTGCCAAACCTCTGCTGTGCAGCGGAAGAAGTCGCAGAAAGGTCGAGGGCTAAAACTCTGTTCCAGACCTCTGCTGTCCACCGGGAGAGGTGGGAAACCCGGCGACCTCTGCCTCGTTTGGGCAGAGGTCGCGGTCAAATCAGGTAAAAAAACGTGGGCACGTTAAGGACACAATAACGAT
>PLGM01000201.1 GCA_003139795.1 Acidobacteriaceae bacterium | reverse complement strand
AACCTGGCACTGTCCAGTACTAATTTGAAGGGGACAAACGGCCCACAAGCGTGAGATCGATCCCCACCTCTTTGGCGACCTTGAGGATGAAGACGCTCGGATCCTTCAGACCCCACTGCACGTAAGGGACGGTGAAGTGCCCTTTCGCCGTGAGGTTGGCGCCATCGATATGAAGCTGCATGGGAACAGTGAGATCATGCGGAGTGCCGTGAAGGGTGAAGACGCCAGTAACCTGAACCGTGGAATCGCCGGCGGCGGCGATGGTCCCTTGATAGCTTTTGGGCACGAAAGACACTTCGGCGAAGTGCGCCACGTCCAGCACATCCGTGTTCATCTTCTTGTCCCGGCTCGGTTCGCCGCTGTTGCCGCTGCCGGCGGCCACAACCACAGACCCCGATATGGTCTGTGCGTTGCGGTCGAAGTCGATCGATCCACTCTGCACATGGAAAGTCCCCTCCACGTGGTGTCCGTTTCCGCCCAGGGAAAAGGCGACCTGGCTTGAATCCGGGTTGACGGTGAAGGTCTGATGCTGCGCGAGCGCAAAGGAGGCAAGCGACAGCGGGAGCGCGAGGAAGAGGGCTTTTGCGTAGGTCTTCATGGTTCTTCTCCTGAATGGAATGAGTTCTTATCTGTTTAGGCCAAGCTGTGCGATATGCTGCGACAACCACACACTGATGGAGGCTATCTGTTGGTCGGACAGGTATTCATGTCCGGGCATGTCGGTTCCGGGAATGCCGAATTTAGCGATCTGCGCCAGCCGATCCATGCGCAACGCAAGTGGGCCCGACAGTGGAAGATCAAGGAAGGGTCCGACCCGAAGATCGGGGGGAAGCCTTCTGAAACTGGCCTGCCAGGCGTGGCGTGTGCGCCCATCCACACTGTGACAGGTCGCGCAGTGGCGCTGAAAGAGCCGCTCCCCGTCGCTGGCATCGGCCGCTGCAACAGCAGAAGCAGACGGTCGCCAGCTCATTTCCGCCACCAGATGTTCCACTGTGCCCGCTTTCTGCAGACCCTCGAGGTACGCCACCAGATCATTCCCTCGCTCGTCGCCAAAGAGATACGCATACGAGGGCATGATCGAAGCTCCGCTGACCTCCGGCGGATCATAGAAATGCGCCCTGAGCCAGAGGGCCGAACGGCGCGCGCCAACCTGAGAAAGGTCGGGCCCCTGACGCCGATTGCCGATCAGCGGCGGATGCTGCAGACGAAGCTCCTGGATGGTCTCGGCAGGCCCCCACATGAGGACGTCGGCGGTATTCGGGCGGACATATTGCGAATGGCAGTGGATGCAGCCCTCGGAGATGTAGACCTGGCGCCCACGCTCCACTTGAGAGAGTTGGGGCGATCCATGGACCGGAAGTAGCACGCGATCAACATAGAAGGCAGCGAGAACGACAAAAGCAGTGAGCCCCAGTTCGCGGGTGCGATGGCTGAATGCGCGGATGAGGCCGGGCAGCAGGACGACCGCACCGGCGGCGATGACAAAGGTGGGCGGAATATGGCCGAGGTTCTGGCCCATCCCGATTCCCATGGCGGAGCCCGACCAACCTGCGATGGCGTAAATCCATCCTGCCTGACGGCCCCGCTCTGCCGCAGAAGAGACCGGCGCAAGCAGCGAGGGATAAGCGACCAGGGCAACCGAGTAGAGCGAGACGCCGATGGGATAGAAGAGAGAGGCGAGCAAGACGCGATCGGGATCGAGCAGGAGCAGACACGAGAAGCCCAGCGCCAGGAATGCGGCCGAAAGAACGAATGAAAGACCGCGGCGGCGGATTAACCAAGCGCTCACGAGAGCTGCGGCAAGATGCAGCAGGCCATTCGTACCCAGGTGGACTGAACCCTGCCAGGTTCCGGCCTTCAATGCTGGAGTGTTCTGAATGATACAGAAGGCTGCGGAGTCCAGCCAGACCAGCGCGGCAAAGCAGGCCAGCACGCGAAGAAATGGGACGGCGGCCTGGGGGAGAATCTCAGCCTCTTTGAGCGGCGTGGGCGCGGGTAGCAGAGTGATGCAGATTCCCGCGAGGCACAACAAACTTGCCGCCGACGCCTGCACGTCAGGTGAGGCTGTAAAGAGCGGCGGGAGGTTGCAGACAAGATAGCCGGCGCCTGTGCCCAGGCCTGCAAGGAGCAGCGGATTCCGGTTGCCCGTCCATTGGCGCAGGTGTGTCGCGAGCGTGACGGTGAGCAGGCCGAGCCCGCAGCCGATCAGAAACGATACGGCCACACTGGCAGCGAGGCCAAGCGGGAGAAGCGACAGAAGCGCCGCCGCGTCCGAAGCAAGCAGTCCAACGCGGAGCCGCAGAGTCGGCGATGGCCAGAGGCTCAACCGCGGCGCAAGCAGACTGAAGAGAATCCCCCCGATGGCCATCGCGGCCATCACGGCCTTCAAATGCGCGTCTGCCACACCAAGGCTCGCCAGCCGCTTTAGAAACGCGAACTGCGCGAAGATAAGGAAATAGACATACGTGATCGCGACAAGGCCTGCGCCCTGCCATCCGGACTGGCGTCCGTCACCGCGCGACATTCGCCAGCCAGCCTTTGCGAAGTCCAATCCCTTGAATCACAACACAGGCGCCGTCGGAGATGGCGACCGTGAGCCAGCCCACCTCGAGTGTGCAAGCCAGGATCTGCGTGACGACGAAGATTGCCACGCCACTCCGGGTAAATGCCGTGAGCAGCCATACGATCTCAAGTCTCGGTGTGCAGGCCCCGCGGGCAATGAGGAAGGCTCCGTAAAGGCAGGACAGACCGACGGAGAGAACAAATGCGCCAATGAACGAAAGAAACGGAAGCGCATCGGCAGGCGTGTGCAAGTGCATCAGCCGGAGGGTGAACACCGGCGCAACCATGAGCAGTACGCCGGTTGAAGTGTCGGAGAGGCCGGTCAGCAGTTGGTAGCTGAGGAGGATGGGACGGTTCATGCTGTCGTCTCCTGTGCAACGTATTTGGGAACAAGAGCAGGACCAGGTTCGCGAAGCAGTGTTGATGCATCGAAAAACCAGTCAAGGGAAGCAAGGAACATGAAGGCCCCGGTCAGGAGGCGCAGAGCATAGAGGAGGTTGCGAGCCATTCCGGGGACTATGGTGAACGTTGGGTCGAAGCCTTCACGCCAGCCGGCGACGGTCATCAATAAAACGTAGGCGATGACGCTTCCGTTCCAGAGATAGAACGACCGGGCTCGATTGAATATCCATCCACCCTCGCCCAGGAGCTGGACCATGACGAAGATGATGAGGCTCGACGTGAAGCCGGCCATCGCAATAAAGGAATGGCCGACGAGGCCATCGGTGAATTTGAAGTGGTCGAGGACTCCGGGAAGAAAGAAGACCCAGCCGGTTACGACCAGTGCCGCCCACCACCAGAGAAAGGCCAGCCGCCAGCGGCGCGTGTCGCTGTGCCAGTCGAAGGCCGCATAGTAGGCAGGAGTGAGCGGCAGCCACACAAGAAGGCTGCCGAGGCTCAGGTACTGCGCGGGACGGTGATGGCTGATGTCGGCGCGGCCGAGGGCTACACAGAGCGCGCATTCAGCAACTAGCACGATCCAGCCGATCGCGATAGTCCTGGAGTTTCCGGCCTTGCGGCGTGTGAGCCCGAAAGGAAGGATCAGCAGAATGGCGACAATGGCGAGAGAGGATTCCAACTGGCTTGCGCCAGTGGGGCCGCCCGTGTCGGGATTGACAGCAGGATAGTTAGTCGGGCTGGACGCGATGTAAAGCAGGAAGGGGACAACCAGCAGGATCACGAGACCAATGAGCTTGGCCGCCCAGGCAGCCACGGTGGCATTATCCGAATGGCTCCTGCTTCCGATGAGGGACAACGCCAGCAGCAGGCAGAGCGTAATAAGAGCGCCCGGGAAGAGGACGCGCGCATACCCGCTCCAGTCAAGAAACAGCTTGCCGCTGGAGTATCCGGAGAGCCAGGAGAGCGCGCCCACGCCCAGGGCCACTGACCACACCCAGAGAACCGGCCGGCACCAGTTCGCGGCGGCGCCGCGGTCGGCGCCGTAGACCTTGAAGAGAAAGCCGGCCAGTGGCAGACTGGTCCAGCCGTAAAGCTCAAGATTCATGTGCACCGTCATCCATCGCCCGTAGGTCCACTCGCCCAGCGTCTTGTTCAGGCCGGGAAACAGCAGAAGAATCGCGACCAACACTCCAATGGCATTCGCAACCACAAGCCAGGCCAAGCTGTGCCACGCGGCGCTGGCAACAACGTGCGGAGTCTGCCGTGGGGGAGCAAGCTCATCGAGCGTATTCAGGTTCATGAATCCTTCCACTGTGCATCTCCAGAAGCCGATCGCATCGCTCAGCCAGACTGCGGTCGTGCGTGGCCATCACCAGGGTCGCTCCCTCAGTGGCTACGATGTCGAGCAAAAGCTCAAAGACCGCAGCACTCGCGCTTTCATCCAATGAGCCGGTAGGCTCGTCCGCAAGCAGGATCTTCGGCTTGTTCATCAGCGCCCGGCAGAGCGCGGTGCGCTGGCGCTCACCGCCCGAGAGCTTCTGAATGCGATGGCCAAGGCGATGGGTCAAGCCGGTGCGGCCGGTGAGCTGCCGCAGGCGCGCCTGCGCGGTTCGCCGATCGATTCCCGCCGCAACTGTAGGGATAAGGCAGTTCTCTTCGAGCGTGAGATCCGGAATCAGGTTGTGGAGTTGAAAGACGAAACCCACCTCGTGCCGGAGTAAACGCAGCAGGTCCGAGTGGCGATTGATTTCCATGCCGTTGACAGATACCCTTCCGCGGTCGGGCGAATCCAGACCGCCGAACAGGTGAAGAAGCGTGCTCTTCCCGCACCCCGACGGACCGCAGAGAGCAACCGTCTGGCCCTCGGCGGCCTCGAAGTTAGCCCCTTTCAGAACCTCAATCGCTCCATCGTCATAGCTCTTCCACACGTCTTCGGCGCGAACGACGATGCGATTCTTGCTGCTCGCTTGTGCCGTAGAAGAATTCATTCGAAGCGCAGCGCCTCCACCGCTCGGATGCGCATGGCATAGGCTGCCGGATAAAGCGCTCCGGCGATTCCGGTAATCAGAGCGAGCAGAATCACAATCAGCAGCACGAAAGGTTGAACGGTTACGTCGACATAGCCGTGAAGAGCGGGAACCTGCTTGAGGATGAAGAGAAGGCAGGTTCCGGTCACCAGTCCCAACACCGCTCCCAGGAGAGACACAACCCCGGACTCGCCAAAGATCATTGCGGCAACCTGCAGGTGAGAGAATCCGTTCACGCGCAGGATCGCGATCTCGCGAATGCGCGTAAACACCGACATGATCATGGTGTTTGCAACGCCGAGGCCGCCCAGCAGCAGGCCGCATCCACCCACTGCCCAGGCCGTGGCCTTGAGGATCTTGAACTGTGAATAGGAACGGGTAAACTCCGCGCTTTCGAGACCGATCAAGTTGGGGAACTTCTCCTTTACCATCGTCTTGAACGAAGCTGCATCGTCCTTGTTGCGCAGCTTGACGGTGATGACCGATGAAGTGCCTTCCTTGTGAAAGAAACCTTGCGCGGAACTGAGCGGCATGAACACGCCGCCATCCTCAAAGCCGTTGGCCGTCTTCAGAATTCCGATAACGTGGAAGACCGCGTGCCCGATGGGCACATGGTCATCGAGTCTTGCACCGAGGAACTCCGCGGCTCGCTCTCCAAGAACTACGTCATCGGAGTGTTGCGCGAACGCGAGGCGATCGCCTTCGAGCCATGTGGCCTTGCGGATGCGAGCATCGGCAGCGGTTACGCCAAAGCAGGTAATGATGGGGTGGTCGGCGCTGGACACAATCCCGAACAGCACCGGGTCGGCGTGCAACACCATCGGCCAATCGTCGATCTCATCCGCTGCCGCCGCGGGAACGTTGCTGAAGAAGAGATCGGAGACGTTGCGCTCAAACACAATGATCTCGCTGTCGCTCGATAGGATGCCGGAAAACATGCCGATCGCGCCTTGCAGGATGGTGACCACGGTGAGCATGGCCGCGACACTGAAGGCGATGCCCGCAATACTGATAAACGACCGGATGCGATGGCGGCGCAGATTGGTCACGATCAGTCTGAGAAAGATCACGGACGCTCTCCCGGAGTCATCACGCAGGCGTTCTGAGTAACCCGGACAAGCTCGTCTTCCAGGTCGCTCCGCAGCTTCCCAAGGAAGGACATCTCCGGCCTCGATATCAGAAGGTGGCCGAGCGTCCGGTCGCCCAGATGGATAAAGCGCGTGAGACGCTGAACGGCGCCGGCAACTCCCATCACGGATGCGACGTTGGGCCGGTCGAGCAGCAGGTCGCGGGCGACGGTCTTTCCGGCGTCGGCCGCGCTCCCGAGCACATCCTTCAGGTCATCGACCATCTGGTACCCGAGGCCCCAGTAGAGAGCAATACGTTCCAGGAACTGAATGTCCCGCGCCGAAGCTCCTCCTAGCATGGCCGGCAGAATCAGCGTGAGCCGGATCAACGAAACCGTCTTGCCCCGCGCAATTCTCTCCGTCGTCTCGCGGGTGTGAGGTAAGGTTGAATAGTGGAGGTCGAGGCTCTGCCCGTTGAGCAGCCCTTCCACGCCGAGACGTTGCTCAATGTAGGCCAGTGCGCGCGATTGGCATTGCTGCGAAGAAGCGGCTGCTGCCCGCCAAATAAGCGCGTAGGCTCTATTGATGAGGGCAAGGGCGGTAAGAATCGCACCCGCCTCGCCGAACGCGAAATGAACACAGGGAACCCCGCGCCGCTCAAGGGCATTGTCCATGCAGGGTAAATCGTCGAAGACCAGCGACGCCGTGTGGAAGTATTCAAGCGCTATGGCCAGATCTTTGGCGGGAGCCGCATCCAGGCCGTACGCCGTCGCTACCTGGAAGACCATTCGCGGCCGGACGAGGCTGCCCGGATTGTCGAGCACATGACAGAGCGCCTCTTCGAAGGGTGGATCGAGCGCCACCGGTAGCGGCATAAAGGTCTTGAAAGCATCGGCGAACTGCGTTGTGTTCAATGTGTTCATAGTTTGTGCCGCTGGCGCACTTGTCCTCATCCGGTTTTTTTGTCGTTGTTCAAGATTGGGTAGCCGCTGTGAGTTTTTTGCTGGCATGCTTCCTGCACCACTCGATGCCGCACGATACAAGGATGAGACGGATTTGCAGGTTCATTGGAGAGCGGCAAATTGCGTCTCCACTCATGACGATTTGTTCATCTTTCCGGAAAGCATGCCAGTCGAGTGAAACGCAATTCATGCTTCTTTTTTAGCTTAGCGCCAGAGGATGACAGGCAGCGAACGCTTGCATGACAATGCGTTCATCTGGCGGTTATTGGAGTGTTTTTTGCGACTGCATTGTCTCCCGTTTCCATCCATCCATGAAAAACCGGTTGAAATGCACTAATATCCTCTCATGCGGCTTCTGCTCGTTGAGGACGAAATCGAGATACAAAGCTTCCTGCGATCTTCGCTTGCTGAGGCTGGGTACCAGGTGGAAGCAGCCGGAGATGGCAAGACAGCCGAGCGGCTGGCTATCGACGGACAATTCGACATACTTATCGTTGACCTTGGGCTGCCTGACCAGGATGGCATCACCCTGATCCTCAGGCTGCGTCAACTGGGGGTCCGCGCACCCGTGCTGATTCTGTCGGCGCGCCGTAGTGTCGATGACAGAGTGCGAGGTCTCGAGCAAGGCGGGGACGATTACCTGACCAAGCCCTTCGCTCTGGCGGAGTTGCTGGCCAGGCTGCGCAACCTGCTCAAGCGCAACAGCCCTCCCGGCAACGAAGCAACCCGCCTAAGGGTACTTGATCTTGAGCTGGATCTGCTTCGGCGCGAGGCGACGCGGTCAGGACAGGTCTTGCAGCTCACGCCCCAGGAGTTCATCCTGCTGGAGTATCTGTGTCGCAATGCGGGCCGCGTGGTTACACGCTCGATGATTCTCGACCAGGTCTGGGGCATGCGCATCCAGCCGGATACCAACGTCGTGGATGTTCACATCTATCGATTGCGCGGGAAGGTCGATGGTAAGGGGCAGCAACCGCTGATTCGAACGCTGCGAGGTGTGGGCTATGTCCTCAAAGATCGCTAAGCCCATCATGCACAGCGCCGCCTGGCGCATCTCGTTGTGGGCAACCCTCGCCTTTGCCTGTGGAACCATGCTGGTCTTCGTCTTTCTTCATCGCTTTGTCGCCGACGACATTCAGCGGCGCAGCGATGCATGGCTGTCGGGCGAGGTTGAGGTGCTGGGCGATGTCGCCGAGCGGACGCCGAAGGACGCTCTCTACGGGCGGGTCGTTGGCGAAGTTGCCGAACTGGCCGGCAAGGAGGTGCCGAACAAGGCGCTTTCAGACAGCAGTGAAAACGACTCAGTGTTTTTCCTTCAGACGGGAAAAGACGGCTCCCTCCAATTGTGGGTTGGCGCAGGGAATGGCGAGGCTAATTTGACGGCGATCCGAGCCAGCAGGATGCTTCCCGATCAGCCAATGGACCTGCATGTAAGTGGATTTCCAACGCCGTTTCGAGTGGCGTCGATCCGCATGGACGATGGGAGCCGAATCTATTTGGGACTCTCTGAACGGGATGAGTTGCGGGTGCTCAGGAGTCTTCGCCTGCGGTTCTTTCTTTTGTGGCTTCTGATCGTTATGCTCGGGTTCGGCATTGTCTTCTTCACGACGCGCCGGATGCTGAGCCACGTGCGCAGGATTACGGAGGCAGCTGCGGGAATCGGCCATTCCGATCTGAACTCCAGGGTGCCGACGACGCAGAGAAACGATGAGGTCGCACATCTGGCCCTGACTCTTAACCGCATGCTCGACCGCATCGAGAGTTCAGTTCACCAGTTGCACACCATCACCGATTCGCTGGCCCACGATCTGCGCAGCCCGCTCACCGCAATTCGCGGAAAGCTGGAGATGTCGTTGTCGGCGGCCACGCATGGCGAACAGGCCGAGCCGATCGTCTCCGCTATCGAGGAACTGGATCGGCTGACCGATTTTCTGAATAAGTCTCTGGATGTCGCCGAGGCCAAGGCGGATGCTCTTCGGCTGAACCGCAGCGAAGTGGACCTGGACGAGCTACTGAGAATCATGATCGATCTCTACGAGCCGTCGATGTCGGAAAAGGGCCTGCAGATCGGGCTGCAGAGCGGCGGCCCGCTAAGAATCGAGGCCGATGCGGCGCTGATCCATCGCATGATTGCAAATCTATTCGACAATGAACTGAAGCACTTGCCGTCCGCTTGCACGGTGACCATACGGCTGCGGGTCGAGGACGGTGCTGCTTCGCTCATCCTGGAAGACGATGGACCGGGATTCGATGCGGAGGTTTGCCTTCACCTGTTCGAGCACCGGGTCAAGGGAAAAGAGTCGAACGGCCACGGACTGGGCCTGGCCTTCGTCGATGCGGTGGCGCGTGCCCACGGTGGAGCCGTTCGAGCCGGCAATCGCGAAAGCGGTGGAGCGCAGATCGCCGTAACGCTCCCAGTGGTTTCCCAGGGGCACGCCGGATCGCCCGCGGCGGTCATGCATGGCGCCCACTGAATCCAGGCGGATTTGAACCGAGGATAATCCAGCGTGAACAGGAACGCACCGGCGCAGGCGCCGCGAACGACTCTCAAGATTCGAGAGGGGAATCAGTGACGCATTTGGAGATTGCTCGGGGTTTGCTTGCGCTTCTCTGTGGCGCGCAAGGGGCGGCGACGCTGGCGATCGATCTGAACCGCACCCATGCGACAAATCCCCAATGGCCGAAACACGCAAGGTTTCACCTGGTGTGGCAGGCAATCAGTTATGCATTGTTGTCCTTGCTGGAAATTGCCCTCGTCCTCATCCCGGGTCCCTTGCGAGAACAGCGCTTCTATCTGGCCGCAATTCTCGCGAGCATCCCGATGCTGAGCTGTCTGGCCGCATTTGTCTTCCGTAAAATGTACGGTGGCGCTCTCTCCGATCCGAACGGAATTCAACCGGTCAGAGTTGCGGCTTTTGGGTCAGAGCTTCACATCGATCTCAGCCTCACGGCTGAAGTTGCGGCGCTGCTGCTGCTTCTGGCGATCGTTGCTGTTTTCAGACATTGAAGACTGCGCTAGCGGGACCCTCCAATTTGCCTGCCCGCACATGTATGCTGAAGCCGGCAAAAAGGGTGCAATGAACAAGCCAACGGTCAACTCGCTTTCCCAGCCTGGTCCATGCCGGCGTGAGTTCCTGCGCCGGGCCTCTCTAGCTGCGGCGGCCGTACTGGCTCCCATGCCTCAACTCCTCTACGCACAGGCACCGTCCGGACAGGCCGATTCAGGGCAGGGTCCCAAGTCAAGCGATGCGGTTGGCGAAACCGCCAGCCCCGACTACCGCCTCCAGATCGCCGAGATCGACTGGGAGCTTGCACCGCGCAAGAATGTCCGCACCACCGCCTACAACGGGCAGATTCCCGGCACCCTCCTTCGCCTCACCGAGGGCCAGCCGGTCTCCATCGAGATCGTCAACCGGCTCAATCGCCCGGAGATCGTCCACTGGCACGGCCAATGGATTGCTCCCGCCGTGGACGGCTCCATGGAAGAGGGCGCCCCCATGATCCCTCCCGGCGCCACCACGCGCATCGCCTTCACGCCCCATCCATCCGGACTCCACTGGTACCACACCCACGCCATGGCCCATCGCGACCTCAAGCACGGCCTCTACAGTGGCCAGTTTGGCGTGCTCCTCGTCGATCCGCCCTCCAACCCGGCCCGCTACGACCAGGAACAGTTCCTCGTCCTGCACGATTGGGAGCCCTACTATGCCGCCAGCGACGACGGCTCCCTCATGGTCAACTATGTCTGCGGTTCCATCAACGGCCGTATGCTCGGCCACGACGCCCCCATCCAGGTTCGCGAGGGCCAGCAGGTGCTCTTCCACATCCTCAACGCCAGCGCCACGCAAGTCCACAAGCTCTCTCTTCCCGGCCACAGCTTCCAGGTGCTGGCCCTCGATGGCCGTCCCGTACCCAGCCGGGCCCGCGTGGAAACCATCCGCCTCGGTCCGGCGGAACGGGCCAGCGTGCTGGTCGCCATGAACTCGCCTGGCGTCTGGATTCTGGGTGAGACAAACTCCGCCTTTCGCAGCGCCGGCATGGGTACGGTCATTGAGTACGCCGGCCGCGCCGGCAAGCCCGTGTGGACCGCCCCCGCAAGCCCCCATTGGGACTATCGCGTCTTCGGCGATGCCGTCCCCGTTGTCCGCAAACCGGATCTGACCCTCCCGCTGGTCTTCACCTCCCGCTTCCAGGGCCACGGCGCACTGGACCGCTGGATGATCAACGGCAAGTCGTATCCCGACACCGCTCCCATCCTCCTCAAGGAAGGTCTGCGCCATCGCCTCATCTTCGACAACCGCAGCATGGACGACCACCCGGTCCATCTTCACCGCCACAGTTTCGAGCTGGTTTCCATCCGCGGCGCAGTCTTGAGCGGCGTTCACAAAGACGTGGTAATCGTAGAAGCAGGAACCGTAGTCGAGGCCGACCTGGTCGCCAACAATCCAGGGAATACCCTCTTCCACTGCCACCAGCAGGATCACATGGACTCCGGCTTCATGGCTCTGTTTCAATACGCCTGACCGTTCCGCAAAGCAAGACCGGCCCTTAACCCTCTCAAGGAGCGCTCTTGAAGTTAACTCTTCTCGCCGTCCTGCTGCTCGCCGCCGCCATCCCCGCGGCCCGCGCTCAGGGCAACTACGAGATTCAGGTTTACGGCGCCGAAACCGTAGCGCCCCGCAGCACCATGGTCGAGCTGCACTCCAACTTCACAGCCGACGGCCAGCGCAGGACTATCGACGGCGTAGCCCCCACCTACCACGCCGAGCACGAGACCCTCGAAATCACCCAGGGCATCAACGACTGGTCCGAAGTCGGCTTCTACGTCTTCACCAGCGAGCAGAGCGGCCTCGGCCCCCAATGGGTCGGCGACCACATCCGCCCCCGCGTCCGCGTCCCGGAAAAGTGGCGCTGGCCGGTCGGCGTCAGCCTCTCCACCGAGGTCGGCTACCAGCGCGCCCTCTTCTCGCCCGACACATGGACCTGGGAGATTCGCCCCATCGTCGATAAGACAGCCGGCCGCTGGTACTTCGCCGTCAACTCCGCCCTCGAGCGCACCTGGCACGGCCCCGACGTCAATCTGGGCCTCGGCTTCTCGCCCGCCGCCAAAATCAGCTACGACTTTACGAAAAGGATTACCGGCGGATTCGAGTACTACGCCGATTACGGCAGCATCACCTCGATCGCCACCCTCCACAATCAGCAGCAGCAGCTCTTCCCCGCCATCGACCTCAACCTTTCACCCAAGTGGGAGATCAACTTCGGCGTCGGCATAGGGCCTACTGCCGCCACTGACCACTGGATCGTAAAAGGCATCATCGGCCGCCGCTTCGACTGGGGACGCCATAACAAAGGGCAATGAGCGCATCACGGTTGATATTGGCCCGACTCCACCTTTCGTTCGGACATCGGTCTATCCAGTCTTAGCATCAGTCGGATGAAGGTTAATTGGTTGGCGCTCGTCTGCGTAAACGGCCTCGTTTCAGTCGCCATCATATGGAAGTACCGCGCAGGCGAGGTCAGCTCCGCCGTCGCCCTCCTTACCCTTGTTGATTCGTGGCATCCCTGCATCGGGGTCGAACATTCTGAGACCTCAGTCCGTACGAGAGATTGCCCCTGAAGATTTCCGCTGGCAGGTACTTGCGCTTCGATCCGCAGAGCGGACACGCCGCTATGATCCAGGCTTTCGGCATCGTCTTATCACTGCAATCGACGAGGCGGCGACCCCTTCCTTTGCCTTGCTGGGCAATCTAAACTTTTCAGCGTTTTTTCAGCAAAATGCCAAAATCCGTGTTTCAGCGCCAGTACGGCAAGTGGAGCATACTCCTTATGCATAACATTCATAACGACTTATCCTCATCGCAAATGGAATTACGGAGGACTACCCCATCATGCGCCACATGATGAACCTCGAATCCGTAAAGACTTACGGAGGCACAAACGACCCCCACACGCTGATTTTGGGGGAGAACCTGGCGGGGGCGATGAGTGGCTGGGCTTCGGAGGCGTCGAGTTGACTGGCGGCAGGTGGCAGGCCCGTCCCAGGGACTAGCCTCACTCCGGCAGCTTCGACTGGCAGGATGTTAAGACTACGGCGGGAGCGGTCCTGACGTTGCTTCTGGATCTCGGCTGAGAAACGCCTGTCGCGACGCGGATTGTCGGGCAAGGCACTGGAGTGATCTCCTTGACAAAGCCGGATTCCCGTCGCTTCTTTAGACTGGATGCCACCGTCCCGGCGGTCGAAGATATGACCTCCCCGCCCTGGTCGCCATTTCAACTTCCGATCGGTGCATATGCCTCACTTCGTCAGGCGGCCTCGACTCCTGAACACCCGTTCGACTAAGGTATATGCATCGGATCGAGGAGGAGGCAGGCATGCGCAGACGCGACTTCCTGAAGACAAGTGCAGCAGTTGCAGCGGGTTCGATGGTGCCCGCTTACCGATGGGGAAGCGCGGAAGGCCGCCGGCAGCCCTCGTCGCAGGCGGGTGCGAGGACCACTGCCGGTTCACTCCATCGCGTGCTTCCGATGATCGGCACTGGCTGGCACGGGCACATGTTTCCCGGCGCCGTCGCTCCCTTCGGAATGGTCCAGCTTAGCCCTGATACGAGTGGTGCACCCGAGCCGAAGTGGAACGGAAAATGGGATATCTACGGTTGGGATCATTGCTCGGGCTACCATTACCCCGACAACTTCGTCCTCGGTTTCAGCCACACGCATCTGCAAGGCACTGGCGCGTCCGATCTGGGCGATGTCCTGTTCATGCCGCTCGTGCAGGGTCGCAACTGGGGTTGGAACAGCGGCGATCCGGGCGAGGAGTCAGAAGCGCAAATCGAAGCCATTGGAGTCGACTCCGGCTGGGTCTTCAACGACGCGGAGCGCGGGTACCGCTCTTCTTTCTCTCATGATCGCGAGAAGGCTCGCCCCGGCTACTACGCAGTGCATCTCGATACTCCCGATGTTTACGCAGAGCTCACAGCGACCACCCGGTGCGGCATGCACCGCTACAGCTTTCCTTCGCTGCCGGCGGAAACGCAGCGAGGCCTGATCCTGGATCTCGTACACGGTATTGGCTGCGATGTCTACGCAGCCGAGCTGCACATCGAAAGCAACATTCGTGTCACCGGCTCACGCTCGACGAAGGGTTGGGCAGCGGACAAGCAGGTCTACTTCGCCGTTGAGTTCTCGCGGCCATTCGCTTCTGTGCAGGCAAAAGTCGATGGCGCAACGCGCGCCGCCTCGGCAGGTGACCGGCTCTCCGGCAAGGAGATCAAAGCGATCTTCACGCAAGGCGCTGGTCCAGAGCCCCTCGTCGTTCGCGTTGGCCTGTCCTGCACCGGCATCGAAGGCGCGATCGGAAATCTCGCCGTTGAGATTCCGCACTGGGACTTCGATCGCGCCGTCCACGACAATGAGCGGGCCTGGAGCAGGGCGTTGAGCGTGCTCGATGCGGAGCTTTCGAGCCAGGCTCTGAATGAGACGTTCTCGACCGGCGCGTATCACGGGCTGGTGGCTCCCGCAACCTTCAACGATGTCGATGGCGCTTACCGCGGCCAGGATCGCAAGAACCACCCCAACCCCGGCTTCGCGAAATACACCACGATCTCCATCTGGGATATCTATCGCGGAGAATTCCCGTTCATCATGTTGATGCAGCCGCATCGCACCAGCGACATCATCCAGACTTTGCTGGCGGACTATCGGCAACTCGATCAGCATTCCCTGCCGGTGTGGCCCTTGTGGGGCAATGAGACCTGGTGCATGACCGGATTCCATGTCGTCGGCATGATCGTGGGAGCCTACGCACGCGGCTTCCGCGACTTCGACATCGAAGCCGCCTACGGAGCCATGCGGGACACTGCGATGGTGGGGGCAACAGCCAATGGCAACAGGGAGCTGCAACAGCAATTCCGCGGCCTTGGCTATGTAGCCGCGGGTCCGCAGCGGCAATCCGTCTCGCGCACGCTCGATTTCGCTTACGACTACTGGTGCGTGGGAGCAATGGCCGAATTGCTGGGGAAGAAGGACGACGCGGACCTGTTCTACAAACTGGGACAGAACTATAAGAACATCTTCGACCCCGCCACCGGATTCATGCGCGGCAAGATGGAAAACGGTAAATGGCGTGAGCCCTTCCGTCCCGACCAGGAATACTGGGAAGACTACACCGAGTCCGATGCCTGGCAGGCGACCTTCAATGTCATGCAGGATGTACAGGGCCTGATCGATCTCTATGGTGGCGACGTGCCCTTCAGCGCCAAACTTGACGCCATGTTTGCCGCTCCTTCCGACATTCTCGAATCTCCGCCGGACATCACCGGGATGGTCGGCCAGGTGGCGCAGGGCAATGAGCCCAGCAATCATATCCCGTATCTGTACGCGTTCGCCGGCGCACCATGGAAGACCCAGCAGCGCGTGCGGCAAGCTGCGGCGCTCTACGGCAACACCCCGGCAGGTGTTCCTGGCAACGATGACTGCGGGCAAATTTCCAGCTGGTTTAATTTCGCCGCGCTGGGCTTCTATCCGGTAAACGCCGTTACGGGAGTTTATGTATTGGGCAGTCCGCTCGTGAATCGCGCCAGCATTCGCACTGAATCGGCAGGGACCGCCTTCACGGTCATAGCCGAGAACAACTCGCCCGGCAACATTTTCATTGAGAGCGTAGAGTTGAACGGCAAGCAGCTCGCCCGCTCCTGGTTCACTCACGCCGACATCGTCGCCGGCGGCGAACTCCGGTTCCGCATGGGCAACAGGCCGAATAAAGATTGGGCCGCCGCGCCCGCCGATCGCCCGCCTTCAGGCCTGGTCGGCGGCCATTCTGCAGGCGTCCGGCGGGGAAGCTAGCCTTCCCGTCCGGTTGCAGGCGGCCCCGTGCCTGCCTTCAGCTCTTCACGATACTCGGCGCACTCGGAAATCCGAGCGCAGGGAAACCGGTCATGCGCATGACTCTTAGACCGCAACGCGCTCGCCGGAGGGCCGATTGACAACCGGCAAATGGCCGGGAGACGACTCGAAAAAAGGCTTGTTGCGGAACGGCTTCTACGGTGCGCATCTGAGATTTACGTGGTGTATCCAAGATCATGCGTGGTGTGAGCTCATTCAGTCCGATTCCGCGAAATCTCCGTTAAGGGTGAGCCGGACCCGGAAAGGACCGGCAAGGGAGAGTGCCAGCGTCCCGACAGCCCGAAATCAACCAAAGTTCAGCCCGGCAGGCAGGATCGGTAATGGCAAACGCCACAGGGTCATATATCCATTACGCATGAATGTGCGACCGTAGCCAAAAGGCTCACTTGACTCAAGCGTCGATGGCATGATCATTCATGCTCGGTGACCTCCAACTGAACTGGATGCGCCGTGGAGTTTACATCGGGATTGTAGTACTCGTAGACGCGCGACTGAAATGTGCGGACGTGAATGGGATACTTGGCGCGCAGGCGGAAGCTGACGGTGACTGTTTGCTTGCCTGAGAGCGCGTTGAAGTAGAGGATCGCCTGCGTGGCCGTAAGCGAAAACTTTTCCAGGTGGCCGCTCTTCTGGTCTGCTGATTTCTCCTGAAGGGATTGAAGGTCTTCGCTGAGCAATTCGAAGCCGGGAGGAATGCCGAGGTCAACCATCACCATGTTGGCGGTCTTGGATAGATTGTTGCGGATGGTGGCCGTTGCGGTCGCGATGTCGTTCTGCGCGAGATGTGTGCGGTCGTAGGCTACGTCGATGGAGAGCGCCTCCGCGGCCGGCTTCTTTGCCCAGGGAGTGAAGTATCGACCGACAACCTGGTAAGGCAGCGTGCCGATACCGTCGAATTTCAGCAGCACGGATGCGGGGCTCAGCGGGTCAATCAGTTCAGTGCCCTTGAAGACGAACTGATGCAGAAGGTCGTTGTTCTCCGCGGTCAGTTGGAGGGTTTGCACGGGTTTGCCGTTGAGCACAAGCGTCACATTGCCGCGCACATCGGACGCGCTGAGTTGTGTTGCGAGGAGAAGAGCGCGCAGGGCCATGATGGTCGCCTGCGTGGTCCCCCAGTTTCCTGAGGCTTCCTTCTTTGACGAAACGAAATTGAGAGCCTTGCGGACCGTCTCTGCGGCCTGCCCCCATTTGAGCAGAGCCTGCGCAGCCAGACCCGTGGTTTCAATCGCGGCGCTCTGGCCGGTGGAGTAGACGCCGGTTTCTTCGGCGGTCCATGAGACCTGATCGCCTTCCTCGCTGCGAGCGTCGATGAGTGCCTGCATGGAGCGCCGTGTGAACTCGGGATCCTTGCCGTAGTCGACGGCGAAGTTGGCGATAACAGCAAGGGTATATGTGTCGGGCCTGGAACCGTTGTGGGACTCGATAAAGCGTTTTGCCTTCTCGGTGGCGTCGCCCTGGTAGCCGGTATTGGCCAAAGACCAGGCAATGTAGGCGGTGATGCGCAGCAGATCGGAGTTGTAGCGATTGGTTGCGCCCTCGTTGATGAAATAAGTGTCGGGCTTCCAACTGCCGTCGGGCTGCTGCTGGCGCGCGAGCCACGCGCTGGTCCGCTCAATGAGCCGCGGGTCTACGTCGGATACTTTGGACATGTCGTTGAATTCCATCAAACCGTACGCGGTAAGAATCTTGTTGGCGGGCGCCTGGCCGAACCAGGAGAACCCACCACCGGGCGCCTCGAATGTGAGCAGCCGCTGGTAGCCGTTGGCGATATAGCCCTCGGCCTTGGCGTGTATCTCCGGCGTGAGCTTCTTGGTGCGCTTCATGTAGTCGAGCGCGAGTACGTTGGGGTAGGTGCTGGAGGAGGTCTGCTCGAAGCAGCCGCCGGGCATGCGGAGAATGCTGTCCATGCCTTCGATAATCTGGCTGAGCGGTCCGGGATAGAGGCGGACGAAGATGCTGTTGGCGTCGGGAATGGAGTTGGCGGGAAACTTGAGATCGTGCTGTGCGCTCGATTCCAGCCGTCCGTTGAACACGATGTTTTGCTCGCGGCCGTTGGGGATGATTTCAATCTCGCGCACCACAACGTCCTCGCGCGCGTTCGCGCCCTGGGCGCCCTCCATGTGTGCGGAGAGCATGAGCTTGAATTTGCCGATGCGGTTGGCGCTGAGGGTAAATTTCGAACCGCCGACGCGGCCGGATTCGACGGAGACAGTCTTCTCCGGGGTGTCGTTTTCCAGCGTGTACCAATCGCCAGGCTGGAGCTTGAGGCGCACCTCACCGGGCTTGCCGGAGTAGTTGTAGACGGCAATGGGAATGGAGACGCGATCGCCCTGCGTGAGCGTGACGGGCAGGTCCAGGTCCACAAAAAAGTCCTGGAAGACCTTGATGCTTGAGGAGGCGGAGCCGAGCGCGCCCGACTGCGTGGAGGCAAGCATGGCCATGCGCCACGTGGTGATGGAGTCGGCGATGGGAATGGAGATCTCCGCGTTGCCTTTGCCGTCGGTGAGGATTTCGGGGTTGATGTAGAGAGCCTCAGGAAAGTAGGAGCGAACATGCGGTGCGTCGGGTGAGGCGTTATCGCGAAGGGCCGTGAAAGAGCGGCCCTCAAGCTGCAAGCTCTCCTTGGCAGCGCTTTTCTTGAGTTCCATGGGAGCAGGAGCCAATCTCGCGGCGCCCATGCCGGAACTAAAGCCAACGCCTCCTGCTATGGCGCCGTCCCTGCCCATGGGCATTTCCATAACGGGCTGTGCTGCGACCATGACGGTTTGGGTCGCGGCGCCGACGTTGAGCATCGCGGAGAGAACGGCGCGATCGCGTGGTTGCAACGACAAATCGCGCGACACGGTGAGGAATCCCGGAGAGGACACATCGATGCGATAGCGGCCTGCGGGCAAGCCTGCAAAGCTGAACTGCCCCGCGGCGTTGCTGCGAGCAGTGCGCATGTCATGAGTGGAGAGTTGGCAGAGAGTGATCGTGGCTCCCGGAACCACTGCGCCGGTTACATCGGCGACCGTTCCGGTGACCTCCGCGCGATCGTTGATGGGACCACGATCGTGCTCGATGCGAAGATCGAGCGAGCCGCCCTGGCCGGGCTCGCGCACCAGAGTTCCAGACCGGTCTTCGATGTAGACCGCCAGGTCGTCGGCGCTATCGAACCGGCGATCGGGACCGGCACTGCGCACAAGGTAGGTGTGTCTCCATCCAGGGAACCTGCCTGCCGGTTCAATGCGCAGGGGTGTGTTCCACGCATCGCGCGGCGGCGCGCCATTCTGAAGCGTTGCAAAGGCCTTCAGGATGTCCTCGCCGCTGGGCTTCTCCCCAATCTGTTCGCTGAGTTTGGCTGCAAGTTCGCGCACCTGATCTTCGAAGGCCGCGCGATAGCGCTGCTGGTAGTCCTCAAACTTGTCCTGCGGCAGGCTACGGCCGAACTCGATGTCGACCTTCGCGGGGTTGGCCATTTCGGTTGCGGAAAACAGGGCGCGCGCGGCCAGGTCCTCCGCTTCCCCGTTCGGCGGATTTTTGGATTCGACTGCATCGTCCATCGACAGCGAGTGGATCTCGTACCTCGGCTTCATCAGTTCCTGTTCAAGGTAGAAAAAAACCTTGGCGAAGCCGGGCTTCTTTTCGGCCAGCGCGAAGACCGCCTCATCGACAACCTGCAAACCGAGCGCGGCCTGCACGCCTTCGCCGTGCGCATTGGTCACGTGAAATCGAATGCGGGCATCGGCGCCGGGCAGGTAGACAGGAGAGTCGGCGGTGGTTTCGACCTTGAGTTCCTCGGCTGGCTGCACGAAGACGAGGCGATGGTCGGCAACGGGTTGAGCATCGCGGCCAAAGAGATATGCGTCGATATCGAGCGTTCCGGCCATCTCCGGCGTGGCATTCAGCGTGAGTTCCGCTTGCCCATCCTGGAGATCGAGATCGCGCGTGAGGATGGTCTGGCCGTTCCTGACGATGTCCACATAGGCGCCGCCATGCGCGCGCGTCGACAGAACTTTGAGTTCAATGCGGTCGCCCGCTTTGAAGACGGCGCGGTTGGTGTGGAGAAGAATCTGGTCTGCGCCGCCGCGGGATTCGAGAGGAACGGTGCTGGTGGTGCGGTTGCCGTGATGGTCGTCGGCCTCGATGCGCAGCGACTCGATGCCCGCGGCTGGGTTGACGCGAAAGATGGCAACGCCGGAGGAATCGGTGGAGAGTTTCTCGTCGTGCGGCCACTCCTCGTCGATGTACGGAATGTGTCCGATGCGATCGGGCGAGTGAACTGTGAGCGTGGCGCTTGCCGGGCTCCCGTCGGGATAGGAGGCGAGAAGAAAGATTTCGTTTTCGACGTTGGGAATGAGCGTGCCGCCCTCGGGAACCGCGGTAATCAGCAGTGGCGACTCGCTGATGGTGATGGGCTCGCCGCGGGTCTCCGCATGAGCGGCCGAGTCCTTGACGGTGGCCTCGATGAGTGCGCGCGCCGCGCCCTGGCTGAGCGGGCGCCCGGCGAAATAAGTTGGCAGCTTGAGATCGAAGTTATAAGCGCCTTCAGCGTCTGTCTTGCCGCTCGAAGTGGCTGCTTCGAAGGCTGTCACATCCATACTCGACGCTTTGATGGTGATCTCCGCATGGTCGACTGGTTTGCCGAAGAAATAGTTGGCGCGCACCGTGCCGGTGACGTGGTCGCCGGGGCGATAGTCGCGTTTGGGCTTGTTGTCTTTTTGTGTGAAGTCGATCGCGACCTTGAACTTGGGAAGCACATAGCGCTCCACCTCGAGCGCGATCTCCGCGGTATTCGCGGGAGCCTGGGGCTCTCCCATGAGCGCGCGCAGATGATAGGCGCCCAGGTTCACCTCATCGGCCAGCGCGAATTCGGCCGAGGCAATGCCGAACTTATCGGTCTCTGTGGCTTTGCGGAACACTTTGTTGCCGCGCGAATCCTCCACTTCAAAAGTCAGCTTGCGATCGGCAGCCACATGACCCGCGGCCCGGTCGAGTGCCAGCGCACGCACATGGATGGTCTGGCCGGGCTGGTAGATGGGCTTCTCCGTGGTCAGAAGAATGGATGCCTTGTCTTCCAGTTGAATGGGCTGCGTGTATTCAGCGGAGCCGATGGGCGTATCCACGACGAAGCGCAATTCATAGTTGCCCGTCAGGTCCGCGGGGAAACGAAAGCTCGCTTCCACGGTGCCGCGGCGATTGAGATTTCCGGAGAAGAGCTGGAGCGGCGCGCGATTGGGAACGAGCAGGCCGATGTGCAGCGTGCCCGTTTGCGCAATGCTGCTGTTGGCGTCAGAGACGATGACGCGGATGGCGGCCTGGCTGCCGGCGATGTACTCTTTTTCGCCGAGCACATGCACCACGGGCCGGCGAATGATCTGCGAGATGGACTCAACGCCTTCGATTGCCGGGAGCCCGCCATTGTTGTATTCGAAGCGGTAGCGAATGCGCTGCCAGAGAATGTCTTCGAAGGGAATGGGCTCAGCAGGTGTGATCGTCTGCAGCCATGAGCCATTGCCCCTGCGGATCTCGACAATGCGTTCCACGCGTCCCAGAGGCTTGTCCTCAGGGTTAAGAATCTCCACGGTCAGTTTTCCCGAGCCCGCTTCCGAGGAGTTGTACGGAATGGTGACCGACAGGTTGCCCTGCCTGTAGGTAGCGGCTAGTTGCTGCGCTTGCGGCTGCAGAATGGAGGGCAATTCGGCTAACGCAAGAAGCAGAACGGTTGCGGACAAACGGAAATCGCGTAGGGAACAACCAAAGCGGCTGGCAATCATGCGGGTTCTCCTCTGCTTCGCCGGACAATCAGCTTCCGGCTACTCGTCTGACAGGAGAACGCACAGGTTTTCTGAACTTGCAGCTGCGCGAAAAAGAAAATGCGAATTGTTTTTGCAGGCGGCGGTTACATCTGTTTCCAGGTCACGCCGTCGGTGCTCGTCCAGCGCTCGCCGTTGTCGGTGGTGATCGCGAAGACCGGAGACGCCTGGGTTGCGGCTACGGACTTTGTCTTCGTCTTCTTCGACACCGGGATAGTCGTGCTCTCGGTCTCCACCATGACGGACTCCGTTGCCGCGCCAACGGCGAGGGAGAGATTCTGCACAGTTGGGCGTGAGGCAGTGACGGCAACGGCGGCAAGCACCTGCTTGTTGAATCCGGGAGCCTGGGCTTCCACCCGATAGGCGCCGGGAGCGAGCCCATCGACAACGTAACGGCCGTCGCCATCTGTCTTGACCGTGCTTACCGTGTGCGCCGCGCTGTCTGTGACGGAAATGGCCGCCCCTGGAATGACCGCGCCCGTCGGGTCCGTCACCGTGCCGGAGAGGCTCGAACCTGACAGTTCTTTGAGGGCGCGCCCTTGCACAACCAGAGCGCCGTTTGCGCTTCCTGCCGATGCGCTGTTGCCGGCAGTCAACGCAGCCGTGCCGGTAGTTTTATCCCGGCCATAACCTGTCGGGCTGCCCACAGGAAATACGACCAGATCGGCCTTTACAGCCCGCCCTGGCCATTGCACAGGAATCGCCTTCCAATGCTTGCCGCCATCCTTGCTCAGGAAGACCGCATTGCGTGTGTCGATGGCCACGATCCGGCGTTCCTGCGTAGCCATCGATAAGATCGGAAGCCGGCTCGGCAATGGATGCTCGAGTTGTGTGATCTGTGCCTCGTCCTCGGCGATTGCAATGTTGCCCACATCGGAGGATACGGTGGCAATGGGCGCCGCGCTTGTCACCACGACCGTCTCGCTGCTTTGGCCCGGAGGCGCCATCGCCGCTGTGGATGTTGGCGCCGGTGCGGAGCGAACGGCCGCTGCCGCTGGCTCGACGGGAACCGCTTTCTGAAGACGAGCGTCCGCAACTGCCGATGGAGCCTTGGCAATGCCGCCGCCAACCCCGGCGCCCAACCCTCCGGAATACCCTGTGCCTGACGCTACGCTTTGCCCTGAGTTCCCTGGCGAGGGTGTGGGAGGCGCCTGTGCCATCTTGCTCATAGGGGCAGCATTGCGGCCCTTGATCGCGGGCCCGGCGATGTTCTGCGAAGAGACTACTATCCCATGATTCTGCTCCGCTGGGCCGCCTGCGCCGCTTGCAGATGCTTCACGGCTGCTGCGGGCCGGCTGCGGCTGGGCGCCGCGCAGAGCCGGCGCTGCGGAGAGAGTGGGGGATGGCCCTTGAGGAGCCGGCCGCGCGGGCGGATTTGCTCCGGCAATCTCTGTTAGCGCGGGAGCCTTGGGCGCGATTCCGGCGTGATGAATGTAGATGACGATGAGAGCGAGCGCGGCAATGGCTGCGGCAGCGGGCCAGGCAATCATCCATCCGCGCCACCACGGCTTGCGCGCAGAAGCGGGCAACGGTTTCGCAGGCTCTTCGACGGAAGGCAGCGACAACGCAACCACAGCGCGGCACTCCGGACACACGGCCAGATGGTCGAGCATCTGCTCGCGCTCGTGCGCAGGCAACGCGTGTTCGACGAAAGCGCTGATCTGGTCAGCGTCTGGATGGTACTCGAATTGGAGTCGGTCGCTCATAGGGTATCGCCTGCCGCAGTTGGCGCCGTCTTATTGGAGAACGCAGTGACTTGCGAAGTTTGCAGCAACATGCGCAGGTTTATTTCAATGTCGCGTGGGTCGGCGCCCAGGGCTTCCTCCGCCGCCGCCTTGCTGAAGCCGCTGGAGATGAGTTGATCGATGAGCTGTTTGCGCAGATTGTCGGCCAGTCGTTTGAGCCTGCGGCTGATGGTGGCTTCATGAACGGCCAGCGTTTGCGCGATCTGCAGAAGTGTCTGGCGGTCGAGAAAGTAGGCAGAGAGCAGAAAGCGGTCTTCCGCAGCGAGACCCCGCAGAGTGCGGGCCACTGCTGCTGTGAGTTGCGCCAGGTCGGCGGGGATTGGAGTGGGCGCCGGTGCGGGGCTATCGAAATTGTCGAGCGGCGTTTCCCGGTGGGTGCGGCGATGATGGTCTCTCCATCGTTGCACAAGTGTGGTGCGGAGCCAGGCCAGGAGAGAACCGCGGCCCGTGTAGGAGGCCAGCGGTGAGCGGCGCTCGCCGCCGGCCTGGCGAAGGCCGTAGAGCTCGGCGTACAGCGAGTCGGCGAGATCGTGCCCGAGCGTAGCGGATCCGGTTATCGAGACTGCTGCATGGACAACGGGACTCCGGTAACGGCTGAGGAAAGTCTCCCATGCTGCCTCGCGGCCCAGGGCGCATGCGTGCGCGAGAGCGAGTTCGGCGAGATGGAGGGAACGAAAGAATCCAGCTTTCTTAGCGGCATCTGGAAGCACTCCGGGCGGAAGGCCATAATTGACTCTCTCGCCGATCGCGCTGAGCGCTATGCTGAACTCGTCCAGGCTCAGGCTACACGTCTCCGCCTCTGCCGCGCGCCAAAGCTCCTGGATGAGACTCAGCGGGAGCCCAAGAATTGGAAGGGTTGCATCAAGAGTTGCTGTGGATCGCTGCTCGGCGGGCAAGGGCAGGACCAGATTAGCGGGCTTGGAAGAAGCCGTATCCACGATCTTGAGGATACTGCATTGGTGCGGCCAAGCGACCGAGAGAAGACGAACGCTCGCCGCGAATACGAAGCGAAAACCTGGAGTCAGAAACTCATAAAAGAGGCCTACCGCAATCACCGAATTGAGTGTCACATGCTATGCAAGGAAGCCCAAGACAGGCTGGCCGAACTAGGCGTTGACGACGTAGAGCAATTGGTTTCATACCACCTGAGCGCGCGCGAAAGCGTCTGGGGAATTCTAAATCACAACGTTTTAGACTTGCTTTGGTGGGACCCGGATCACTTGGTATACCCAGCGTTCAAACAACATACATAAAGTCCAACCTGGCCGGTGGAAAAGCAAATTGACCCACTACCCGGCACACCTTCGCTAGCCGTCTGGTGATGGCTGGGGTAGACTTGAAGACAGTGCAGGAACTGATGGGACACAAGACGATCGCCATGACCGCCCGGTATGCCCACGTCGCCCCGACTCACCAGTTGCAGGCGCTGGAGACCTGGGTGCCTCCGGGATCGGTTTCGGTACAAAGTGGCTACAAATTGGCTACCAGCGTCAAAAAGCCACGCAAGGCCAAGAAGGTTGATATGCTACAACTTATTGAATGTAATTAAGTTGTAGTTGGTGAGAGCTCGTAGCTCAGTAGGTAGAGCAACGCCCTTTTAAGGCGTGGGTCCTGGGTTCGAGCCCCAGCGAGCTCACCACTCATAATAAACGACTTAATCTAATGTCAGTGGACATCAAAAAAGGCTGCTGTGATACGAAAGTGATACACACGTATCCTTCGCGGAAATTCAGTTGACTCAAAATGCGGGTCGGGGTGTTGCACTGAATTGCACGGGCTCGCATTGAATCGCACATCACTTTCATTCCGCTCCGGGTTGTGCGTAGAATCCGTTGGCAGCGGCTGAGACCTTGCTCCACCGAACTTCCCACTTTGAGGCTGCCAAATTGGCATTCCGAATTCGACGGCTTCAGCGAGTCAGTTTAAACGTCCTCTGGCATATTCCATCTTCGATGGGATCATGAGTCTAATTTTACCCTGTTTTGCACAGGAGGGCACAGAGAGGCGCAAGCCGGCATAAAGTGTTTGATGAGAACTAGTTACGAAATTATGCTGGGCTGCACGCCGCTGCATGGAAACGCATAGAAATCGGGGAAAAGTATCCCCAAAAAGTAACACCAAGAACTGCTGGGGACTTTCAGGGAGAGCTCGGCACGATGCGAGCTGCTAAACTGCCGCTGCCAGCTTTCGCGCTGGGCCTCCTGTGCTGGGCGTGGTCTGGATTCTCACACGGCGGCCTCGCCCATCTACTGGCCGTACTGCGATGCTCGTTTGCAAATGCAGGCGGTCGGCGTAGCGCAACAGTTTCTCGATGCTCATTTGGGAGATTCGACCCTTGAGCAGGCTGCACACTGACGGCCGGTACTCGTCCAGAATGTCCACAAGCTGCGCCTGCGTGTAGCCCTTGGCCCGCACGTGCTCAAGGATGGCGGACAGAAT
>PLGM01000273.1 GCA_003139795.1 Acidobacteriaceae bacterium | reverse complement strand
CAGCGACCGGAGTCGAAGGACCTGCTTTTGCTTTTGCTTTTGCTTTTGCCTTTGTTTTTGCTTTTGCTTTTCGCCGCTCCCCTTCCACAGCTGGGTGCCCCATCCTTGCGATTCCTTCTATCGCAAGGGTGGGAAACCACAAAAGCCAAACCCCAATGTTTTGAAAGGACGCAGCCGGTTCCTCGTCGCGCAGCCGCATGCTTCCCACAAAACCGACTTTTGGGGGCATATCCAGAAATGCACCAATAATCAGCACATTCTACGTCTGTTAAGCCGCTAGGAAGACCTCATGCGAACTGCGGGCCCATCTAGAAACGCTCCTGAGTTCGGTAACTCTGGAGACCTCTTCTCACGAAGGCAGCGGCACGATAAGTAGGGGTACGGGAGGTACTCTGGAGCACTTGAACTGCCCCCTGCGCCGGAAGCGGCCTTCACGTGCGCGCGCGGCTCTTGCGCAGCGCTTCCTCCAGTTCCTTGCGCTCTTCTATGTCCTCCCAGCCTCCGTACCAGCGGACAATCTCGCCCGCTGGCCCATAACGCGGCGACCCGCGGGATCGCAACCACCTCCACTCCCCCTGCGCGGTCTTGACCCTGTACTCGACATCGATCGACTTGCCGAAGTGCATCGCCTGCTGCAGGGTCTTCAACGTGGGCCCCAGATCTTCCGGGTGCAGCGCCTCCAGCCATCCAAGGTTGACCGCCTGCTCCTTTCTCATCCCCACCAACTGCGACCATCGGGAACTGACATACATAAAGTCTCCGTCGGCATCCCGAATCCACGGCATTTGCGGACTGAGCTCGGCCATATGCCGGATGTCATCTTCGCTCTCATGCAGCGCATCTTCGGCCAGTTTGCGTTCAGTAATATCCACGATGGCGACCGAAACGCCGATCACTTCCTGTGCTTCGTCGAAGGCCGGCTGGTAAGACACAAGGATCGTCAGGTCCGGTTCTCCCGGCCTGGAGGATGGCATGGAAACCTCCTCACCCGCGATTGCCTCGCCCTGCAAGGCGCGCAACAGGAACGGCTGAACCAGTGGAAACAAATCAGGAATCATCTCCTGCACTTTGTTGCCGATATGGGCCGCCACCGAGGCGCCATTCAGATCGGCAAGCCGCCGGTTGAGGCTCACGTAGCGAAGGTTGCAGTCAAGAAAACATAAGCCCACCGGCGCTCCATTGTAGATTGCCTGCAATTGCGCCAGGCGCTGCTCCGGCAACGCCTCCAGGCTGGGAATACGCTCCTCGTCCTGCTGCGTCGACATTTTGTTGGACAGTGTCCGCGGTGCGGCTGCGAGCATATCGGGTATCCGCTCGGCCGGCAAAGGGCGCCCGTAGAGCCAGCCCTGCCCCAGGTCGCACCGAGCCACAGCAGCATATTCGCCTGCTCCTCTGTCTCTACGCCTTCCGCCACGGTGATCATGCCAAGGCTGTGCCCCAGGCCGACCACCGCTGCCACGATCTTGCGGCTCTCGCGCTTGCCGGTCATGGATTCGATGAAGCTGCGGTCGATCTTCAACTGGCTGAACGGCAGCGCCTGAAGGTGGCGCAGGCTCGAATATCCGGTTCCAAAATCGTCCAGCGCCAGCCGGCAGCCCATCTCCTTGAGCTCGATGGCTATCATCCGAGCGGGTTCCAGGTTGTTGACAAGGGCGCTCTCGGTAATCTCCACCATCACCCGTTGAAGCGGGAACCCGGAGTCCTTGGCCGCTTCGCGAATCTGAAAGGGCAGGCTGCGATAATGCAACTGAATCGGCGAAAAGTTGAAGGCCAGCACAAGCGGCTCCGGCAACAGCGGCGCCGACATGAATGCCTTCCGCATAATCTGGTGCGTAAGGCTTCCGATCAGTCCGTGCTCTTCCGCCAGTGAGATGAAATTCTCCGGGAGGATCAAGCCAAGGTCGGGGTGTTGCCACCGCGCCAGGATCTCAAACCCAGCCAAGCGGCCAGTGCGCAATTCCACGATGGGCTGAAAGCATGGAACGATTGCATCGCTTTCAAGCGCCCGGCGCACGTCGATCAGGTCAACGGCCACTGGTTCATGCTACTCCGTTGCGACGGTCAAGGAGAAGACCAATCCGATACTTATTAGAGCGTGTTTCATAAATGCCATCCAACCCTACTCCGTCCATTGAAATCAATGGTTCACGGGTCGGGAAAATGTTTATGAAATACGCTCTAAGAAGAAAAAACTGGTTCTCCCTCACATTTGGTGCACCTTGATATACAGGCTGGCGGTTAAGTCACCCAAGTTCGACACGGATTCGTAACGGTAAGCGCCCTTCCATTGACTGACTCGATGACGCTCTGGAGCATCCCCGACCCGGAAACCGAAGCCCTGGACGGAACGGCAATCTGTATGCGAGATATGTATATATGGCTTCAAAAGGGGGGGCAAAAACGATCGGAAACGGGGCAAAAACCATCAATTTTGAGCTGTTTTACGCGCTTTATGTTGGGTTCCAGCCGGACCCTCTGCGGTTTTTTGCGCCCTTGGAACAGCACGTTTTTGCCACTCCGCATGAGCCCCTTCCGTTTGTAGGCTTGGAGGCCGGCATTTTCCTTCTTTTTGTAGGCTTATATCACTACGCAGTTTGTACGCTTACAGCACTACGCAGTTTCACAGTGCGCTGAATTCCTCGCTGCCCCGCCGGCCCCTGATCCCTGGCCCTGACCCCAGATCTCTGTTTCCGCATCTAGTTAGAAGGAGCCGTCCCGAATGAAGAACCTCCTCGCCCTGAGCCTGCTCGCCTGCGCCGCCCTCCCGGCGCAGCAGATTCCCGCGTCCACGGAACTGCCGGGCAGCCCCTTCGTCATCAAGCAAACCTGGATCGTGGGCGGCATCGGGCCCTGGGACTACCTCACGATGGACCCCGGCACGGAACGACTTTACATTGCCCATGGCGACGCCGTGCAGGTGGTGGATGTGACCACCGGCACCGTCGCCGGCCAGATCGTCGGCCTGCGCGAGGCCCACGCCATCGCCCTCGACGACACCGGCGAGTTCGGCTACATCAGCGATGGACCGGCCGGCCAGGTAAAGGTCTTTGACCGCCGTTCGTTCGCCGTCGTCGCCAGCATTCCCACCGGCCCCAACCCCCGCGCCCTCGTCCTTGAACCACAGAGCAGGCTCCTCTTCGCCATCTGCGCCAGCCCCCTTGCTGTGACCCCACCGCAACCCTCCGCCAGTCAGGCAAAATCTTCCCCCGGCGCCACCACCCGCTCTTCCCAGCAGAACAGCAACCCGCAGCCTGTCCCGAACCTGGAAATCAAGACCTCCATCACCGTTATCGATGTGCAAACCCGCCAGCCGCTTGGTGAAATCCTCATGCCCGGCAACTTGGGATTTGCGCAAAGCGACGGCAATGGCCAGGTGTTCATCCTCATCGTCAACCGCAACCAGGTTGCCCGTCTCGATGCGCAGGCCATTGCATCGTTGCTGCACAGGCGCTCCGACGCCGCCGCTCCCACCCAGCCCAATCCATCCCAGCCCAGCCCCGCAATCGAAACCGCCCCGCCCATCGTGCTGGACTGGAGCCATGAATCCCGCCCAGCCCAATCCTCCGAGAATTCCCTGCGCTTCTTTGCCCTTGGGCCCGACTGCCTCGAAGCCCGCAGCCTGGCCGTCGACGGCAAACACCTGCGTCTGTTTGCCGCCTGCAACAACATGAAAATGACGGTGCTCAACGGCGGCACCGGAGAAGTTGTTGCATCGCTCCCCATCGGCCCCGGCGTGGAAGCGATTGGCTACGATCCCGGCCGCGGCCTTATCTACACCGCCAACGGAGGCGCCAATGGAAGCCTCACCATCATCCATCAGGACGTCACCGACACCTATGCCGAGATCCAGAACCTGCCCACTCGCCAGCGCGCCCGTACACTGGCCGTGAACCAGGACACCGGCCAGGTCTACCTCGTCACCGACCTCCTTGGCGTGAACGTCGCTCAGCCCGGCGGCATCGGAACCCTCAAAACCGCATCGGTGAACGGCAGCTTCCAGGTCCTGGTCATAGGCAATTGAACTGAGCCCATTTTGAGTGAACCGAACCCATTTTTGAGCCTCCTGGGGGCCATCACTGATTGAATTCACCTTGTTCATTTTCGGTCACACCATCCTGCTCTTGAGTGGCACACTGAATGTATGCTTGAAATCGTCACCAGGCACGACCTTCCCACGCTGCTCCTCATTGACGACGACATGGTCAGTCGAGAGGTCATGGCCACCGTCCTCACCATGAGCGGCTATACCGTCCACACCGCTGCCGACGGCCCCGCGGCGCTGGATCTGCTAGCCGCCGGAGAGTGCGTTCCTGGCGTCATCCTGATGGACGCCCAGATGCCCGGCCTCAGCGGAACCCAATTGATTGAGCAACTTCGCGCCCTCACTCAGGCCCGCCTCTATACCATCAGCGCCAGCAATGCCCCGGACCAGGTGATCGCCGCCGCCGACGGTTTCCTGCTCAAGCCCTTTACTCCCGAAGCCCTGACCAAGCTGATTGAGGAGCACCAGGCGCAGTTGCAGCCCCCCGCCGCCGACGGCCTGGATTCTGATGAAACCATCGTCAACCCCGAAACCCTGGCCCAGCTCCGCGAGATGATGCCCGAGACCGCGGTCCGCCAGATCTACCAGGCCATCGTCGCCGATTTGGGCCGCCGTATAGCCGCACTTGAGGCCGCCATCGCCAAAGGCGACGACCCCGAGGTGCGCCGCATCGGCCACGCCATCAAGGGCGGCTGCTCCATGGCCGGCGCCCTCCAGGTCGCGCGGATGGGGGCGGTGATTGAGGGGGGAGGCATTGGGGTTACCGGTTCCGGCGTTAACCATCTGGATAACGGGTCTACCGTGCTGCGCGATTTGCGCGCCGCCGCCGCCAACCTCCAGCGTATGCTAGAGGCTGAATTCCAGGCGTAGTAAAACTCTGCCGGGAGGTTAGCCGATCACATGGAAAAACCCATTCGAATTGTAATCGCCGACGATCATCCTGTAGTCCGCATCGGGGTGCGCAACATGCTCTCCGAAAAGGACGGCTTCGACGTGGTCGGCGATGCCAACGACGGCGACGAAGCCATCACCCAGACCCTCGAGCTGGAGCCCGACATTCTGCTGCTCGACGTGCAGATGCCGCGCCTGCCCGGCCTGGAGGCCATGCGCGCCATCATGAACGGCACACCCACCGTCAAGATTCTCCTCCTCACCTCCACAATCACCACGCAGCAGATCATCGAGGCCCTGCACATCGGCGCCCGCGGCATCGTCCTCAAAGACGCCCTCGCCAGCCACCTGCAAACCGCCATTCGCACCGTCTTTAGTGGCGATTACTGGATCGGCGGCAAGCGCGTGATCAACCTCGTCAGCGCTCTCCACGACCTGATGCTGCAGGCCGTCGTGCCGCAGCGCAAGACCTATGGACTCACCCCCCGCGAACTCGACGTCGTGGGCTGCATCGTGGAAGGATGCTCGAACCGCGACATCGCCAAGCAGTTCACCCTCAGCGAAGAAACCGTCAAGCGCCACCTCTCCAACATCTTCGACAAAACCGGCGTCTCCACCCGCCTGGAACTGGCGCTGTTCGCCATCGCGCATCACCTGGTGGAGCCGGAGTAGCAGGGATCAGGGGTCAGGGGTCCAGGATCCGACGACGAATCAAAGATGGCGGCTAACATTTCCCAAATGGCAGCGTAAAACTGAAAATGGCGGCTCGGGGCTCATTACTCATTGGTAAACTTGCGATGCAAATGCTCGGCGGAGCAGTGGCTTGCAGGCCACTGAATTCATGTGCAGCGCCCATTGCGCGGTTGGGCTCAGCCTGGCAGGAATTGACAGGGGCACTCCATATCAGTGTTCGTTTTTGCTCTTGACAGCCGACAGAATGGCTCCTAGATTCGCTTGTTGGTCAATCAAACGGTGGAATGTTGGTGTTTGATTCGACCGGTTGAGCAAACGTCTGCTCGCACCGGCAAGCTTAGGAGGCTCTATGAGGCGAACATCGGAATGGCGATTGTTATGTCCCTTTATTCTTGCAGTTCTGATTGCCATGATCAGTCAGACTGCCTGGGCACAGACGAACCGTGCGACGATCACCGGAACCGTAACCGACTCGACCGGCGCGGTGGTGGCAGACGTGCAGGTCACCGCGACCAACACAGGCACCAATGTGCCTGCCAAAACCGTCTCCAACGGAGTAGGGATATACGTCGTTCCCAACCTGGTCCCAGGCCCCTACTCGGTCGAGTTCAAGAGGGAAGGATTCGAGACTCTTCTGCGTCCGTCCATCACCCTGAACTCCACCGAAGTGGCCCGGATCGACGTGGTGCTGAAAGTTGGGGCCGCAAGCGCGACCATTACCGTGACCAGCGATGCGCCAATCCTGGACATGGACACCGCAGGCGTGGGCACCAACATGAAGGCCGATGTCGTAAACGACCTGCCGCTCAGTATCTACAGCGGCGGCCGGACCGTTGAGGACTTTGCGGTAGCCATCACGCCCGGATATTCGCCGATCAGCTCCCCATACGGTGCGGTTGTCAACGGCGGCCAATGGTTTGTAAAGGACTACACCATTGACGGCACCTCGGGCACTTCGAACATCCGCGGCGATTCGATGGAGGGCGGACCGAGCATGGAAGCCGTGGAAGAACTGCAGGCGGAGACCAGCGGCCTGGACGCTCAAAGTGCGATCACCGGCGGCGGCGTGATGGCCTTCAACCTGAAGTCGGGCACCAACAGATTACATGGTTCGGCATTCACGTACGGGCTGAACGAGATACTGGATGCCAACACCTGGACCAACGACAATCTGGGCGTGCCAAAGGCCAAAGACCGCGGCTGGGATTACGGTTTCAGCCTGGGCGGTCCGATCCACAAGAACAAGACCTTCTTCTTTGGCACTTTCGAGCGATTTGACAGGACCGACTGGCGGCTCAACAGCGGCGGCGCGACTGTTCCCACCGCGGATTTCCTGCAGGGCAACTTCAACGGGCTGCTGGGAGCCCCGCTCTGGACATACCAGGGTAATACAGTCCCTTGCAGCGGACCCAACTGCCCCGGAACGCCGATCATGGTGGGTACCACCACGGGACAGATCGTCCAGGCGCAGGTGGACATGGTCTACGATCCGAACACGTCCAGTACTCTTGCAACAAGTACCTTTCCAGCAGGGCCATTTGTGTTTGACAGCAACAACACTCTCAACATGATTCCGTCGGGTCGCCTCAGCGCGGTTTCACAAAAGGTGAATACATTTTACGCGAACTACGCTCCCAACCTGGGCGGAATCACCAACAACGAGAGGACGCTGCTCGCGGGCACTCCTAGCCAGACACCGAATCAGTTCGTCGTCAAGCTGGACCACGTGCTGCGCGATCAGGATCGTCTCTCCGGATCATGGATTTACAACCACAGACCGCGCCTTCAGGCGGATAGCGGGGGTGTGTGGCAGTCGGGGACTACGAACGGAGGCCCGCTATCGAACCTGCGGGAACAGTTGTATACCCAGCAGCAGTGGCGGCTAAGCGAGACCCACAACTTCAGCTCGAATCTGCTCAACGTGCTGAACTTCACCGATGCTTACGACGACAATGCAAGCGTCCCGGCCGATCCTGGCAATTGGAACTCGCAAGTCGGCATTGGAAGCAACGGTGCGGACAACTTCCCTGAAATTTCCTTCTCCGACAACCAGGCGGGCATCAGCGAAACGTATATCGGTAACGCATGGGTGGGAGATGTAGCGGGGGTGACCGCTACTGCCGACGACACGGTTACCTGGAGCAAAGGCCGTCACAGCTTCAGCTTTGGCGGAGATTTCATCGACCATGAGGTGAACTACCGTTCCGGCGCGGGTGCGTATTCTTTTAACTTCTCCTACAAGAACACCGCCGGCGCGGGCTATCCTTACGACGGCTTCGGTTTCGCGACCTATGAATTGGGACAAGTCAGCAGCTCGCAAGAGCCTGTGGCCAACAACCTCTACGGCCGGCAAAAGGAGTTCGTGTTCTTTGGGGAGGACAGCTACAAGGTCACTCCAAAACTCACGCTGAACCTGGGGCTGCGCTGGAGTTACAACACGCGCTTCCATGAGAAGTACGGCCGCTGGGCCAACTTCGACCCGACCGTGACCGACGCGCAGCTCACGTCAGTTTATGGCGCGGCCATTCCCGGATCGCTGGTCTTCACCGGCAGCGGCAGCGACAGCTTCGAGAAGAACGAATACGCAGCAAACTTTGGGCCTTCGATCGGGATTGCCTACCAGTTCCTTCCTGAGGTGGTAATACACGCCTCCTATGGGCTGATCTTCAACCCCGTCGGCGTCACTTTCTTTGGCGGGGTTCCCGACAGTTTCGCACCGCAGCTGGGGCAATACAGCACGGCAACTCAATTCGATTGGGACGCTCCGGGGGGCGGCTTCAACTTCCCCGGCGTGGTGACCAAAGCATCCTTGGCCACCGATCCCTCCACCATGCTTCCGTTCCCCGTGGAAGTGGATCCGCGCGCCCTTCGCCTGGGATACAGCGAGGCCTTCAACTTCGGCGTGCAGCAGCAGTTGACGCCCAACACGCGCCTTGAGATCTCCTATGTCGGCAACCGCGGCCATCGCCTCACCGACACCGCGCTGGCGTGGAACGAGACCAGTACGCAGAACTTCCTGAGACTGGTCGACCAAAACCCGGGGTTCAGCATCTGGAATTGGATGTATTGCCCGTCGGGGTACGGATCCGTCAGCGGGGTAGCTTGCCCGTATCCGAACTTCTATGGTTCACCCTTGGCGGCGCTAGCGCCGTTACCGCAGATGGCCGCGGCAGAAACCGACTATTGGTACGGCTGCTGCTACAACATTAACTACGCGGGCCTCCCGTTAGGCCAGAGCTTCTATGACTCGCTGGTTGTCGACGTGGTGAAGCGCACCGGCCGCGGCCTGACCATGGACCTGAGCTACGACTGGTCGCGTCAGGAAGGCAACTCCTTCGCCGCCGAGCAGGACTACAACAATGGCTACACCGGCGTTGAGGATTTCAGCAACATGCGTGCTGCGGCCCATGCACTCACCGGCTATGACCTGCCTCAAGTGCTGAAAGGCTTCGTCACCTATCAGTTTCCCTTCGGCAAGGGCCAGCATTGGCTCGCCACAACAACTCCTGTGGTGAGAGGGATCGTTGGCGGATGGAGGCTTGGCGGTGTGGTCGACTACTATACTGGGCAACCCTTCGAGATCGGCGCGTCCGATCCTTACTGGCCTTTGTGGGGAAACATCTACCCGCAATTCAACCTGGCCGGGTACAAAGGTCCCTCAAGCCCGAAGAACTACGTGCCCGTCGGCGCCAACGGAACGCCTCCGGCGCAGGACTTCTATATGCCGGCATCCGTCGCCAGCAATCCAGCGCCGGGCTACCTGCCGCCCTCTCCAGCCACCTCGCGCCTGCGCTGCCCCGGGCAGGCGAATGAGAACTCCACTCTGATTAAAAACGACAAGGTTGGTCCCGACGGCAAGTACAACCTCTCGGTCCGGCTGGATTTCTACAACTTGTTCAACCGGCATTACTACAGCATTCAAGGTTGCGCGGGAACTCGCGCCGGGATTGGGGACTCGAACTTCGGTGAGATTCTCGGCGTTCAGGACAATCCGCGAAGCGGACAATTTGCGATCCGGCTGGACTTCTAGCAATGCGTTTCTGGAGAAATGATCTGCGTTGTGCTTGCGGGACAGGGGCTCGAGCTCCTGCCCCGCAAGTATGATGATGAGACGAAATCACAGGCTCGCAGAAAGCGATGAATTGGTAGAACCGGTGATCATTCCCAAAGCTGGCGATGAGCCAGTAGCACAAACCGCGGTGTTGGATTTGATTCGTTTGGGCAGGGCCGGCAGGCGCTCTGCCCTCTTTGCGTTGACTGTGGCTTTGCTGTTTGCGAACCGCTGGGCAGGCGGGCAAACGGCCGGGCCTCACGCCTACTTCATCGACTGTTCCGCCGCTGCTGCCGGAGATGGCTCCAGCGCCGATCCGTGGAACAGCCTTGCCGCTGCGCAGGCGCATCCATTTGCCGCCGGAGACCGCATTGCGATGGCGCGCGGCACGGTTTGCCATGGCAGCTTTTCTCCCCAAGGTTCAGGCGCCGAGGGGAGGCCAATTCGCCTGACTGCCTTTGGGCAAGGCCCGCGACCGCGCATCGTTGCCACCGCCAAGGACCGCCAGGTGCTGAGCCTCTTCAATCAGGAGTATTGGCAGATCGATTCGCTCGACCTCGCCGGCGCCGGCAAGTATGGCATCTTCGTGAGCGGCGACAAGGGCACACTGCACCACATCTATCTCAAGAATCTATTCGTCCACGATGTTCAGGGCGACGCGATGAAGAACAAGGACAATGGCCTGGTGGTGGTGGGCCCAAGCAGCCGCGACGCGGTCTTCGAAGACGTTCTGGTGGATGGAGTGGTGGCCGCGCACACCAATCAGTGGGCGGGCATCCTCATCGGCGGCGGAAATTACGCGTATGCGCCGGATGCACCGCTCAACAACCACATCACGGTTCGCAACTCGAGCGTGCAGGATCTGTACGGCGACGGCATCATTCTTTTCCGCGACTCCGATGCGCTGATCGAGACCAGCACCGCCTGGCAAACCGGGATGCAGCCCACCGAGACCACTGGCACACCCAATGCCATCTGGACCTGGACCTGCACGGATTGCACGGTGCGGGATAACGAAGCTTTCCTCACCGACAGCCCCGGTGTGGACGGCGGCGCATACGACATCGACTGGGACAACACGCGCAACACCGTCGAGCGCAACTATGCCCACGACACCCAGGGCTACTGCCTGGCGGTGTTCGCGGCCGGCTATGTGACCGGCGAGAGCGTGGTGCGCGACAACCTGTGCATCGATAACGGCCTGAGTCCGAGGCTCGCGGCCCTGCAAGGCGCGGTCTACCTGCACGCATGGAACGGCGGCGTGCTGCGCGGCCTGCGCATGGAGCACAACACGATTCGCTGGAACCCCCCAGTCGCCACGGCCGCGGCCATTGTCGACGACGCAAGCACCGGCGGCACGCCGGTCACGTTCACCGGCAATCGGATCGAGTCCGCCGCGCCGCTCTTCTATCGCACCAACGCGCAGTTTGCGCCGTCGGCCAACACCTATCGTTACTCCGGCGCCGGCGACGTGCGGTTCACGCTCGGCGACCGGCGCGAAGTTACGCTCGCCGCTCTGCAGGCCGCCGGCTTCGAAAAGGGCACAACGGTGGAACAAGAAACAGCGCCGGCGCAGGCCGCAACTTCACTGCGCCTCGAAGCAACGGTCGATTTTGCGCTGGACGCCGACGGCCTGCTGGCGCCTGGCCCGCGCGCCCAGTTGATGGTGCTGCGCAGCCTGGCCGCACAATACGGTCCTGTCGCACTCGCCGTCACCGTACATCTACACGCCGCTCAAAGTTCTTCCGTGGCAGAGGCGGCTGCACAAGCGAATGCTCTGCTCGATCTGGACGCCGGCCCGATCCGATTCGATCGCGAAGGTAAACAAGCCGGCGTTCTCCGCCTGCTGGCGGCCGATGGCCGTCTGCTTGAGGAATGGAGCGGCTTGCAGAACGCCGCAACCCTGGGCGGAGCGGTGCGCGTGAGGCTCGGTGCTCCACAGTTCGCAACCATGCAATCCACGTCACACACGGAAGGAGAGCAATGATCCGGCAATCGATGGGTCCATGCGGTGTGCGGCTTGCCGCATCGTTGGCGGCCGGCGGAAGAGCAGGATGGCGATGATGATTCGATTGACGGCACAGAAGCGTTGGAGGTCATTGGCAGGCTGGGGCGCTCTCGCGCTTGCCGCCTGCGCAACAACAACACATGCCCAACAGTTCGCCCTGAAGGATGGCGATACCGTGGTGTTTTACGGCGACAGCATCACGGCGCAGCGACTTTACACGAAGGATGTGGAGGAGTTCGTGATTACGCGCTATCCCACTCTGCATGTCCGCTTTGTGAACGCTGGCGTTCCAGGGGATACAACGAACGGCGGCTACGCGGGGACCATGGCCGAGCGCGTTCGACGCGATGTTGCGCCGTTTCGGCCGGCCATGATTACCGTGATGCTGGGCATGAACGACGGGGGGTGGGGGTATGGCGGGCCCGAGATCGACCCGAACTTTCAGAAGGGCTATCGCGCGCTGCTGGATGCGCTTCACAAAGCCGCTCCGGGCGCGGCCCTCACGCTGATCTGCCCCACGCCGTACGACGAGATTACACACGGTACGGAGTTCCCCGGCTACTCGCGCGTCATCGAAAAATTCGCAGACGATGTGTCCCGGATGGGCGCGCAGTTAGAAGCGTCGGGGGACAAAACCGTCCTGGTTGCGGATTTCCATCGTTCCATGACGGATGCTCTGGAGCGTGCGAAGACGCAGTTTCCCGAGCTTGGGCCGCTCATCGTTCCGGACCGCATTCATCCGGCTGAGATCGGCCACTGGATCATGGCGGCGACGCTCATGTCCGCATGGCATGTGAACCCTGTGATTAGCCGCCTGGTGCTGAATGCGACCAACGCCAAAGTGATCGACAAGGACCGGACCACGGCGACGAATCTGGAGAGGTCAACGGACGGCCTCCAATGGACGCAGCTCGACGATGCGCTTCCGCTTCCGCTGGACTTCAACAATGCCATGACACCGGTGCTGCTCAAGATTTCAGATATCGCACAGCTCGATCAGATGACTCTACGGATCGAGTCGCTCGATCCAGGGCAGTACGAGCTCTCAATAGACGCGAAACCCGTCGCCGGCTTCTCGCGTGAAGAGTTGCAACGCGGGGTCAATCTCGCTCTCTACAAAACGCCGATGCTCGACCAGGCGCGTGGAATCGACTGGACTGAGGACCGGCGCGCCACCCTCGACCAGGCGCGCTTTATCCTCAGCGCCGAAGTCAAGGAGAGTGCAACTTCGGGCGTTGCGGAAGACAAGTTGCGGCAAGCGCAGGACGAGCTCGCAGCGGCGATTCGCAAAGATCTCGATCCCAAGCCGCACCACTTTGAGCTGCGGCGGCAGTAGACTTGCACCGCTCGACGGCGCGGCAGATCGGCTGCATTCGGTATCCTTTTTGTTTGGAGCGAACCATGAATAGGAAAGGAAACAACGATGCGGTTGGGCAAGCGCCTGCACTACTAAGTCAACTACTCAAGCACTGAGGTGTAGGTGAGCTATGCTTTCGGCGCGGGAACCAATCTTCTCGACGGCAAGCCAGTGGCCAAGGCCGCACAGTCGACGCTGGCGCCGTGGGACTTGGCGATCGTCGAGGATAGTGCAGCGGGCACATCCGCCCTCTCCAAGCCAAACTAGGACATCGCTCAAGTGCACGAGGCGTTGCTGAGAACTGCAAAAGGCGGCTCATTTTCGAGGGATAAACCACCTCAGTAGTGTCCGGTTCATTTGATGCCGGCCTTGAGATTTCAGGCACCTAGTACCGCGACCGTGTGGATATGTCGTCTCCCAGGTCTCAAAAGCGAGACCTGGGCCACCCAGATCCTCATCGTCGACATTTCACAATCACACGGTCGCGGTACTAGAGCCTGTTATTAACT
>PLGM01000003.1 GCA_003139795.1 Acidobacteriaceae bacterium | reverse complement strand
GAAGCCCCTGAGGGATGGTCTGCTCGCCTGCTGAACCTGTTCAGAGGTTCCTTAAGAAGCCCTACCACTCTTTTATGCGGCGCAGCTCGAAAGCTATGCAAATAAGAACCGATATCTTCAGCTCAGCCCCAGCCGCCGCAAACTCCGCTAACACCGCTAACCCCGCTGCTGCTCAAATCTCCCACCGCAGCAGCGCCGCCCCCACCGTAAACCCCGCGCCCACCGCCGCCAGCAGCACCAGGTCCCCCTTCTTCAGCTTGCCTTGCCCGATCGCCGTCTCCATGGCCAGGGGAATGCTCCCCGACGACGTATTCCCATACTTCTCGATGTTGACAATCACCCGCTCCGGGTCCATCCCCAGCCGGTCGGCGGTCGCCTTGATAATCCGCAAATTGGCCTGGTGCGGGATAAAACAGTCCAGTTCCGCGCCGCTCACGCCATTACGTTCCAGAACCTTCGTCGTCACCTCGGCCATCTTGCGCACGGCAAACTTGTACACCGCCTGCCCATCCTGGTGGATGTAGTGCATCTTCTTGTCCACGGTCTCATGGGTCGAGGGGTTCAGGCTGCCGCCGCCCGGCATATACAGTGAGACGCCGCCCGACCCGTCCACCTCATGCACATAGTCGATGAAGCCGGTCTCGCCCTCTTCCGCCGGCTCAATCAGCACCGCCCCCGCGCCGTCGCCGAACAGCACGCACGTCGCCCGGTCCGTGTAGTCGGTCATCCGCGTGTTGGCGTCCCCCCCGCACACCAGCACCTTCGCGTGCGCCCCGCTCTCCACCAGCGCCACGCCCGCCTGCAATGCGAAAACAAATCCCGAGCACCCGGCCGAAACGTCGAAACCCCACGCCCCTTTGGCGCCGATCTTGTTCTGCACCAGGCACGCCGTCGCCGGATACATCATGTCCGGCGTCACCGTGCCCACCAGGATCGCCTCCACCCCGAACTCGCCAATCTTGTCCGGCTCGATCCCCCGCGCCGCCAGGCACTTCTTCGCCGCCTCGGTGCACATGTCGCTCACTCCCAGCCCCTTGGCCAGCTTGTGCCGCTCGCGGATTCCGGTTCGCTCGACGATCCACTGATCGTTCGTATCCACCAGTTTTTCCAGGTCTTTGTTAGTGATCACATCGGGGGGAACGTAGGTGCCCAGCGCCGAAATCTTCGCGCGCCGGCCCACGATAGGGCGAACGATAAGGCTCAATGCACTTCTCCTTGCGCGGGGCCGGCCAGCCGATCTCTGATCTCTGATCTCTGATCTCTGATCTCTGACCCCTGACAACTCAAAAAAGCGCCGGGTGACCTACTGCGCCCGTACTAGCCCGTTACCGTTGCTTCCTTCCGGACCTGGCGGGTTTGGCGGGATTACGTCGCGTAGGACCCGGCACTGATTGATTTTACCACCCCCCGCAGACCCGCCTTCGCCAATCAACCGCAACCGGCAGCCACCGTTCCCACACTCCCCCGTACACCCATACAATTGATAGGTGAGCAACAATTCCCCACCCACGGCCCCTTCCGTGGGCTTTATTTCGTTAGGCTGCCCCAAAAACCTCGTCGACTCCGAGAGCGGTAATCCGCCAACGATCCCCAAACAATGCGCACAGCGATGGCGACAAAAAACAGTTGAGGGCGTCATCGCACCTTGGCCGCAGCCCCCAGCCCCGCCGACCGGCCCCGGGACGGACGCTTCTTAGCTGCCGGCGCCAAGGTCTCGATAACGAAGTCCCCATCGGGAAACACGACTCGCAGCTCCAGTTGACCTCCGAGAGCGCCGACGTATTCCCGTAGCGTGCTCAGGAGGAAATCAGATTGCTTCTCCATACGGGAGACAGCTCCCTGGGCAATATTGAGTCTCTCCGCGATCGCAACCTGCGTTTGCTGCCGCGCCTGGCGCAGTTTGTGAAAACCGATGCGCTCGAGTTCGGCGTCCGCTTCCCGCTTCAGACTCGCGCGAATCGCGGGAGAGGACTTGTGTTTTAGATCGTTCCACTTGATTGCCATAGCGTTGCACTCCCTGCGTTGCTGTGGGTACGGGTATCCCCGCGCTATTTCTTGATCGTCCTGAGGTGCTCCTCATAGATGGCGTCCGCCTTCGGCACCATCTTTTCGTACCAGCGATCATCGCCCGTCTTGTCTCCCCCGAGCAGCAGCAATGCCACTCGGATAGGATCGAAGGCGTAAAGGACGCGATATGGCCGCCCTTCGTGCTGGATTCTCAATTCCCGCATGTGGCTGAATTTCGAATCCTTGATGCCCGTGCTCTGGGGATAGCCAAGAGCCGGCCCAGCCTCCATCAGCATCAATACCACACGCTCGACGCTGTTCTGTTCTGGCTCAGAGAGGTCTTCATACCAGGTCTTGAAATCGTCGGAGACCTCCACCTCGTATGCCATAGATGTAATATACCATGAATGTGATAATGGAACCTGTTATCTTCCCTGCGCATTGTGCAGGAAAAGGCGGTTTATTCGGAAGGGATTTGGCTCCGGCCTTCAAGGCTCGCGTTTCACGGAATAACCCGCAATGAGCGAGAAACTCCCACCCCCGGTACAATAGATGTGTGACCGAAGATTCCCCACCCACGGCCCCTTCCGTGGGCTTTATTTCGTTAGGCTGTCCCAAAAACCTCGTCGACTCCGAGGTCATGATGGGCCTGCTCGACCGCGCCGGAGCGCGCCTCACCTCGCATCCCGAAGAGGCCGAAATCCTCGTCGTCAACACCTGCTCCTTCATAGACACCGCCAAGCAGGAGTCCGTCGACACCATCCTCGAAATGGCCCGCTTCAAAACCTCCGGCTCCGCCCGCAAGCTCATCGTCGCCGGCTGTCTCGTCGAGCGCTATCGCGACGAAATCATGAAGAGCATCCCCGAAGTCGACGCCGTCGTCGGCACCGGCGAGCTCGAATCCATCCTCGAAGCCGCCGGCCTCGCCAGACCCGCGGCAGCCTCAATGTCCCCCTTCACCATCCTCACCGCCAGCGCCCACGCAGAAACCAGGGCCGGACTTGAAACGCGACCGGGCCAGGAATCCCAAGCTGGAACCCATAAACAGCCTGGGGAAGAGGCCGGTTTTGTATCAGAAGCCGATCTTGTATCAGAGGCCGGTCTTGTATCAGGACACGACGGGGTACCCTCTGGGTCACGTGCCGTAAATTCGCCAAAAGAGACGTGGGCTTTAGCCCCTGCGGCAACATCTCGCCCCGAAGGCGATCTCCGCGAACAACAAGGCCGTTTCCGCCGCGACCGCTGGCAAGGCGCAACCCACCTCCTCCCCACCTATCTCTACGACGAATCCACCCCCCGCTTCCTCACCACCCCGCGCTCCTCCGCCTACATCAAGATCGCCGAGGGCTGCGACCACCCCTGCACCTTCTGCGTCATCCCCAACCTCCGCGGCAAGTTCCGTTCCCGCCGCTTCGAATCCGTCGTCGCCGAAGCCCGCCAGCTCGTCGCCCGCGGCGTCCAGGAGATCACCCTCATCGGCCAGGACACCACCTGCTACGGCGAAGACCTCGGCCTCAAGAACGGCCTCGCCACCCTGCTCGACTCGCTCGCCCGCATCGACGGCCTGCGCTGGCTCCGCTTCCTCTACGCCTATCCCAACCGCATTACCGGCCGACTCCTCGAAACCATCGCCCGCCACGACAACATCTGCAAATACCTCGACGTGCCGCTCCAGCACGCCTCGCCGCAGGTACTCAAAACCATGAAGCGCGGCGCCGGAGCCGATATCTTCCTCAAGACCCTCGAGAAAGTCCGCGCCGCCGTCCCCGGCATCGCCCTCCGCACCAGTTTCATCGTAGGTTTTCCAGGAGAATCCGCCCAGAACATGACCCTCCTCGAAGACTTCATCAAGGAAGCGAAATTCGACTGGCTAGGCGTCTTCAGTTACTCCGACGAAGAAGGCTCCGGCGCCTTCTCGCTCGACTCGAAGGTCCCGAAACGCACCATCGAGTCCCGCAAGCACCGCCTCATGAAGCTCCAGCAATCCATCTCGAAGCGCGCCAAGCAACAATGGGTGGGCCGCGAGTTAGTCCTTCTCGCCGAGGGCGAAAGCGAAGAAACCCCGCTCCTCTGGGAAGGCCGCACCCAGTTCCACGCCCCAGAAATCGACGGCAAAGTCTACATCAACGACTTCGGCGACTTACTAACTCCCGAGCCCGGCCGCTTCTACAAAGCCCAAATTACCGCTGCCCACGAGTACGACGTAGTAGCCCGCATCCTCTCCGGCCCGCTGTAGAGCGGACCCGCTGTAAAATGAAGTAGTCCCATGCCCCCAAAGAAAAAATCCGCCAAGCTCCTCCGCTGCCCCACCTGCGGCATGTTGGTCCGCTTCAACGACGAGGACTTCCCCTTCTGCTCCGACCGCTGCCGCAAGATCGACCTCGGCAAATGGGCCATGGGCGTCTACAAAATCAGCTCCCCCATCCTCGACCCCGAAGTCCTTGAAGACCTCGGCGGCCTCGGCCCGCACCGCGGCGGAGACTCCCATGACGACTGATCCGGCTGCACAGACTGCAGAACAGCTCAATACGGAGGGAGGCGGGGGTTTCAACCCCCGCATAAAGCCGGCAGAATCGACGCGGGCTTTACAGGCTGCGGAAAACCTCGATCCGGAGGGAGGCGGGGGTTTCAACCCCCGCATAAAGCCAACAGGATCAACGCGGGCTTTAGCCCCGGAAGGACCCGCTCTGCCGAGTCCACCCGAAATCCCGAGTTCTTCTATATCCCCCAACCAAGGCAAGAAGAAGACCCTTTGGGCCTGGACCGTCGCCACCTTCTTCGGCGCCGGCCTCGGCAAGCCCGGTCCCGGCACCTGGGGCTCGGTCGCCGCCGTCCTTCTCTGGGCCGCCTACGCCAAACTCCTCCATCCCACCCCGCAAACCCTGCTCCTCGTCCTGCTCGCCGCCATCGTCCTCTCCATCGCCCTCGGCGTCCCCTCCGCCACCATCGCCGCCCGCGAATCCGGCCGCCACGACCCCGGCTTCGTCGTCATCGATGAAGTCGCCGGCCAGTGGATCGCCCTGCTCTTCAGCCCCGCCGACTGGCGCCACGCCCTCATCGCCATCATCCTCTTCCGCCTCTTCGATATCACCAAGCCATTTCCCGCCCGCCAGCTTGAAAGCCTCCCCGAGGGCTGGGGCATCGTCTTCGATGATGTGGCCGCCGGCCTGTATGCTTTAGGTGTAACATCCTTGTTACGTCTATGGATTCATTGAATCTGATTTAGGGGATCGCAGTTTTCAAAATGCTGTCATCCTGAGCGGAGCGCCTAAATTGATTGTCATTCTGAGCGAGCGCAGCGAGTCGAAGAACCTGCGGTTGCACTTTCGGTCCGCTCCCCATCAACTGAGTCAAGCAGGAAAAGACCATGCCCCGCCCCCGCACCCAATCCGCCGCTGACATTCTCCCCGATCCCCGCATCGACGACGTCGTTCCCCCCGCCGCTCTGCCTCTCGGCGAAGTTGAACTCATCGGCGCTCATCTCGGCCCCTTCGCCTTTGGTCCGCCCGCCGTGCTGGTCGACGGCCACCCCGCCCAGGTGCTCATGAGCCGCCCCACGCGCCTGGCCCTCCGCGTCCCCGAGCAGGCCTCCACCGGCCTCGTTGAAGTCCGCAGTCCCTCCGGCGCCAGCAACGCCGCGCCCCTGCGCGTGGCCCATCAGCTCTCCGCCGGCCTCCATCCCGTCACCAGCCCCGCCGTCAGCCGTTCCGGAATGATCTACGCCACCATCTCCGGCCCCCGCGGCAAGCAGACCCCCGTGTCTGTTGTCAGGGTCAGCCCCGACGGCCGCGGAACCCCCTTCGTCACCGGCATCCTCAACGCCACCGGCCTGGCCTTCAACCCCGAAGGCGACCTCTTCGTCACCTCCCGCGCCGAGGGCAACGTCTACCGCATCGACCCCTCCGGCGAGTCCACCGTCTACGCTGAAGGCATGGGCGTGGCCACCGGCGCAGTCTTTGACGTCCAGGGCAATCTCTTCGTCGGCGACCGCAGTGGCACCATCTTCAAAATCGATCCCGAGCGCCAGATTTTCGTCTACGCCACCCTCGAACCCTCGCCCGCCGCCTATCACCTCGCCCTCAACGCGGAAGGCGTCCTCTTCGTCACCGCACCGGCGCTCAACTCCAACGATGCCATCTGGACCGTTGGCACCCACGGTCAGGCAACCGTCTGGTATCGCGGCCTCGGCCGACCCCATGGCCTCGCGCTCTCCAGGGACGGCGACGTCTATGTTGTCGCCTGTCTCCATGGCCGCCGCGGCCTGGTCCGCATTACCCCCGCCGGCGATGCAACCCTCGTCCTCGCCGGACCCAACCTCGTCGGCGTCGCCTTTTCTCCCCTCGGCACCACCATTCTCGCCACCAGCGAAGCCGTTTATGATGTGGACCTGGGAGTCGAAGGACTCACTCTCTTTTAGCTCCGGCCCCTGTCGCGGTAATCTGGAAGTGCAGTACCTTCGCGCATATCCGTCAGCTCTTGTCCTTGAACCGTTAGCTGTCAGCCGGTAACTGATCCCTGTTCCCTGTTCCCTGTTCCCTGTTCCCTGCCTTTATGAAATCCGAAATCATCGCCGTCGGCTCTGAGATGCTCACCCCCTTCCGCCAGGACACCAACTCCCTCTACGTGACGGAAAAGCTCAACGAGATCGGCGTCGCCGTCGCCTTCAAGACCATCGTCGGCGACCGCCAGAAGGACCTGGTCAACGCCATCCGCGCCGCCCTCGCCCGCATTGACATTCTCATCCTCATGGGCGGACTCGGCCCCACTGAAGACGACCTCACCCGCGAAGCCGTCGCTGAAGCGCTCTCTCTCATCCTCCGCCGCGACGCCCAGCTCGTCGCCGCCCTCCATACCCGCGCCGCCCACTGGCGCCTTCCCATGCCCTCCAACAACCTCAAGCAGGCCGACGTCCTCCACGGTGCCGCCGTCCTTCCCAACCCCAACGGCAGCGCTCCCGGCCAGTGGCTCGACACCACCTTCGCCGCTCATCGCAAGCTCATCCTGCTCCTCCCCGGCCCCCCCAGCGAGTGCCGCCCGCTCTTTGACGCCGAATGCCTGCCCCGCCTGCGCGCCATCGTGCCCCCGCGATCCATCGCCAAACGCACCCTTCGCGCCGCCATGATCCCCGAGTCCCAGGCCGACAAGCTTCTCGCCCCCATCTACACCACCTTTTCCGACGTCGAAACCACCATCCTCGCCCACGCCGGCGACATCCAGCTCACCCTCCTCTGCTCCAAGTCCAGCGCCGCCGCCGCACGGCGCCGCGTCGACGAGCTCGCCGGCCGCCTTGAAGAAGCTCTCGAAGACTGGCTCTACTCCTCCGAAGGCGAATCTCTCGAGCAGATCGTCCTCTACTATCTCGGCCTCCGCCAAGCCACCCTCGCCGTCGCCGAAAGCTGCACCGGCGGCATGATCGCCCAGCGCATCACCAGCGTCCCCGGCAGCTCCCGTTCCTTCCTCGGCGGCGCCGTCGTCTACTCTGACGCCCTCAAGACCGCCTTCGCCGATGTCCCACCCCAGCTCATCGCCCAGCACGGCGCCGTCTCCGCCGAAGTCGCCCAGGCCCTCGCCACCGGCATCCGTCTACGCACCGGCGCCACTCTGGGCCTCGGCGTCACCGGCATCGCCGGCCCCACCGGCGCCACTGAAGAAAAGCCCGTAGGCCTGGTCCACATCGCCCTCTCCGACGCCACAAAAACCGAGTCCGTGGAAAAAATCTTCCGCGGCGACCGCAACCGGGTAAGAGAGTGGACCACCCAGCAAGCCCTCGACCTGCTGCGCCGCAGGCTCAGGTAGGCCGGGACCGGCAACCGCCGCCACCCTGACGCGCCAGGGAGAGCCGCGCGCCTTTTTGCGTGGCCGCTTGCGCGGCGCTTTGGCGGCGCACCTTGTATAGACCTTTTAGATTGGCTTATCTATGGCTTTTCGGCGGAGCTCAGTCCCGGCCGGTGAGCGCCTGTGCGCAGCGGTGCGCGGGTTCTGCTCCATCGCTGCAGCAGAACCCGTCCCCCAGCGTAGACAGGGCTGCGCCGGCCTCAATCGATGGCCTCTCGAGTCAGATTTCCAACCTTCGGACGGCCTCAGCGGTCCCAGTGATTGCCCGGCGGGCGATTCCACTCGATGCGGTAGGCGCGACCATCTTTGACTCTGACAGTTCCGCTGTATGCTTGTCCGCCCTTCCAGGTGATTTCAATTGTGAATGGTCCGGTAAATACTCCGGTGCCTTCCCCTTCCGTGGTGCCTCTCACCCACAGCGAATCCCCGGCCTGCCTGAAAACATAGCCGCCGGTCCAGGCGGGCCCCACCGCTATGTTCACGCGCCCTTTGTTCACCGCCGCGCATTGATTTTCGGCAAAGCACCTATGCTGAACGGTGCCGTTGGAGCATTGTTCGGCATAGAACCGCTCATGCGGAGCGCACTGGTTGTGGTCGTCGCCGCCGCAGCTGGTGTTTCCGATGAACTGGCATCCGGGGTCTTGAGCCGCGGCTTGCATGGCTGCCGCGAAGATGAAGATGGCGCAGAGCCCTGCGAGTCCGATTCTGTTGGGCATACATCCCTCCTGATAATCGCAGAGTAACCCACGAATTCGGGTTTTGTATACCCGAACTTCCAAATCATTGATGGGTAACCTGCGCTCACAGAAGGCCGAGGCGGTCACCCCCCGCGCCGAGCCTTGTAACAGGGCATGACCGGGGTACCGGGGCACCGGGGCACCGGGGTACCATCTGGGTCGGG
>PLGM01000212.1 GCA_003139795.1 Acidobacteriaceae bacterium | reverse complement strand
TCCATGGTCGCCGTGCCCTCGTGCACCTCGCCTATGCGGTGCGTAATGCCCGTATAGAAAAGGATGCGTTCCGTCGCAGTCGTCTTCCCGGCGTCGATGTGCGCCATGATTCCGATGTTCCGGCAACGATTCAGAGGTATGGTGCGAGCCACGGTGTTTTTTCCCTTGCGAGCGCTCTCGCTCGCGGTTAAGTACCAGTGATCAGTGGACAGTGATCAGTGGTCAGTAAAATCCCCGAATTGCTTGAATCGTATGAATCAATGATCACTGTCCACTGATCACTGATCGCTGTTACGCTACCACCGATAATGCGCAAAGGCCTTGTTGGCCTCGGCCATGCGGTGTACGTCTTCCTTCTTCTTCATCGCCGCGCCGCGCCCGTTGGCCGCGTCCAGCAGTTCGTTCGAAAGCTTGTCGGTCATGCCCTTTTCGCCGCGGCTGCGGCCGAATGTAATCAGCCAGCGGATGGCCAGCGAGGTGCGCCGGTCCGGATTCACCTCGATCGGCACCTGGTAGTTGGCGCCGCCCACTCGCCGCGTCTTGACTTCAAGCAGCGGCTTGCAGTTCTCCACCGCCTTCTTGAAGAGCTTCAGCGCGTCGTCGCCGCCGCCCTTTTCCTCCAGGTTCTTCATCGCCTGGTAGAAGATGCCCTGGGCCGTCGATTTCTTGCCGCCCCACATCATCGAGTTCACAAACTTGGTGACCAGCGTCGATCCGTAGACCGGATCCGGCGCCACTTCCCGCTTCGCAATGTGCCCTTTTCTTGGCATAATTCCTCAAAATCAGATGGTGTTTCAACAACACCCGAACACTCAGATTTCTGGTACAAATGCTGCGCCGTGGCGCGCAAATGAGTCTCTTCCCCTACGCCTTGCCCTTGGCTGGCCCGCCCTTGGCGCGCTTGGCTCCGTACTTCGACCGGCTCTGCTTGCGGTTGGCCACGCCCACTGAATCCAGCGTGCCGCGCACCACGTGATAGCGGACGCCGGGGAGATCTTTCACGCGGCCGCCGCGAATCAGCACGATCGAGTGCTCCTGCAGGTTGTGCCCGATCCCCGGGATATAGGTGGTGACCTCAATCCCGTTGGTCAGCCGCACGCGCGCAACCTTGCGCAGCGCCGAGTTCGGCTTCTTGGGCGTCTGTGTATACACGCGAGTGCAAACGCCGCGCCGCTGCGGCGAGGCCTGCAAGGCGGGTGAGGCCGTCTTGTACCGCGGGGCCGTGCGCCCCTTGCGAACCAACTGATTGAATGTAGGCAAACCAAACTCCTTACGCCAAAAACCGTGCTGCTTCCCACTTCACATGCCGCGCGCAGACCTATGGGGCTTCCCGCTGCGATGATGCGCAACCATTCCCGGTGGCGCACGCGCACGGAAGCCCTATCGTTGCTGCTTCGCGTCTGCCTTCGTTCCAACTTCAGACGAAAACCGGGACGGTGGCCGGGCGCTCGCCGCGGCGAGGCCAACTCCGTTTCGCGGTTCCGGCCCGCATAGCCCTCCAAGGTGGAGAACGCGCGGGCTCCGTAGCGATTTGCCCCTGCCCTCCGCAAGAAGAGAGCGATTCCGGGGATCTGCCGGGCCGGATGACCGCTCCTGGCCCTGGGCATCAACTCCGGCCATCTATCGCCTGGCCAGCGTGCCCATACGCAACCGCCGTTAAGACACACGGCTGCGTTCTTGCGGAACCTTCTAAGAATAACAAGAAACGCGGGTGGGGTCAACGAATTCGGCCCCACCGGAAGGAATTTCCCCGCTCTACTCGATCGAGTGCAGCGCCCAGGCTCCGTTTTCCAGAGAAAAATCGGCCTGGCGCTTGGTGCTCAGCTTGTTGCCGGGGTTGTGCGCGATCGCCTGCAAGGCATCGGGCACACCATCCATGTTTACGGCCTCGGTGAACTCCGCGCCCTTGGCCGTATCCACAGCGGGAAGTATTTCGTCCTGGATATCCTTGACGTCTTTCACCCTGAGGTGATTGGCAACAGCGGTGACCACCACGAAGTGCGCCGCGGTGTTCTGGTCCGGGCGCCACTGAATTACCTCGCCCCCGGCCAGCAGCTTGAGCGCTTTCTTGCCGTCGTCGGTCAGCGTGTAATCCGCCCAGCGATTGTTGGGATAGACCTTGGTCAACTTCCAGTATTTGGCCGTGAGACCCTGTTTCAGGCCCAGATCGTCCACGGTAATACTCACGCCCACCGCCGGAGTCTGGTCGTACTTGGCTTGGATCAAGGCCTTGGCTTTGGCTTGCGTCAGCTCCGGCGCCGACTTGCAGCCGCTCAACAGCAATCCTGTCCCCAGGAGCGCTACAGCTACCAGAACCTTCATATTCACCGCGTTTTTCACTTTCCCTCCATTCACCGCACAAAACGGCTCGATTTCGCTCGACCCGCCATTTTTATCCTACTCTCCGCCACTGTCAATGGGGTTGAAAGTGACCTTGCTCACACTTGCTCGGTTTCTGCCCTGAAAGGCGTAAATCCCATCCTCAAATTCGGGAAAAAGGCCGGCCGTTGCGCTCATTCCTCCCCCCGGCTCAGCGCCCCGCATCCTTTGTGAGCCGGCCCAACAGCAGCTCCAGAAACCCCTTTTCGTCCGACTTCAGGCAGACCTGGGCGTTAGGCGCCCCATCCACCGGTCGCGTAAACCCCTTGTCGTCCACTTCCAGCCGAAGCGGCGTCGCCGGGCAAAGATCCGGCCGGATCGCATACGTCACCGCCACCGGGTCAAACAGCGTCGGCGCCGCGGCTTGCCCCCCAGTGCCAGCCAGCCACTGATGGTAGAGCAGCGTCAACTGGTCGGTGAGCGGCGCTCCATGAGCAAAAATCTCCTCCCGCTCCCTGGTCTCCAGGTGGATTTGCGTCGAGTCCAGCGGCATCATGAAAATCGGAACGCCCGAAGCCAGCAGCGCCCGCGCCCCCGCCGGATCGCGGTTGATGTTCCACTCGGCATCGGCAGGCCGCCTCTCGCCATTGGGCCCGTCATAGCCGCGGTAGACGCTGCCGCCCATCATCACTACCCGCTTCAACTTGCGGAAGGTCGCCGGATCGCGTTCGATCGCCGCCTGCACATTGAACAGCGGACCGATGGCAATCAGCGTGATCTCGCCCGGATGCGCCTGAATCTGCTCCAGCAGAAATCCGGCCGCGTCATGCGTCGCTCGCTGGTGCACCAGGTGGCCTAAGCCTGCCATCATCCGGGCCCGGTCCGCCTCCGATTTTGCGGCCTCCTGCTCGCGCTGCTTCTTGAGGCGAGCCTCATCGGCCAAGCTCGATATTTGAACAGTGGCCCCCCCGCAAGCCTGGTTCGCAGGTGCACTCGCGTACGCGGCCTGTGTAAAGACGTTCTCATGCGCCGTGGGGACACCGGGAATCACGTTGATATCGAAGCGGCAAAGCGCCCCCAGATACCGCTGCACCAGCTTTGCCCGCAGATCTGTATCGCCGTAGGCCGTCGTAACCCCCAACAGCTTCAATTCCGGGCTCCGCATTGCCAGTGCCAGCGCAAAGGCATCGTCGATGTCGTCGCCGATATCGGTGTCCAGAATCGCCAATTGAGGCGGCGTTGCAGGCTGCTGGCCGCCGGCAGCCGCCTGTCCCTCCGCGCCGGCCAACCCGGCAACCAGCATGGCCAGCGCGCCAAACCCTGAAAACAATCGCAAAATCTTCATGCACAACACTCTAACCCCAATCGCCGCCCTCTGCCTTCTCAAATCCGGCCTGCGCAAACCGCCCACGGTGCGTTAGCATCAAACCACGTTTTGGTCTCTTCCCCCCGGAAATCGCGCCCATGCGCTTTGCTTCGACTCTTCGCAGGTTGGCGGCGCTCGCCGTGGTGGCCCAGGCCGCGTGGCTGCCTGCGCAGTCCTTCGACCTGGAGCATGGCCGGGAACCATTGGTCTCGCTCGATGGACCCTGGCGATTTCATCCCGGCGACTCGCCGCTCCAGCCAGGCTCCCAACCAAACGACCCCCAGAAACCCCTGTGGGCCGCGCCCGGCTTCGACGACTCCGCCTGGCCGCTGCTTCAGGGCGGCAAATCCTGGGCCTTTCAGGGCTATCCGGCTATGAGCGGCTACGCCTGGTACCGCTTCACGGTCAGGATTCCGGCCGGCGAAAAGCCCACATCGCTGCTGCTGACGCCCATCGTCACCGCCTACGAAGTCTACGTGGACGGCAACCCCGCCGGCGGATCGGGAGACATGCCTCCCACCGTCGCGCCCAACACCCAGTTCAGTTTTCACCTTTTTCCTCTCACGCGGGCCGGAACCAGCTCCGCTCGCACCGTGCTGGTGGCCATTCGTGTTTGGCACTCCCCCCTCTGGTCAAGCTATATGGGCGGAGGCCCCTGGCAGCGAGGCAACCTGGCTGGCGACCATGAGCTGCTGGCCGCCGAACAGCAGCACCATCAATTGGTGCGCAACGTCAGATTTGTCGACTACTACTCCTACAGCATTGCCGCAGGATTGATCGGCTTCGCCATTTTCTGCCTGTTTCTGTTCCGGCCCGCCGAATGGGAATATCTATGGTTTGCCATCATGTTGCTGGCGCAGGCCGCCGATAGCGTTCTGAATGTCTCGAAGGAAATCTACGCCATTCCGCCAATTCCCGTTTTTGATCTGCTGGATGGCGTACTGTCGGCCGTCATCGTCTTCACGGCGTTTTGCTTCTTTTCCAAAGTCCTGAAGGCCCGCATTGGAGCCTTGGAGAAGACTTTTCTGGCGCTGGTAGCGATCAGTCCGATTCTCAACGTCTGTTACTGGCCCGGCTGGTTGCCGGTAACCGCCTCCGCGGCAAGCCAATTGGTCTGCCTTCTGCCTGCCGCGGCGTGGATCTTCTGGCTGCTGGCCAAGCGTGCTGTGCGCGGCAACCTCGATGCCCGCCTGCTGCTGCTGCCTACCCTTCTGGATCTCGGCTATTACGCGGCCGACAACGTGGCCATTGTGCTCAACCAGGCGGGATGGACCAAACTGCCGCGCGTGCTGGAGTTGCCTATTCCGCTGCCGCCCTTCACCATGCAACTGGGAATCTTCCTCCATGTTTTCTTCCTGCTGGCCATGCTGGTCTTTCTCATCCGGCGGTTTGCCCTGGCCCGGCAGCAGGAGGAGCGAATGGCCGGCGAGTTCGAGGCCGCCCGCCAGATCCAGCAGCTCCTGCTCCCAGACGCCTTGGACCAGTGCCCAGGCTTCAAGGTGGAGTGCGTTTATGAGCCCGCCGACGAGGTGGGCGGCGACTTCTTCCAGCAGATCGGCGATGGCCGCGGCGGTATGTCGATCGTCATCGGCGACGTCAGCGGCAAGGGGCTGCCCGCTGCCATGCTGGTCTCTGTGCTGGTAGGCGCCATCCGCGCCGAGGCAGCCCACGGGGCAGATCCCGTGGCCATGCTCACGTCGCTCAACCAGCGCATGATGGGCCGGTCGCGCGGCGGATTCACCACCTGCCTGGTCGCTCATCTCACCGCCGGCGGCAAGTTGACCATGGCCAACGCGGGCCACCTGCCGCCCTATCTCAACGGGTTGGAAATCGCCGTTCCCGGCGCCCTTCCTCTGGGCGTAGTTGCCCATGCCGAATATGAATGCGCCACGGTGCAACTTGTTCCGGGCGACCGGCTCACCTTTGTCTCCGACGGGGTGGTCGAAGCCCAGGGCAAAACCCCGCCCTGGTGCGGCGACCTCTTCGGCTTCGACCTCACACGCGCCCTCAGCGTCTTCCCCGCGCAGCGCATCGCCGATGCCGCCCGCGGCTTCGGCCAGTCCGACGACATCACCGTGGTCACGGTCGAGTTCTGCGGCGCCGGCATTCCCGTCCTGGCCGGCTGATCGCATCGGCGCGCGGGGAAACCACCCAGCCGTCCCTCTTCATTTTGTGCCCTGTATACCGGCAAAAGGAGTCTTGGGCGCGGTGGCCACGCCCACCAGCGAATCCGCGCAGCCGTAGTAAAGGAACCACCGATCGTGGAAGTACACCAGCCCTTCGGCAAACGTGGTTCCGGCAGCGTATTGCCCCGTCTTCTCATAGGCCATCTCCGGCTTCAGATCCGGATGTTCCGCCTGCTTGAGCAGGTGCGCCGGATGGTGCGCGTCGAACAGCGCTTCGCCCGCTGCGTATGCGTTCGAGCCAAGCTCGGGATCGCCGCCCTCCACTGCATTTTTGCCGTTGTAAACCAACACGATTCCCGCGCTCGTCACCACAGGCGGCGGCCCGGTTTCAGGGAAGCCGCTGTCAAAGTGCCCCGCCCGCGGCCGCAGCAGTTCGATGGGTGCGCCCTGCGCGTCTTCTACCGGGCTCCAGTGAATCAGGTCCGCTGAAGTCGCCAGGTGGACCGCCCCTTCGCCCCAGTACATCCGGTATTTGCCGTCGATCCTGGCCGCTATCAGCCGGCGCTTTTCCGGGTCCAACCGCGTGACAATCCCCGCCGACTTGTATTTCAGCCCGGCATATTTGCCGCCCGCCGCGTTCAGAAACGCCGGCCCATGCTTGGTCCAGTGCATCAGGTCACGCGAACTCGCAATCCCCACCGAGAGCAAATTGCGGTCGCGGTTCCATTGCGTATACGTCAGCACGTAGGTCCCGTCCTCCCGCTCCACGATGCGCGGATCCTCAACTCCACCGGGCCACTCCCGCGCCTCCTGCTTGTCCCTGGCCGGAAAAAACACCGGCGCATCCCGGCGCGTGAAGTGAATCCCGTCCGCGCTCTCTGCCAGCCCCAGCCGCGAGGTGTGCCCCCCAATCGCCATCGCCCCGGAATCGTCTTCTGCGCGGTAAAGCACAAAGACCTTGCCATTCCGCACAATCGCCGCTGGATTGAAGGTGTGCAGCGCCTCCCAGTGCGCGGGCGCCTTCAAAATCGGGTCAGCAAAGGTGGACTCCGCTCGCGGCGCAATCACCGGATTGCCGCTCTCCGGCCGCGTGAACGGCCCGATCTCCCACGGCTGAGCCGTCTGCGCGTGCAACAGCGCCGCGCAAACCAGCGCCGCGGCCAGCAAAAACCTTCCCCGCATCTTCATTCCCATTCACCCCCCATGCCACGCCCGCTAATCCAAAGCATCCCCGCCTCAGCCGTACACCTGTGCCGCGGAACAGAATCAGCTTCCCTCAGTCCGCCGCGCCAGCCGAACCGGCCGCATAAAAACTTAACGCCGCGTCCCCCTGCTCCAGCAGGCGCGTGCGGCCCAGCGTTCCATACCGCTCATCCAGCCGCTCTTTCCTGCGGTGCTCGGCGATCACCAGCCCGCCGGGCGCCAGCAACCGGGCCGAAGCGCCGCCCAGCAACCCCAGCGTAGCCGCATACTCCTGCACTGCATCGTAAGGCGGATCGAGAAACACCACTTCGAAGACCTGTGACGGCCCTTGCTTCCCACCCGGCCCGAATCTACGCAGCCACGTTCCCACGCTCCCCACATGAATCCGGAATCCCGCCGTCAACCCCAGCCTGGCCAAGTTCGCCCGCAGCACTTTCAGCGCCGCCGGCCCCTGCTCCACAAAGTCCACGCCGGCCGCGCCACGGCTCAGCGCCTCCATCCCCACGGCGCCCGAGCCGGCATACAAATCCAGAAAATTTGCGCTCGCAATGCGCGCCGCCAGCACGTTGAAAAGGGTCTCCCGCAGCCGGTCGCCGGTGGGCCGCGTGGCCAGCCCGGCCGGCGCCTCCAGCGTGCGGGAACGAAACTCGCCGGCAATGATGCGCATCGCTGTTCAGCATACCGGACGCGGACCCACTACAATTTACTTATGCGAGGCTGGTCAATCCCCCTGGGACGTTGGATGGGCGTCGAAATGCGCGTCCACGCCTTTTTCCCATTGCTGGCGGTCGTTTGCCTGGCGCTCAGCGCCGCCGACGGCGTGGCGCGCGGCCTGGGCCTGTTCCTGGTGCTGTGCGCGGCGGTCGCGGTGCGCGAGATCGCCCGCCTGCTGGTGGCCGCCTGGCTCGGTCTGCGTCTCCGCGCCGTTCTGCTGCTGCCCATCGGCGGACTCTTCGCCTACGCCAATCCCGAGAGCCAGGAGAACGCCAACCAGGGCGGCGGCGAGTTTGCCATGGCGTTCGCCGGCCCGCTGGCCAACGTAGCCACGGCGCTGGTGCTGGGGGCAACATTTCTTGGCGCGGGCGCCGGTTTCCGGCTCTTCGACCAGCCCTTGATCACCTCCGCTTACCTGTTGCGCAGCATGGTCTGGATGCAGGCCGGCCTGGGCCTCCTGCACCTGGTGCCCGCCTATCCGCTGGACTGCGGCCGCCTCATCCGCGGCAGCTTTGCCCGCAGGCACGGCTTTGCTCCCGCCGGCCGCGCCGCATCCGGCCTGGGCCAGGTCCTGGCGCTCCTCACCATGGTGGCCGGCATGCTGCTCCACAATTACTGGCTCATCATCGCCGGCTTCTTCATCATGATCGGCGCCCAGATTGAAGACCAGGGCGTCTTCTTCCAGTCCGTCGTCGACACCGTCCGCATGCGCGAGGTCATGCTCACCGATTTCGCCACCCTCTCGCCGTCCGACACCCTGGCCGACGCCCTCGTCCGCTGCGTCCACTCCCTGCAGGAGGACTTCCCCGTCGTCCGCGGCCCACAACTGGTCGGCATCGTCTCCCGCCAGCGCATCGTCGACGCCCTGCGCAGCGACGGCAACGGCTACGTGCAGTCGGTCATGTCGCGCGCCTTCCAGGTTGCGCGCCCCGAGGATACGCTCGGAACCACCATCCGCCGCCTCACCGCCGGCCACGGCCTCGCCCTCATTCCCGTCACCGAAAGCGGACGCGTTGTCGGCATTGTCAGCGTGCAGAACCTCATGAGCTCCATGTCCCTGCTCGCCGAGCAGCGCCGCATCGAGCGCCAGGAAAGCGGAGACTGACGCCGCCCATGGCTGCCGATCCTGAAGCGCAGCTTGCCCCCGGCCTCTACCTGGTCGCCACTCCCATCGGCAACCTCGGCGACATCACCCTCCGCGCCCTCGACATCCTCAAGCGCGTGGACCGCATCGCCTGCGAAGACACCCGCCAGACCCAAAAGCTCCTCAACCACTTTGAGATCGCGACCCCCACCGTAAGCTGCCATCAGCACAACGAGCGCCAACGCGCAGCCGAGCTGGTCGAGGCCCTCAAGGCCGGCGCCCGCATCGCCCTGGTCTCCGACGCTGGAATTCCCGGCATCAGCGACCCTGGAGCCTGGCTGGCCGCTGAAGCCATTGCCGCCGGCGTTCCCGTCGTTCCCATTCCCGGAGCCAATGCCGCCCTCAGCGCGCTGGTAGCCTCAGGCCTGCCCACCGGCGAGTTTCAATTCATCGGTTTTCTGCCGGAGAAGGCCGGAGCCCGCCGCAGCCGCCTGGAAGCGCTGGCAGCCGAAGCCGCAAGCTCCCAAACTACGCGCACTCTCATTTTTTACGAAGCCCCTCACCGCATTCTCGGCACGCTGGCCGATCTGGAGGCCGTCTGGGGCCCGGATCTGCGCGTCGTTGTCGCCCGCGAGCTGACCAAGATCCACGAGGAGTTCCTGCGCTCGACGGTAGCCGATGCCCGCCGCGAACTCGCCGCCCGCGATCGCATTCGCGGCGAAATCACCCTGCTGGTTGAGGCTCTGCCCCAAACCCGCGCCCAGTCCGGAACCCCATCCGCAACCGGCGCTTCCGAAGAAATCTCCGTCCGCGTTGCCCGCCTCCAGGCCGAGGCCGGCCCGGAAGCCCGGATAGACGAGAAGGAAGCCCTCAAGCGCCTCGCCCGCGAGCTGGGCCAGTCCAAGAGCGAACTCTATCGCCAGCTTCAGCGCGAGCGCGCGCGGCTCTAAACCGGGTCCCCGGCGACAGGTCCTAGTCGCTGGGGTGGAAAACCCGCTCACCTTGAATCCGCAGGGCTCTGTAAAAAAAAAGAAGAAAAGGATCGCTATTTCGAGAACCGTCACTGCGTCCTCGCCTGCGAACTCCCGGATAATACCAGCATCTCTTTCAGCATCGGCATGGCGCTGCCGAAATGCGGGAAAAGCTCGGCTGATGGGGAGGGCAACCGCCTTTGCCGGGCGGCCAACGGCTCAGTTACGGCCTCATCGGGCACAGGCAGAACCGCACCTTGCTGAATCCGGTACGGATACACGCGTACCCTGGCCAGAAAGAACCACGGATATTGCGTCAGCTCGATATGCTCCACTTCCGCGGCATTGAAGTGTTCGCTTACCCGCCGGAGAGCCAGCTTCAGCGCGCTGGCAATGGCCTCCTGCGAGGTCTCTCCCACGCCGCTCCGCAGCGACCCATCGGCAATCTTGATGAAACTCCACCCGCGCGTCTGAATCCTCTTTTCCAGGCGCCCCACATCTCCCGACCGCATGAAGTTCCACCCCTCGCGAAACTCCTCCGTAGCCACCTTCAGGCCAACGGGCAGTTCGGCCCGTGCGCGTAACAGCACGTTCAATTCAGCAATGGTGCGCATCGGGACAACTCTTTCTTTTTCTCAGCAGTAGTTTTGGGGAAGACTTCCAGGCTGCGCCTCGCGGCTGGGCTCTGGATTGGCCTGCGCAGGCGCCTGATCCGTTGACTGGACGATGGCGTAATGAATCAGGCTGTGGCAATAGATGCAATCTGTTTCTCGTTCCAGGCTGTTCGAGCCGCCGCAAGCCTCGGAAAACGTCCGCAGACATTCCGGGCAGGAAATCGTTGCGTAAGCCTCTCCCGAATTGTCGCCTTCGTTCCGCTCAATCCAGACCGGAGCCAACGCAATTGCATGGCTGGAATGCATGCGCTCCGGCCGGGGAAGGGCGTCGATGATCCTCAACAACGAGCCCACGCTGCTGCCTTTTTGATAGAAGGCGTCCGCGGCCACGCCGGAAGGCACTTCGTCACCCTGGAACGCGCCGCTCATGGCCACCGTCTGGATCGACGGAAACCGGCGCCGCACCACCGCGAGCAACTCGAACCCCGACATGCCCGGCATGTTCAGGTCGGAAAGAAGAATGTCGGGGATTTCCTTCCGCATCTCAATCAGCGCGGAGAACCCGTCCTCGGCCGTGCGCACACGATACCCAATCTCCGCGAGCACGGACGACAACAACGTTCGAATGGAAGGCTCATCGTCTACTATGAGAAGTTTTTCTTTGGTATCGGGCATCTCTCACTCCACCTGGAACCGCACTTAGGGAATTGGAGTGAGTATCCCATGCAACCGATCGCCACGCTGTTCAATTTCATACAGGATTGCCGAAGGCCATTGGCCGGCTTGGGCTTGCTTCCCTCAAATGCCCTCAAGCACCGGCCTTTCGGCGTTGTCGTCCGGCATCTGATCGTGCAGAACCACGTTCAGCAGCGACTTGTGAACCCGGATGCGCCCGTTGTATTCGATAAATCCGAGCTTGCGGAAGCGGTTCATGAAGAAGCTCACGCGCGATCGTGTCGTCCCGATCATCTCCGCCAGCGTCTCCTGCGAGATCTTGGGAAGGAACTGCGCCGGTTCGCCCGGCTGGCCAAACTCCGCCATCAAAAGCAGAATCCTCGCCAGGCGCTTTTCGCTGGAATTGAAAAGCTGATCCACCAGATCCGCCTGAACGCGCATGCTCCGCTCCAGAAGAAACTTCAGAAACAGGTCACTGAACGCATGTTCCTCGTGCATCACGCGGATCATTTCATCCCGCCCGATCTTCAACGCGGTGCAGGCAGTAATGGCCGTCGCCGTAGACAAACGCAGCCCAGACACAGCGGCCAGCGCCCCCTCCCCCACAAACTCGCCTGACGCAACCAGCGTAATCGTGGCTTCCTTGCCGGCTTGCGAAACCACCGTGACCTTCGCACGCCCCTTTTGCAGATAGAAGACGGAATCGGCCGGGTCTCCCTGCGAAAAGAAAGTCGCCTTGGGCGCCAGTTGGACGATTCTTCGCCCCAGCCCGGCGGTGGCCAGGAACGTCTCGACATTGAAGTTTGGCCTTGAAAGATCAACCATCTGAAAGGACCTCCGCCCGGCTCCAGCCTCTGCAAATGCAACTGTTGGAGGGCGCGCAACCGCATCCCCATCGGGTTAACAAAAGAAAGTGCAACGGCGAGCAAAAGATCGTCACTGGGAATCGGAGCCCTGTGTTGTCGGATGCTCCTCATTCAATTGAGCATCCATGTCATCTTGCATGTCATCTTGCCCGGCTGCATACTTCTTGCAGCACTGTAGCTCAGAATCCCACCCTTGGGGAAGGCAATCTGTTCAATTTTGCTCACTTTTCCAGAAATATTTCAAGCCGCCGGAGCGAAAAGTCTCATTGTTTTGAAACGGTCCGGCCGGCAGGTCGGGATTTCAACTCCGAAAGAATCCGTACCGTGGGAGGACCAAATATGCAAGGGGCTTTAGCCGCCGAGAGAATGCAAATTGCTGAAAAGTCCCTCTGCCGTTCCTCCTTCTTCTTCCCATACCCGTTTAGCCCCGGTAAATCCCCGGCCTGGCAAAAACCTCTTCCGGCAACTCGGCAGAATGTAAATTGAGCGCTATTGCTCAGACCCCATCGGGCGACGCCGTTAACGTGAGAACTACCTTGTGCGCCTCAAATGCGCGTAAAGCAAGTGACGCTGCGCATGGGTAGAAAAAGGTGAGATGCATGAAGAGATTTGTGACGTTAGTGGCGTTATTCAGCCTGGGTGCGGCTAGCGCCGCCTGGGCGGAGACTCGCGAAGAAGTGCAGAACCGGGTGGATAATGCAGCCACAGTGCTGCACGAGATCATGGCCGCGCCGGATAAAGGCATTCCGCAAGAAGTACTGGATCACGCAAAGTGCATAGCCGTGGTGCCCCACATGATCAAGGGCGGCTTTGTGTTTGGCGCGGAGAATGGCAAAGGCCTGGCCACGTGCCGGACCGCAAACGGATGGAGCGCGCCGGAGTTCTTTGTCATTACCGGCGGCAGCTGGGGATNNAAGGCGTGGATCTGGTCATGATTTTCCAGGGCGATAGAGGAATGCAGCGGTTGATCGCCGCCAAGTTCCAGCTGGGAGCGGACGCCTCCGCGGCAGCCGGACCGGTTGGACGCCATGCCACTGCCGATACTGACTGGAAGCTGAATACCGAGATCCTCACCTACTCGCGGGCCAAAGGCGCCTTTGCCGGACTCACTCTGACAGGGGCCGATGTTCGCCGCGACGATGACTCCATGGATGCCTTCTACGGAAAGGACGTCACTACACACAGCGTTCTGATGGGCGAAGTCCCTGCACCTGCCTCGGCACGACCGTTCCTTGACGCAGTCAGAGGGGCAAAAGTGCAGGCCCATGCTGCGAATTAGCTCTTTGAAAAATCCCTCTGCCGTTGCTCACTTTTCCATGCCCTGTTGAGCCCCAGGGGAAATGGTCAACCCGGCAAATGCCGCTTCCGGCAACCCGGCTGGATGCCAGAGAGAGCCCTATTGCTCAGACCCCGCCGGACAACCCGGCTAAGGTGAGAAGTACCTTGTGTGCCCCGAATACGCGTAAAACAACAGACGCCACGCATAGGTAGAAAAAAAAGGTGAAATGAATGAAGAAACTTATGACATTCGTGGCAGTACTCAGTTTGACGAGCATCGGCTGGGCGGGAAGTAATCGCGAACAAACAGAAAACCGCTTGGATCATGCGGGAGCAGTACTCCATGAGATCATGTCCGCGCCGGATAGAGGCATACCGGAAGAAGTTCTGGAACATGCAAAGTGCATCGCCGTTGTACCCCACCTGCTCAAGGGCGGCTTTGTCTTTGGCGCGGAGAATGGCAGAGGCGTTGCCACCTGCCGCACCGCAAACGGTTGGAGCGCGCCTGCGTTCTTTACCATTACCGGCGGAAGCTGGGGATTGCAGATCGGCATCGAAGGCGTTGATCTGGTCATGATCATTCAGAACGACACCGGAATGCAGCATTTGATCAACAGCAACTTTGAGCTGGGCGGGGATGCCTCCGCTGCAGCCGGACCAGTTGGCCGCCACGCTTCCGCCGATACCGATTGGAAGCTGGAAACCGAGGTCCTCACCTACTCGCGCGCCAGGGGCGCCTTTGCCGGACTCACGCTGACCGGCGCTGCCATTCGCCGCGACGACGATTCCACTGAAGCCATCTACGGGCACGACGTCTCCACTCGCCACATCCTGCACGGCGAAGAGGCGGTCCCGGCCTGCGCACACTCGTTCCTCGACGCAGTCAGGGACGCTAAGGCCCAGGCGGTTGCTTCCAATTAGCTGTCAGTTGTAGACTGCCGTGGCCGCCCGGAAATGACCCTTCAATTCCGGGCGGCCACTACGCGGAGGAGTTCCTAATGCTCTGGACAATTTTTGTAATTCTTGTGGTTCTCTGGCTGCTCGGCTTCACCCTCCATATCGGAGGCGGCTTGATCCACATCCTGATCGTGATTGCCGTCGTTGTCCTGATCTTCAACCTGATAAGCGGACGCCGCGGCTTGTGAAACATCCGGGGCCTGAGCGGCGTTCTCAGGCCCTGGCCCTCAACCGCATTTTCGCCTGAACCTCACGGCTCCGCGCCGCGCTCCTCCGTCTGCGCCTGCCCGATCTCCCCGATCTCCCCGATCTCCCCGATCAGTTGCTCCAACTGCTCTCGCTTGCGCGCGCTCACATCCAGGAAGCGGATACCCACAAGGCGCCGGTCGTGGATGGCCTGGATCACGCCGCCCAGCCGGAACAGTAGCCCTCCCAGGCGAAACTCCGTCTCCACCCGCGTATAGATGCCCACCTGAAAGCGCTCGTCGGCGCGGATGCGGCAGCCGCCCAGGCTCAGATCGAGAATCCGCCCGCTCAGCCTGGACCCCACGTTGACGAGATAAATGATGGCTGAGGTATCCACCTCGAGCCGCGCCTGCGCCCGCCGTTCAAGCCTGGCTGGCCGTACAGGCCCTCCGCCGGCTGCGGGCTGGGGCCGTTCCGCCACTGCATCGATCCCGGCCTGCCCCTCGGCCTGTTCCCCGGCAGGTTGCCCCGCGGCTCGTTCCTCGGCAGCCTGTCTCCCTTCAGCAAGCCTCTCTGCGCCCTGTGCCCGCCCCCATCTCTCTTGCCCTGACCATTCCGCGGCGGGTTTCTCTTCAGCCTGATTTGCGTCCTTGGCGGCAAGGTCCATTTCCAGTTCGCAGAGCACCTCCAGCAACTCGTCCCGGCGGCGGTCCAGAAGGTCCACAAAGCGAACGCCGAACAAACCTGCGCCATCGGTCCATTCCGTCACCCCGCTGAACCAGAAGGCCACTCCCCGCACTTGGAAAGTAACCTCTACGCGCACCTGCTTGCCGACCGGCAACCGTCCCCTGGTGCTCAGCCGGCACCCATCCATGCTCAGTTCAACGATGCGGCAACCCACGCAGGAGCCTTGATCCGCCAGCAGCAGCATGGCTTCCTCGTCCACCACACAACGGGGCGTCGACCCACGTTCCGGCTCCGGCGCGGCCATCCCTTCCACCTTTGCTTCCTCTTCCATGCCCCGCTCCGCCGGATTTTAAAGATCGGTCAGTGCCCACCGGCCGGCTCCCAGGGAACCGCGGGCGCAGGTTCCTCGGCCTCTCGGCCCTGCAACCGATCGTATTCATACACGTCGCTCGTCGTGCCCAGCCCCTCGTTGTACAGGCTGATCGCCCCAATCAGTTGCTTCAGCTCCTCGCTGAATAGATGAATCGCTTGCAATTGACTGGCCGACGCAGGCAGCTCAAATTGTGAAGTCTTAATGAATTTCTGGTACCCTCGGTCCAGCAAACGCGACACTTCCCCGCCAAACAGTGCTCCCGGTCGCTCCGCAAACGCCGCCGGCACACCCGCCGCATCGCTCCCTGGGACCGGAACCAGCACCGCCCCTGCCCCATGCTTGCCCACCAAAACAGCTCCTGCGACTCCGGCGAGGGGTCGAACATCAAACGAATGCGCGCGCAGGATCTCGAGCGTCTGATCGAAGTTCGGATTGCGGGATTTTCGGCTCATGGTCGCTTTCCAGTCCGCGAGGATGTTGAAATAGGAATCGGCGGAATCTTCCCCCCGCTCCAACCTCGCTCACCCAAATCTCGCATAACCGGAGCGCCTGCCGCAATTTTCCATGGAAATCAACCGAACACACACGCAACACGGCTCCTCCTTGCCTGAACGCATCGGCTCCACGCCGCTCGTCCGTCTTGCCCAGTCGGTCCGGGATCTCCAGGGCATCACCCTCCTCGCCAAGGCCGAGTGGGCCAACCCCGGCGGCAGCGTGAAGGACCGCGCCGCCGCCTCCATGGTCTCCGATGCCCGTGCCCGCGGCCTGCTCGTTCCCGGAAAAACCCTCCTCGACGCCACCAGCGGCAACACCGGCATCGCTTTCGCCATGCTCGGCGCCGCGCTCGGCTTTCCCGTCCAGCTTGCGATGCCCTCCAACGTCTCGCCCGAGCGCAAGCGGATCCTGCATGCCTACGGGGCTGAAGTGGACTGGACCAGCCCGGACCTCGGCTCCGATGGCGCCATTCGCCGCGCACGCGAGATGGCCGGCAACGACCCCGATCGCTATTGCTACATGGACCAGTACTCCAACGACGCCAACTGGCTGGCCCACTACCGCACCACCGGCCTCGAGATCTGGGAGCAGACAGCCGGCCAGGTCACCCACTTCGTCGCCGGCCTCGGAACCAGCGGAACCTTCATGGGAACAACCCGCCGCCTCAAGGAGTTCAACCCCGCCATCCAGGCCATCAGCTTCCAGCCCGACTCGCCCTTCCACGGGCTCGAAGGGCTCAAACACATGGGAACCTCCATCGTTCCCGCCATCTACAACCCCCACCTGTCCGACCGCGCCCTGGAAGTGGACACCGAAGCCGCCTACGACATGGCCCGGCGCCTCGCCCGCGAGGAGGGTCTGCTGGTTGGCATCTCCGCCGCCGCCGCCGTGGTGGCCAGCCTCAAAATAGCGCGGGAAGAAGCCTCCGCCGGCCGCCCCGCCGTCATCGTCACCGTCCTGCCCGACGCGGCCGACAAGTACCTGTCCGAGCGTTTTTGGGAGGGAGAGGAGGATGGATGGGCATACTCCATTTGAATCGCGCTGTTTACGACGCCATCCGCGCCCACGGCGAGGAAACCTGGCCCCACGAGTGCTGCGGCGTCCTCCTCGGCCGGTTTTCCCCCGCAAACGCCTCCACCACCGATGCAGCCGGCAAGGAACTCGGCGGATGGCAGGTCCAGGCCGCCGTCCGCGCCGGAAACACCCGCACCGACTCCGCCCACAACCGCTACCAGATCGCCCCCGTAGAGCTGGTCAAAATCGAGCGCGACGCACGCCGCCAGGGCCTCGACATCGCCGGCTTCTACCACTCCCATCCTGACCACCCCGCCCAGTGGTCCGCCACCGACTTTGCCGAGGCCCACTGGCTGGGCTGCTCCTACGTCATCACCGCCGTCGCACAGGGCAAAGCCACCGTCACCAACTCCTTCCTGCTGGCCGGCGCCACCGAGGAAGACAAGCGCTTCGACCAGGAAACCATCCTCGTCGAAGACCAACCCGGCACACCCGATCCAACCTGAACACCCCTTATTCAAACGGGTTGGACCACCACAAAGCTGTCATCCTGAGCGCAGCGCAGCCAAGTCGAAAGCCTGCCCTGAGCGAAGCCGAAGGGGGCCTGCGGTTGTTCTTGCATTTTGCTCTTACCGCATCGAATCCCGCCCCAACCGAATCTACTCATGGGAGAGGAGCCCTGCGCATGACCATCTTCATCCCCACTCCCTTGCGCCTTTACGCCGGCGGCCAGGATGCCGTAGAACTCGACGCGCCCACCGTCGCCGACGCCCTCGAAGCCCTCACCCAGGCCCATCCCGATCTCCGCAAACACCTCTTCACTGCCGAAGGCAAACTGCGCGCTTTTGTTAACCTGTACTTGAACGACGAGGATGTGCGATACCTCCCAGCCAAGGAGGCCACGGCCGTCACATCAGCCGACACGCTTTCCATCATCCCCTTCATCGCCGGAGGGAACTAGCCGTGACCGCCCATCCGGCTCCGCCGCGGCAAACTGCTTCGGTGCTCAGCCTCTTCAGCAACCGGAACTGCATCAACCCGAAACGTTAACCCGGAGAACCTGGAACCCATGCCAACCATCGCTTCCCCTGCCGAGCTTCCCGAACTCTCGACCGACGACCTCTCGCGCTACTCGCGCCACCTCATCCTCCCCGAAGTGGGCATGGAGGGCCAGCGCCGCCTCAAGGCCTCCCGCGTCCTCTGTGTCGGCACCGGCGGGCTGGGCTCGCCCCTGGCCTTTTATCTCACCGCGGCCGGCATCGGCACCCTCGGCCTGGTCGACTTCGACGTCGTCGACTCGAGCAACCTCCAGCGCCAGATCATCCACTCCACCAAAGACATCGGCCGCAAGAAGCTCGACTCCGCCGAGGAAAAGCTCACCGCCCTCAACCCCTCGATCCACATCGTCAAGCACGAAACCATGCTCACCAGCGCCAACGCCTTCGACATCCTCAAGGACTACGACATCGTCGCCGACGGCACCGACAACTTCCCCACCCGCTACCTGGTCAACGACGCCTGCGTCCTCCTCGGCAAGCCCAATGTCTACGGCTCCATCTTCCGTTTTGAAGGCCAGGCCAGCGTCTTCGCCACCGAGCAGGGCCCGTGTTACCGCTGCCTCTATCCCGAGCCGCCGCCGCCCGGTTTGGTCCCCAGTTGCGCCGAAGGCGGAGTCCTCGGCATTCTTCCCGGCCTGGTCGGCGTCATCCAGGCCACTGAAGCCATCAAGCTCATCCTCGGCAAGGGCGAATCCCTCATCGGCCGCCTGCTTCTGGTCGATGCCCTCAACATGCGTTTCCGCGAACTCAAGCTGCGCAAGAACCCCGAGTGTCCGGTCTGCGGCCTCCACCCCACCGTCACGCAGCTCATCGACTACCAGCAGTTCTGCGGCATCCTGCCCGAACCCACCCCGGAAACCAGTGAAGGAATGATCGTGAAAAACGGGATCCCCCAGCTGACCGTGAAAGAACTCAAGCGCCGCATCGACTCCGGCGAAGATGTTTACATCCTCGACGTTCGCGAACCCTACGAGTACCAGATCGCCCAGATAGGCGGAAAGCTGATCCCCCAGAACGACGTCCCCAAGCGCCTGGCCGAAATCGACCGCAACCGCGAAATCATCGTCCAGTGCCGCTCGGGCGCCCGCTCGCAGCGCATCGCCGAGTTCCTCAAGCAGGCCGGCTACCCCAAAGTCGTCAACCTCGCCGGCGGCATCCTGGCCTGGAGCGACGAAATCGATCCATCTGTGCAAAAATACTGACACGGACCGGAGCCGCCAGCGGCATGAGCGCATTCCTCGAAATCCCGGCACTGCCCCCGCGCAGCATCGTCCTGCATCCTCCTCTGAGCGATGAGGAGTTTGAGCGCCTGTGCGAGAGCTGCGAGTTTGGTTCTGTCGAACGGACCAAGGAAGGAACGATCATCGTGAACGCCCCCGCGGGAGGCATGACCAGCGACGGCAATAGTGAGATCAACCGCCAGTTGCGCAATTGGTGGATTCAGCATCGGCGCGGCCGCGTCTACGACTCCTGCGCGGGCTTCTTTCTGCCCGACGGCTCAAGTCTCAACCCGGATGCCGCGTATGTGACCGCCGAGCAATTGACAGGACTCAAGCGCGACGATCTGGCCCATTTTCTGCGCCTCGCGCCGGCCTTTGTGATTGAGCTCTTGTCGCTCAGCGACAGCCCCGTGGAGGCGGCGAAAAAGATGGAAGCGTGGATTGCCAACGGCGTCGAACTCGGCTGGCTGGTAGACCCTTACGCAAAAGTGGTTCACATCTACGAGCCGGACGCCGCGCCACGCATCGAGACAGGAAGCCGCGCAGCCGGCTCCGGCCCGGTCAAGGGATTCGTCCTCGATCTCGAAGAGGTTTGGCGCTGCTACGAGTAGTTGACCTGCGAGGAGAAAAAACGGCTAAGAGCGCAACAGATCAGGTGATCCGCAGCAGCGGCAACGTGTTTGCCGATCTGGGCCTGCCCGATGCGCCCGAACTCCACACCAAGGCCCGGCTTTGTGCCGCCCTCAATCGGATTGTCGAACGGCAACGGCTCACCCAGGCCGAGGTCGCCGCCGCGCTTGGCATCAACCAGCCGAAGGTCTCTGCGCTCCCGAATTAAAAGCTGGAGGGCTTCTCCGTCGAGCGCCTCATGCACTTTCTCGTGGCACTCGGACAGGACGTGGAAATCCTCGTCAAACCCAGGCCCGGTTCCCGTTCCGCCCGCATCGCCGTCAAAGCCGCCTGATTCCGCAACCATCGTTTCGGCAGCGCATCGCCGAGTTCCTCAAGCGGGCCGGCTACCCCAAAGTCGTCAACCTCGCCGGCGGCATCCTCGCCTGGAGCGACGAAATCGACCCCAGGGTGCAAAAATACTGAGGAATCGGTCAGCAAACGCTTGAAGATTGCCGGGCGGATTCCGAGCAGAGAAGAACCCCCGCAGAAAGGCAATGGTTGACAAACTCGAAACTCCGCAATCGGACCAGGCCGCCTGGGCGCCGCTGGCGAATCGCATGGTTGCTGGGCCTCGGCGTCCTGGTCAACTACTTCGACCGGGTAAACCTCTCCGTTTCGCACGCATCGCTCTACGCCGCATTCGGGATTTCAAACATTGCCTTTGGCTATCTGTCCGGCGCCTACAACTGGACATACATGTTGTGCCAATTGCCGATCGGCGTGCTGCTCGATAAATTCGGCGTGCGGCGCATTGGACGAATCAGCACTTTTATTTGGAGCATCGCGTCCTTCGGCGCGGCAGTTTCATCGAGTCTGGGCGGGTTGTTTGCGGCCAGATTTGTTTTGGGCGTCGGCGAAGCGCCCACTTTTCCTGCCAATGCCAAGGCAATCGGCTACTGGTTTCCTCAAAAGGAACGCAGCCTCCCGACATCCATCTTCGACGCCGCGGCCAAATTCGCTTCCGCCATCGGCGTTCCGCTTATCGGCATTGTTCTACTCCAGATCGGCTGGCGGTGGAGCTTCGCCCTCACCGGCGTGGTCAGCTTTTTTTACTTCCTGCTCTTCTGGCGGATTTATCGCGATCCGGAAGAGGACGCACAATTGAGCCATGGGGAGCGGGAGTACATAAGAGAAGATGCCATCGCTCCCGGCGCGCGGGAAAACATGCTCGCGGAGCCGGCCTCGCTCGGCTATCTCCTGGCGCGGCGCAAGGTGATCGGGCTGGCTATCGGCATGGGTTCATATAACTATGTGTTTTATCTATTGCTGACCTGGCTGCCGAGTTATCTCTCCTTTGCGCTCCATATCGACCTTCTCCATTCGTTTCTTTACACCAGTTTCCCATGGCTTTTTGCCACCCTCACCGACATTCTGGTGGGCGGCTGGCTGGTGGATTCGCTGATTCGGCGCGGTTGGGATGCAAGCCGGGTGCGCCGATTCATACTCATTGGGGGCACCGCTTGCGGGCTTGGAATTTTGGGCGCGGCCAACGCGCATAGTTCGTTGCAGGCTCTCAGCTGGATCAGCATATCCATCGGCGGCCTTTCCGCGGCATCGCCGGTGGGCTGGTCGATTCCGTCGCTCATTGCGACCAGAAACAATGTCGGCAAGGTGGGCGGCATTGTCAATTTTTCCAATCAGCTGTCGGGCATCGCAGCGCCCATCGTTACGGGATATCTGGTCACCGCCCGGCAATCCTACGCGTGGGCCTTCGGCGTGCCGGCGATCTATCTTGCCGTTGGGATCGCCGCATACATATTCCTGCTCGGCAGGATTGAGCCCATGCCTGCCCATCGGGGGCTCTCTGAAGCGATATCATGATCTGTCGCGCGCTGCGGCCGTTCTGCCGCGTGCAATGAAAATGAAGGTTGCGGCCATTCGGCCCTGGCCGAACGCATATCCTTCCCAGGGACAAGGAGGTCGGATGAAAGCGCTCTTGCTTTCCGCATATAAGCAGCTCGACTTAGTGGACATGCCTGCGCCGCGGCCCGCTGCAGACGAGTTGCTGATACGCATCAAGGCTTGTGGCATTTGCGGAAGCGACGTCCACGGATACGATGGCGGCACGGGCCGGCGGCTGCCTCCTGTCGTCATGGGGCACGAGGCGGCCGGGATTGTTGAAGCGGTGGGCAGCGCAGTCGAGAACTATCGTGCCGGCGACCGCGTCACCTTCGATTCGACGGTCTACTGCGGCAAATGCTTCTTCTGCCTGAGGGGCCAGATCAATCTCTGCGATAACCGCGAGGTGATTGGAGTTTCTACGCCTGCCTTCCGGCGCATGGGCGCATTTGCCGAGTTTGTCGCCGTGCCTGCGCGCACCGCCTATCCTTTGCCCGATAACATGACCTACTCCCACGCCGCGCTCATTGAAGCTGTCTCAGTGGCCGTTCATGCCGTGTCGCTCACTCCCATTGCTTTGGACGATACGGCCGTCGTCGTCGGCGCCGGCATGATTGGCCTGCTGGTCTTGCAGGCCGTGCGCCAGGCGGGCGCGGGCCGTGTCTTTGTGGTCGATTTGGATGACACCAGGCTGGCGCTCGCGCGCAGTTTAGGCGCCACACAGACATTCAACTCCCGCAATGCCGACGTGATTCCTCACATCCTCGAACAAACCATGGGACGCGGCGCGGACGTGGCGCTGGAGTGCGTCGGCTCTACCATTCCCGTCAAGCTGGCTCTTGACAGCGTCAGAAAAGGCGGCGCCGTGACTCTGGTTGGCAACGTTGCACCGACGGTCGAGCTAGGCCTGCAATCGGCAGTCACACGCCAGATTCGCCTGCAAGGTTCCTGTGCCTCGTCGGGAGAGTATCCTGCCTGTATCTCGTTGATCTCCCGCGGCGCCATTCGCGTGGAGCCGCTCCTTTCCGCCGTGGCTCCGCTCGAGGATGGCGCCTCATGGTTTCGCCGGTTATACGAGCGCGAACCCGGCCTTCTCAAAGTTGTCCTTCAGCCATGAGGACACAATCCAGGGGACAAAGCCGATGACCGACTCGTTGTTTGACTTATCCGGAAAGGTCGCGCTGGTTACCGGCGCCAGCCGGGGACTGGGGCAATATTTTGCTCGCGCACTGGCCCGCGCCGGCGCTGACATTGCCATCACCAGCCGGGACAAGAACACGCTCTCCGCTTTCGCCGGTGAGATTCAGGCCCTGGGCCGCCAATGCTTCTCCGCGGAGCTGGATGTGCGCGACTACTCCAGCATCCAAGACGCCGTCGCAGCCATAGAAGACCACTTCGGCAAGATCGATATCCTGGTCAACAACGCCGGCTGCAACATTCGCAAACCCGCGCTCGACGTCACCTGGGACGACTGGAACACAATTCTGGAAACCAACCTGCGCGGTTCATTCTTTGTGGCCCAGGCGGCGGCCCGAGGCATGATCCGCCGCGGCTACGGCCGAATCATCAATATTGGGTCGGTTACCAGCGTCGCTGGATACGCGGGACTGGGACCCTACGGCGCCAGCCGGGGCGGCATACGGCAACTCACCATGAGCCTTGCCGATGATTGGGGCAGCGCTGGAATCACCGTGAATTGTCTTGCGCCGGGTTGGTTCAGGACGCAGCAGAATCGGGTGCTGTATGAAAATGCGGCCTGGGTCGAATACATCTGCGACCGCATTCCCGTCAAGCGGCCGGGCCTGCCCGACGATCTCGACGGGGCCATTGTTTTTCTCGCCTCGGAGTCAAGCCGCTACATCACCGGGCAAACACTTTTGGTAGACGGAGGCATATCCACCGGGGCCACCAAGGCAACCGTCTAGGGAATCGCCGCACAAGTCCGTGAAATCCCGCCATCAAACTGTTTTGAATGGGAATCATATCGTTGACTACCTGCCTGATCATCGCTGCACCGTGTGGGACCGCGAGCTGCAGCGGCTGGTTGGGTTCCTGGTATACCAGGATCTGCGGAGATCGGGAAGCTCAACGGCTGGTTGGGTTTATGGCCTACCAGGATTTGCTGTCACCGGGGAGCAGGCTGTTTTCTGCTTGACATCGTGGTGGGAAAAGCGCAGAGTTATGAATGTCGAAGGGTTGAGGTCAGGAACGAAGACGCTACCCTGGCATAAACATCCTTCGGTTATTGATAGGGTCACTCTCCGAGTGACCCTATCGTCTTTTTAGGCTTCTGCTTCAGTCCATCGCCATCGGGGACTACGGAATATAGGTCTGCATACGGCTCCCTGCCACTGCATTCGAACACCGCCTCGTCGTTCACCAGCTTTCCCCTATGGTCCAGTCTCTTGTTGGGATTGCGGATGACCACCGAAGGAGGCGAGGGATCAACCACCGATGCATCCGAGAGCGCGCTCACAATCTGCTCCAAAACCTGATCGATCGTATAGGCATCCGCTACGCATCTGCTGTTATAGAGATGGCGACCATGGAACAGTATCTCGGGACGCAAAGCGGGGAACCCCATGGCGATACGTGCTGCGTTTATCTGGGCAATCTGTTCGGGGGTAAAGAAGCCGACCTTTTCGACCCACGGCTTCTGACCGGATTGCACCCGCAGCAGGTTGCGGCGTATTTTCCTCAGCCCACTGGCGTAGAGGGGCATTATCGTTACCGTCTGGACCGAGTTTACAGACCACATCCGGCGATCACACCAGCATCCGCCCGATTACCGGGCAAAGCCGGTTGTCGAGGGATGACCCTGGCCTTCAAATGGGGTCGGCGTCAGCAAGTCAGCGATATGATTCCCTTTTGAAAGCCCGCGGCTTTTCCCGCCGCTTCCCCGCCCACAAATCCGGGCGCCCGCTCCTTGACGCGTTCTTCGCGGTGGGAAACAAGAACCTCAATGCGCAACCTCCACCGGTCCCGGCCGCGGCGCCTCCCCGCTCCTCCCGTTCTCGTCCAGCTTGCCGAAGATCATCTTCCCGCTCGCCGTCTGGAGCACGCTGGTTACTGAAATGTCCACCGACTTGCCGATCAGCTTGCGCGCGTGATCTACCACCACCATGGTCCCGTCGTCCAGGTAGCCCACCCCCTGGTTGTACTCCTTGCCTTCCTTCAGGATGAGCACATTCATCTTTTCGCCGGGCAGCACCACCGGCTTCAGCGCGTTGGCCAGGTCGTTGATGTTCAGCACTTCCACGTGGTGTAGGTGGGCCACCTTGTTCAGGTTGAAGTCGTTGGTCACCACCTTGGCCTCCCACTTCTTGGCCAGCTCGAGCAGCTTCAGGTCCACCTCGCGGATCGACGGGAAGTCGTCGGGGACGATCTGCACCTGGATGTTGGTGCTCGACTGCATCCGCTGCAGCATATCCAGCCCGCGCCGTCCCCGCTGCCGCTTGGATCCATCGGTCGAGTCGGCCACAATCTGCAGCTCTCGCAGCACGAACTCCGGCACCACCATCATGCCGTCGATGAATCCCGCCTCGGCGATGTCGGCGATCCGTCCGTCGATGATCACGCTGGTGTCAAGCACCTTGGCGCTCTTGCGCGAAGGCCGTTCGGCGCTGAACACCGTGCCCAGCGCCGCCGGGTTCAGCAGGTCGCCCTTGCTGGCCCCCACCAGCAGCCCTACATAGGTCATCAGCAGCAGCACAAAAATCTGCAACGCCGCCGAATTAGCCCCGCTCAATGGCGCCGAACGCAGCACCAGGCAGAAAAGCGCCGCCCCAAAGATGCCCAGCACGCTGCCCGCCACCGCGCCGATCAGCCGCCGCAGCGTTAACGCCCGCACCCGCAGCTCAAAGACGATCACCGCGCCGGCCGCCGCGGCGCCCACGCCCGCACTCACCCATCCTGTCAAGCCGAAGGGATGAAGGAAATAACAGACCCCGGCAAGAAGGGCCACAAAAAGAAGACGAAGCACAACGATATCCATAAAAAGCCAACTCCCGTTGGCGCGGGGAAAACGCTCCAGCCTGGCCCCAAGTGGCGAGTATGCGCACTCTCGCGTGGAATCGTCAAGCGCAGACTGTTGCCGGGGCGAAGAACCCGTATTCCAAAAGGGGAACAATGAAATCGTCAGCGGATGGAACACCTTGGCCAATTCCAGGATTCAGGACCCAGAAGCGGCGAGGGGGCTAGAGTGACGCCGCCACCGAATTCGCCCTTTTCCGCAGCCCGCCTGGCCGCGCCGCAACGCAACCGGCACACTCAACGGATGGGACCTGCGGTACGCCGGGATCTTGGCGGTTCTCAGGCAGCCGGGGCCGCAAGATGAGCTTCCAGCACCTGAAGGAACCGCGCCAGCCAGGCCGGATGGGCCGTCCACGCCGGACCGGTGACCAGCTTTCCATCCACCACCGCGTCGAAAAAGTCCACCGGGACAAAGGTTCCCCCGGCCAACTCCACCTCCGGCGCGCAAGCCGGATAGGCGTTCAGTTTGCGGCCTTTCAGAATGCCCGCCGCAGCCAGCAGTTGAGGCCCGTGGCAGAGGGCGGCAATCGGCTTGTCCGCCTGGTCAAAGGATCGAACCACCTCCAGCACCCGGGCGTTGAGCCGCAGATATTCCGGCGCGCGGCCTCCGGGAACCACCAGCGCGTCATAATCCGCGGGATCGATCTCGTCGAAGGTCGCGTTCAGCGTGAAGTTGTGGCCGCGCTTCTCAGAGTAGGTCTGGTCGCCTTCAAAGTCGTGGATGGCCGTGCGCACCTGCTCGCCTTTTTTCTTGCCGGGACAGACCGCATGGACGGTGTGGCCCACCATTTGCAACGCCTGAAACGGAACCATGATCTCGTAGTCCTCAACAAAATCGCCGGCCAGCAGCAACAGCTTTGCGGATTTCATCGCATTTTCCTCCGTGTCAAGTTTGGCATATGCCCCGTACTCGGGCCGGCCACTGCCTGTTAGAGCTGCAATCGGACCCTCCACCGAGTAAGGAGTGCGGCAACGGCCAGAATGAACGCCGTGAATACAGCGCACTTTACAGCTCCCGGCCAGGAGAAATTGAGGTGCGTGTCGAAGTACCGGATGCCCGCCGCGGCAAGGATGTAAAACCAGAAGTCCGGCAGCAAATAGGTTGTCAATGTATTGGAGCCCGCGGGACGGGCAAAAAAGGCCCATGCGGTCCGTTTTCTTACGTCGCAGATCCAATAAAGCGCGGTGAACGCCAGAACCGCCGCGCCAATGCTATAGAGGCTCCAGGTGGGCGTAGCTCTGATCTTGGAAATGCCGAGCGGAGTGAGTAGCCATCCCGCTGCGAGCGCCGAGAAGCCGAACGCCAGCCCGAGAAGTACCTTCCGGCGAAGCGTCCGCCAACGGTGATCGCCAAGAAAGATGACGGACGTAACGATGCCGGCCAGGGTAACTCCGGCCATGGCTCCGTTACTGAACGGCCAGATATAGTACGGGAAGCTCTCGGTAACGGTAAACCACTGCGCCGCCGTGAGGGCATTCAGCGCCATCATTGCGACAAACCACGCCAGCGGCGCCCAGAGCCAGCGGCGCGTTGGAATGTAGAGAATGGCCACGGCCAGGTAGGTGTAGCCAATCAGGCCGAGAATCTCCGGATAGGAGATATCGATCCAGGAACCGTGTCCAGGTTCCGCGCTGCGGCGGAAAATCGCGAACATCGCAATGACCAGGAGAAGGCCAATGATGCGCAGCCAGCGGTGCAGCGCGGCATAGCGCCTGGATTCGCCATACACATTCAGGAAGAGCGCCGCGCCGGTGAGGGCAACAATCGCCCACACAAAGGGGCTGATGCCCATGCGCGACGCATCGCCTGCTTCGGCATTGGCCAGGATAAGTCCGAGCACCATGAGGCTGGCGGTTCGAAGCGCGACGTGCAGCCAGAGCGCCGGCAGGGACGGGTTCTTCTTCAGCCGCTGCCGGATGGCAAGCGGCATCGACAGTCCGACGGCGAACAGGAAGAAAGGGAAGACCATATCGACATAGGTCATGGCATCGACATCGGCCTTCATGTGGTAATTCCACCAGGGCAGACCCTTGACCTCTCCCAGTTCGTTGACGAAGATCATCACCGTCATGGTGAGGCCGCGGAAGATATCGATGGAGGCCAGCCGTGTTGTGACCGCCTGCCCTGCGATACCAATGGACGGCGTTTGTGCAGTTGTGGTCATTTGCTCGCGCCTTGCGTGTTTGGATTGCTGTGGAGCCCGGCATTGACTGCATCGAGCAGCGCCCCGGTGGCATCGCCCTCATAATCCCAGAACATGACGCCCCGGAGTTTGCGATCGAGCACGTACTTGCATTTCAACGCCAGCGACTCCGGATCTTCATAGGATACGAAGATCCTTTTCTCCGGGTTGTAAAGGAAAGGAACCGAAGCGATGGGGTCCCAGTAGCGGATGAATCCGTTTTTCAGCATCGCCTCCGGCGAATCGCCATACTGCGCGTAGCCATGCGGAACCTCTTTCCCCGGCTGAAACAAACCATGGTTGGTGTCGGGCACCTCGCCCCAGACATGCCCATAAAAGGGAACGCCGAGCACGATTTTCGCGGCTGGAACGCCGGCCTGCTCATACTCCTGAACGGAATTGTCGGCCGAGATCTTCTTGGGGTCGTATTGACTGGTGAACAGGGGCGCATGGTGCCCGGTAACTGCATCGGAGGAAGGCTCGTAGTAGTCGTACGCCATCAGGTTCACCGTATCAACATACTTCTGCACCTTGTCCATCTCGGTATGCGCGAGAAACTCGGACGAAGCGCCGGTAGCAACGGTGATATAGAGCCGCCGGTGAAGCTTCTTTTCCAACTGGTCGAAGCGCATGCGCAGTTCTTTCAGCAACAGCGTGTAATTCCGCTTGTCCTCGGGGCGAAAATGACTTTCGGCGCCGGGCAGCCCCGGATATTCCCAGTCGATGTCCAACCCATCGAGTTGATGGCGATCCATAAACCCGGCCACGCTGGCGATGAAGATGCCACGGCTCTGTCTGGTCAGCGCCATATCGGAAAATGCTCCCGACCACAGCCATCCGCCCACACTGACGAGCACCGTCAGGGAGGGGTTTTCCTGCTTCAGCGCCACCAGCGCGGCCATGTTCCGATCGTCGTTGGCAAAACCATTGACGATGCGGCCACCCTGGATATTGGCGAAGGCATAGTTGATGCGCGTCAGTTTCTGCGCCGCTATCTCGCCCGCGCGAATCGCATTGTTTTGCGGAAAGACATAGGCCACGATGACAGCCTTCGCCGCGGATGCGCCTGCGAATGAAGCAGGACAAGAGCAAAGGCAGCCGATAAGGAGCAGCCATGATCTGAACAGGACACGCGTGTTGGTTGCGATGCGTTGCTCCCCATGCTCTCTCTCATGCGATTGCAACAATGAACAACCTCCTGTCCGCTATGGTTCAGAGCCGATTCAGCCCAGGCAATGGCGTCAACCTCAGGGCGTGCCAAGTGTATCAGTCGCCGCTCAGACGGCAATGTTTCTAGTCAAGTGTGTGAAGAGCTTTGAGGGGACGCGCCATGCATGGGCGCAAAGAAAACACCCGGGCCGGGGCGTCCTGGTTTAACGCGAATTTGCACGTAGGGTTATAGCGCCCAGGGCACATGGATGTTCGCGGATGCTGTCGCACCGCCTCAGAATGCGGCTGCTGCGATTGGGGCCATTCGCCATGGAGAGAGAAAACCGATGGCCAGGTCTTCCTTCTCCAATCCGCTGACGGAAGAGTTGCCGGCTACTCGGGAGTTGGCCGAATCGGCGGCTGTCAGGCAATGTTTACGTTTCAGTAATCCGCGGTCCCCGACCACTGACAGCCGGCTACCGACAACCGATTACTGACAACTCATTACTGACAACTGCTTACGAAGCCACCGCCAATTCCGCCATCGCCGCCAGCCGCACCGCGCCCTTGCGCGGTCCGCGCTTGCGCGCGCTCATCACCTTGATCCGTTCCAGCAGTTCCTGTGCAGAGCAACTCTTCTTCGCCAGCAGCGCATCGGCCGCGTGGATATCGCCGCCCATCCTCTGCGGGTCGCCCAGCAGAATCATGGGAATATGCGGCGCGATCTGTTTCAGCCTGTCCACCAGTTGGCTCCCATTCATCTGCGGCATGCCGTAATCCGTCAGAACCAGGTCCACTTGCGTCCCGGCAAATATGCCGATCGCCTCTTGCCCGGCGGAGGCCGAAAGCACTCGATATCCGTTAGTTGCCAGCATGAACTTGAGCACGGAAAGCTCCTGTTCATTGTCGTCCACGCAGAGAATAACTTTCTTGGGTCGCATGATTTGGGGTAAGCTCCTTGGTTCAATTTCCATGGTTCAGTTTGCTTGTCCGTCCGCTCGGCAACACTCCGTCCTTGCCCGCTCTTCCGGCTGGCTGGCGTGATGGATTACCGGGGTCCGCCGATCGGAGACGAGGCAGCCCTATCCTGGTTGATCTTGCAGCCCGAGTGGCCCTGCGGATTGTGTCGGCGGCCCAGTTGGGCGCGACTTTCCCGCAAGGCTGCTTCTGGCATTCGATATCCAGGAGACTAGCCTTCGCTCGCAATCAGTTTGGGCAGGATGCCTGAGGGCAAGACCGACTTTGGCGCCGGTTAAATTGCTTCAATGAAAGCCAACAGTACGAGCCTTCGAGGTCCGTGGGAAGAGGGAACGGCAAGCGAATTCCACTCTGAAAATCCCCATGAAACAAGGGAAAAATGGCTAGGATGAACACTTATAGTCACTTGCAACGATGAATACCTGTTGAAAGAATGTGCATCACGGCAGGAAAAGCCGTCCTTTTGCCACGAGAACAGTGCTGCCTGCCACGCGCACATCGCTGACCTTCGCCGATTTCACCTGAGCAAAAAGATACAGATCGCTCGGCCGGCCGATCTCCACCCCCTGGCCCAGAGCAATGCGTTGGCCTGCCGCCACGGCGCCACGCTGCACCAGGTAGGCGATGGCGCATCCGGCCGCAGATCCCGTGGCCGGATCCTCACCGCCATAAAACTGCATGCGGGCGCGCCACGCGGGAGCGTCTCCGCCGGTTGGCCCCAGCACATAGAACCACCGCGCCCCGCGCGCCAGCAGCCACGCCGCGGCCTCCTGACGGCTCACCCTGAGTCCCGCCAATGCTTCATGCGACCGCAAGACCACAATGGCGAATGCCGTGCCCGTGGAGACAATCTGCGGCGGCAGCCCGGGGTCCAGATCCTCTTCGGCAAGCCCGGTCAGCCGCGCCACCTCGCCGCGATCCAGCTCCGCGCCAAACTCCGGGTCCCGCTGCGTCATCTCCCCGAAAAGGCTCTCCCCGGCAAAGCGCACCGGAACCGCGCCCACGTTGAGCTTCAGCGTTACCGTGCCGCCCTTGAGGGTATCGGGCGCGTCGAGCTTCAGCACGCTGGCTGTTCCCAGCGTAGGATGGCCGGCAAAGTTCAGCTCCTCCCCGGTAGTGAAGATGCGCACCCGCACGCCCTCAGCCTGTTCCACCGCAGCCGCTCTCCGCTCCACAAACGTGGTCTCCGACAGATTGAATTCGCGCGCAATGGCCTGCATCCGCTCCGGCGTCAGACCCACGCAGTTCATCACCACGGCCAGCGGGTTGCCGGCCAGCGGCGTTTCGGTGAAAACATCCACCACGAAATAATCCAGCTCCATCGATCCCTCTTCAGGGCCGACGCATCTAAACTTCGCTGCGCTGGCAGTTTGTGCCGCGATTCTCACGCGGGCGATTGCTTTCGGAGGGAGCAGGGGCATTTATGCCCCTGAAGAGAGCGCCTGATGGATTGGCCTTCAGGCCCGGGCATCCCTTGGCCGGAAATAAAAGGCCCGGGGCTAAAGCCCTATCGCTTCGAGCATGATTTCAGGGGCATGAATGCCCCTGCTCCCTCCGACGGGACAAACAACGGCAGAGGCATTCGCTTTTTCTGCCGGGAGTTTGTTGAAAAATTAAGATGCGTCGGCCCTGTCCCTGCCCAGGCATCGCTTGACACGCCTCCGCTCACGCTATAGCCTACAGCTATGCTGCCCTGTGCGGTTCTGTGCAATTCTGTGAGAGCACTCGGCAGGCAAAGGATTTCGATGACCAGTTTCTCCACTCCCGCAATCTGTCTGTGCTGCTGCTGTCAGGGCTGCGCCACGCGGGCGTGTTCTCTGGGCTAGATTCCGAAAACAAAGGATCTCCAGACGACCCACCCGCCACAAGGCGCGGTGGGTTTTTTAGTTTCAGAGGTCAGTTGTCAGCAGTCAGTTGTCAGTTGTCAGCAGTCAGTTGTCAGCAGTCAGTTGTCAGCAGTCAGTTGTCAGTTGTCAGTTGTCAGGAAACGGGGAACGGCAACACGGGTTGAGCCGGAGATTATGGGCCTCACAGGCCTGAGGGCTGACGGCTGATCCCTGATCTCTGACCCCTGTTTCACGAGCACCGGTGGCGAAGCGGCTAACGCGCAGGTCTGCAAAACCTGTATTCGCGGGTTCAATTCCCGCCCGGTGCTCCAAGTTCTTTGGACAGAAGGCGTCGTTATTGTATTTCATGGGAGCCGGGAGCGGAGTTTCAGAACCGGGCTTCTTTTTCTGTTCCCTATTCCCTATTCCCTGTTTTCTGTTCCCTGTTTTCTGTTTTCTGTTTTCTGTTCCCTGTTCCCTGTTTTTTCACAGCGCGATCAGTGGCCGGGGAAGGCGCGTGCTGGAGCGATCCAGGAACAGCCTCATGCGCAGAGCCTCTGACCGCTCGAGGGCCACCAGCCGCATCTGCCTGCGGATGTGGTCGCCGTCTACGAGTGCGGCCACTTTCGCCTCGTCGGACTCGGCATCCCTCTCCAGCCGGGCGATCCGCTCTTCAATGGTCCGGCGAAACCGTGGGCTGATCTCAAAGCCTTCATTGGCGGCGCAATTGGTAATCATGGCAGGCTCCTGAGAGCTGGGATTGTCGAGGCTGAAAATTCTTTCATGGGCAGCCTCAAGTTTTTCCCGCCTGTACCGATATTAGAGAAGACTAACTCCACGCGCCAGATTACCGTCGAATGAGTCGAACGTAACAAACTGTCTGAAAACAGGACAACCCGGGCCTTTCTCTAGACTTTTTGCACAACTTATGCGGCCTACCCAAACCTGAAACCGACATTTCCGCCAGGTCTCCGACCGCTTGTTTTTGTACCAGCTCCGTGCCCCATCCTTTCGCCTTTTTTTCCGGTGACGGGGTGGGAAACCGTGAACCCCGATGTGCGAAATCGAGCGGTCAGAGACCTAGTCTTGTGGCGCCGTTGCGTAATAGCCCTTGCGCACCTGCACCTTCATCCCATCCCCTCGGCATTCCACCCCGAGATGCCGGAACGTGCCGTCCAGCTTGAGGTTGCTGGGCGTATAGCTGGCCACATACTGGGTACGCAATTCGTCTTCGATCTGCTGGAAGGCGGCCTCCAGCTTCTTGCCGTTGTTGCCCACATCGATCAGCCGGCCTCCGGTCTCCTCGGTCATCTTCTTCATGGCCGAGAAGCCGCTGTAACCAAAGCCTCCGTAGAAGCCCCGGTCGGCGATCAGAATCGTGTAGACCAGGACGTTGGACTTTTGCGCTGCGGCAATCGCCTCGCCGATCTTGTGGACGCTTCCTTCGTCCTCGCCGTCGGTCAGCAGGATCATCGCCTTGCGTCCCGTCTCCTGGTTCATCTTTTCGTTCGAGGCCAGGAGGACCGCATCGTAAAGCAGCGTCCCCTTGGGTGTTCCGATGGTGGGAATGGTTCCCCCGCCTGCTCCCGGAATCCCCGCCGCTCCATTGCCGCCCGCGGTGTTGATCTCCGCCTTGCTCATGGCCCGCGAAAGCAGCCGGGCGCTGTTGGTGTAGTCCTGCAGCAGGTCCACGTTCACGTCAAAGGAGAGCAGAAACGCTTCGTCCTTTTGCCTCAGCACGCGTTCCAGAAACTGGCTTCCCACCTCCTGCTCCAGGGGCAGCACGCGGTATTGGCTCCCTGAAGTGTCCAGCAGAATGCCCAGCGTAATCGGCTGTTGGGTTTCAGCCACAAAGCTCTTGAGCTTCTGCGGCGCCTTGTCTTCAGTAATGGTGCAGTCGTCCTTGGTCAGGTGGGGAACCAGATTCCCGCCCTTGTCCTTCACCGTGAAGAACACGTCCACCAGGTTGACATTTAGCTTGAAGGTAGCCACCGACTCTTCCTCGGGCCCCGGTGCCGGCGCGGTGCTCACCGGCGGCGCGTCCGGCGAAGGGGCAAGCTGGCCCCACGCCGCCGGAACCACCCCCGGCAGGGCGAGCAACAAAGCGGCAACTCTCCATCGCATGCGCATTCTGGTCCTTTAGACGAAACCTGGACTACGAAGAAAGCATACCTGAACTCTTTCCCGGCTGGCGCGCAACCTGCGCGCTGCCGGCGCGTCTGATACTCTGACGAAGGCAGCCTTGCTGGCTGGTTTTTCGCCAGTTGTCAGCCCTCCGCTGTCAATTCTCAGTTGTTGGTAGCCGCTGACCGCCCGCAACCGACCACTGGAAGCGGCGGATTCACGAGTGATCGGGGATGGTTTTAACCGACCGCTGAAAACTGACAACTGACCCATGGAGAATACCTTTGAAGCTTCGTTTGACGGCAATGGCGCTGGCGGCGCTTCTGAGTTTCAACCCCCATTGGAGCCCGGCGGCTGTGGCCCAACAGCAGCAGCAGGCCGCCGTTCCCGATGCCCCCGCGCCCCAGGCGCCCCCGCCGTTGACGGGCATGGACGGCTCCGCCATCACGCCCGGCAAGGGCGTGGGGAATGAGCCGGTTGCGCCCAATTCGTCCTCGGCTGCTCCTAACCAGCAGGCGCCCAGCAGCCAGGCGCCCTCCACTCAGGGCAAGGACAACTTTCAAACCACCCCTCCTGAGTTGCCCGCAACCGGGGAGGGCGTGGAAAGGACCGACACCTTGATCCGGCTGAACGTCACCTACGTCGAGGTTCCAGTCACCGTCAAGGATCCCAAGGGGAAGCTGGTCCCCGGCCTCACCTGGCGCGATTTCAAGGTCTTCGAGAACGACACGCGCGAACCAGTGAAGGAGTTCGTCGTGGATCCGTTCCCGCTTTCGATCGCCTTTGTGATCGACCAGAGCCTGACCTCCGACGTGATGGCCAAGGTGAACAACTCCCTGGACGCGATTCAGGGCGCACTCACTCCTTATGACGAGGCAGCGGTCTTTGCCTACAGCAACGGGGCCCAGGAGAAGACCGGCTTCACCGGCGGCCAGAGCAGCCGTCTGCCCGCCGTGCTGGCCCTGACCAAGGCCACCGGAACCGAGGAACTGGTGCCCGTCAACAGCGGCCCGCTGGCAGGTTGCAACATCCGCGAGAACGGCAACTGCGTTGACCCCAACATCCAGCAGGGACGTTCGGTCGGCAGCCCCTCGTTCATCACCATTCCCAAGGAGATTCACACCCTCAACGACGCCATTCTGGCCGCCGCCAAGGAGCTGTCGACCCGCCCCAAAGGCCGCCGCCGCATTATCTACGTCATCTCCGACGGCAAGGAAAGCGGAAGCAAGGCCACCTACAAGGAGGTGGTGCGCTATCTCCAGACCAACGAAATTGCCGTCTATGGCACGGCGGTGGGCACCTCCGCCCTTTGGGGCGAGGGCTACGTGAGCCGCATTCACCTGCCCTTCACCATGTACGACAACCGGCTGTACGGCTACACAGTGGCCACCGGCGGTTTTCTTGACTCCGAGCGCGAGCTGAACGGCATCGAGAAAAGCTACGCCAGGATTGCCGAGGAGGCGCGTAACCAGTACACGCTGGTCTACGCCAGCCACGAGTCGATCTACGACGGCAGGTACCGCAAGATCGACGTGCGCGTCGACCGGCCCGGTCTGGAAGTGATCGCCAAGCCCGGCTATTACCCCTCGGCGCAGATGTCCCGGTAGCCCATGAATTCCTCAGGAGCCGCGGCTGGCCTGGGACTGATGTCGGCCGCCACCTGGGGCGGCTCGGACTTTGTGGGCGGCCTGGGCGCGCGCCGCGCTCCCGCCCTGCTGTTGGTGGCTTCCGGCCACATCTTCTCCCTGCTCGTTCTGCTGGCAATCTGCCTCGGAATCCGGCTTGCCGTCCCTGGCCCGCATTTTCTCCTCTATGCCGCGCTGGGCGGCTTTGAGGGCTCACTGGCCCTGGCCGTCTTTTATCGCGCCCTGGCCATGGGCGCCATGGGATTGACCGCGGCCCTCACCGGCCTGCTCACCGCCCTGGTCCCCGTCCTGTTTTCGCTCTTTCACGACGGCCTGCCCACCCCCCTTACCGCCGCAGGATTGGCCATAGGCCTCGCCGCCATCTGGCTCATTACGCACGGACCCGCCGCCAGGGCCCCCGGGGCCAAGGAAATACCCACTCCCCCGGCCGCGCTCCTGCTGGGCGCGCTTGCCGGTCTCGGGTTTGGCACGCAGTTGATTCTCTTCAAAATGGCCAGTGGAGGCGGCATGATGTGGGTCATGACCTCGGCCCGGGCCGCGGGCGTCGTGGCTCTGCTGCTGGTTCTCCTGGCGATGCCGCCCAAAGCGCCATGGCGCGGCTTCTGGCTCTTCGGCATCCTGGCCGGAGCGCTGGACACCGTCGGCAACCTCTTTTATCTCCAGGCCACCCGCTTTGGCCGCCTCGACGTGGCCGCGCTGGTCTGTTCGCTCTACCCGGCCGGCACCATCCTGCTGGCCGCGCTGGTGCTGCGCGAATGGCCCACCCGCAGCCAATGGGCAGGCATCGTCCTGGCGCTGGGCGCCGTGGCGCTTCTCAGCGTTTAGAGCGGCTCAGGATGCAGGTGGAATCCAGCCAGGCCCTTGCGCCGACTTCTTCAGTGCGGGCCATTCGGAAAAGGCCACAACGAAGATCACAATCAGGCTCACGAACGGCACCACCATCAGCAGGCTCAAGGCCGGGGGAAATCCGGCCTTCTTGAATATCTGCCAGAACGGAAGGACCACGATCAGCAAACAAGGAATGAACACTATCCCCAAGACGACGAGGTGCCACGGTTGGAGAAAATCTCCCATAATCGAATCTCCTTCAGATTTCAAACTGTCCGCATGCGCCTGAATCGGGACGCAACCCGGCTATTCCGATCGGGACTTTCAATGAGAATTTCCGATGGCGGGGATTATACACACTGCTTGGCCCGCTCGGGCAGCCGGACGCTTTTCCGCGTTTCCCCCGAAGAGGCCGGGCGGACGCCAATCGCCGCCTCCAGGACGCAAAACGGCCTGTGCATCCGCACAGGCCGTCGGGTTCTCATCGATCAAATTGCACGGCTCCGGCAAGAGCAACCGGCCGGGCTCGAATTCCCGCCCCGGAGTCTTTCGAGCCGCAGCGCCTTACTTGGGTTCGATCGGCGCCGAACTCGGCGGCGCCGGAGCCACATTCTGCTGCACGGTCGGCGCGGGAGCAGGAGGATCGGTCACGCCCTTGATGCCTTCCCTGAAGCCCTTCAAGCCCTCGCCCAGACCCTTACCCAACTCCGGCAGCCGCTTGGCGCCGAACAGCAGGAATGCAACCACGCCCAACACCACCAGGTGCCATGGCTGAAGTAATTCGCCCATCTCATCCTCCTCGCACCGCGCTGAACCGGCACGCATTCTCAGTGGCTATTGTCGCACAAAGCCGTATCCCCGCGCAGGGCCGGCAATCTGCTTACGCTCCGGCAGGCCCCGTGCCCCACCTTCGGCGCGGAACCGCGGTCCCCAGCGACAAGTCTTCCTTGCTGGCTGGGGAGCGGCTTCATCGCGCCCCAGGCTGGAAACCACGAACCACTGGCCAGCCCCTGGTGCGCGGAAGGCCTTAGTTCACCTGCGCCGGCCTGCCCAGCCGCTCCGTCACCATGGTGAAAAATCCGCGCAGGTCTTCCTCTTCGCCCGCGGTCAGCCTGCGGTAGACCTTCATCAGCGGAAACAGACGCGAGCCCCGCACCTCCACAGCCGGAACCGCCGCCACCCCGCCGGGATACTGCGTCATCTCCCAGCTCCCCGCGTACCGCCGCCGCAGCATCTCGCCCAGGTAGCTGCCCCAAAGCCGCACCTCGAAGTCCACATCCAGCTCCGGGCTCTCCCCCACCAGCACCAGGATTTCGTCCAGCCCGTCGATCGATTCAGGGGTAAAGTCCAGTTTCTGCCGGAACTCGCGCTTTCCCAACTCAGCCGCCGCTTGCGCATAGCCCTCCATCATCGCTCCCAGGTCGGGGTAGGCCGCCGACTCCAGACGTTTGCGCAGTTCGCTGTGGCTTGACATCCGATCTCCAGAGTAAATCCTCGGGCGCCCGCATCGTGGCACGAAAATGGAACCGCGCCGCATCTTTGTGGCAGACTGAAAGCAGATGTGGAGGGTTGCGCCGTTGAAGACAGTCAAGCTCCTCGCCCTTGCCGCTATCCTGGCCCTTGCCCCCGGCGCCGCCCGCTCCGCCGGCCGCGACATCTATCCCGATCCGTCGCAGGCCAAGGCCGATTTGGCCGCCGCCCTCAAGACAGCCGCCGCAACCCACAAGCGCATCCTGCTCGATTTTGGCGGCAACTGGTGCGGCGACTGCCAGGTGCTGGACCTCTACTTCCATGACGCCAGGAACTGGCCCATCCTCGAGGCCAACTTCGTCCTGGTTCACGTGAACATCGGGTACATGGACGCCAATCTCGACATCGCCGAAAAATACAAGATTCCTCTCCGCCGGGGCGTGCCTGCGCTGGCCGTCCTCAGCGAAAGAGGAACGCTGCTCTACAGCCAGAAGGGCGGCGAGTTCGAAGCCATGCGCAATCTGGAGTCCTCGGCCCTGACCAGCTTCCTGGTGCAATGGAAGCCCGTCAAAGAGGGCTGCTCGGCCGTGGTGGTGAACTGCTAGGCTGACCGCGGTTGTTCAGAGGGATCGAAGGAATTGATGAAACTTGGCTGCGTGGGGCGAGCCGTCACCGACTTTGGTCGGGTCGATTAGAGCCAACAGGGCAGAGCCATGGTCTATCTTGTGGTATTCGCCTTTGGTATTGGTTCCTTTTGTCGCCTTCTTCAGTGCCGGCTCAACATCCGCCTTACGAATGATCTCGACATTCGTGGCACTACCTGGAAGCGCTTTCGGCAAAAAACCGCCATCGTAAAATCCCGCAAGTGCTTTGCGGTCGGCCAGGAACCACGCCTCCATGGTTTGAACCATCAGGAAAGCTTCACAATTCGGCAGCCCAGCAAAGTCCCATCCGTCCTGTTCATGGAGATGTTGGATTGAAGTGCGTGAGGTAACCGGTCCCTCGGAATCAACCAGGAGGGCCACTTTCTCGTCAGCGCGGCTATTCCCGGCGGCTCTCTTGAACTTGTCAAAGGTCTGCTCACGGCCGCCGGCCGCGACGATTCTCAAGCGGCTCCCCTTTGGCTTGAGTTTTGCGCAGTATTGAGAAAGACCCTCCCTGCATTTCGACTGCGTGGCTTCGATGTTCCCTCCGCCCTCGAAGAAGATCGTGGCGCTCACCAGCGGTTTCCTCCGATTTCCCCACTGGACCAGAGCTGTCCCAGCGAATACTTATCGAGCCAGACCTTCATGCGGTCAGCTTCAAGCCGCTTGATCTCTGTTGCGCCATCGAATTTTTCGCAGACGCATACGCTTTCAGGGTCATCGGAGAAACACTCCACCAGTGTCCGGGAATGCGTGGTCAGGATCAACTGTGTCCGCGTGGATGCGTCGCGCAGCAGATCGGCCAGCGTGGGAAGAATGTCGGGGTGGAGGCCAAGTTCGGGCTCGTCGATGCAGATAACCGGCGGCGGCGCTGGATCGAGCAAGATGATAAGCAACATGAGCCAGCGCAAGGTGCCATCCGAAAGACGAGTGGCCGGAGTGCGGGAACTCAGTCCGTCTTCTTTGACCATGAGGCGCAGATGAGTTCCGAGCAACTCAGTATCCACATCTTTTACAGGTTCATAGAATGTGCGCATCAGTTCAATCAACCGATCAAAAACCGCTTGGTCGCCCCGATCGCGCCACGCTTTGAGAACCTGCGCTAAATTGATCGAATCTCCCGCAAGCCTGTAACTATCGAATCCCACAGGTTGTGGTTCACGAATTTCCGAGCCTCTCCCAAAAACCCAATCACAATAGAGTACTGTCTTGGCCAGCTTCTGTCCCAAGTAAAAAAGCTCCTGATAATTGAACGGATCTACGAGTTGGGCAAGAAGGGACAGCTTGATGTTAAGTGCTTTGGCTTTGGACATCTCACTCGTGCCGACATAAATGAAGGCCGAATCGGGAGAGTCTGAGGGCCTATTAACATATGCAACTCGGCGATGATCCTGGGGAACATCCACCCAGATATTTTCGGAGCGCACATCGAATGAATACGTGGACTGGTTCTTTGTAAACTCAATCTTGTAATTGTGCGGCGCGGTGGTATCGGCTGGCTGGTACGCTATCTGGATTGAGGGAGGCACGGCGGTAGCCGTATTCGGCTTGAGAACTCCTTTCCAAATCCACTCGTCCACGCCACCAGCCTGCGTGACAAATTTCCAAGGGTCCTTATCAGGCAGCTTACTGAGCAGTCCAAGAATCTCAATCAGATTCGACTTCCCGCCGCCATTCGGCCCGATCAAAATGTTTAGCGGCCTAAGCTCGATATCCTCGGTATTCGGCCCGAAGGAGAGCAGGTTGATCGGGCGGATGGACTTCAAAAACGGATGTTGCGCCATGGCTGCACCTCCTCCTTTATTGAATATGCCAGTACGGTATCACTTTACCTCAACCGCATGGGAAAACAGGAGTTCCCGGCCAGGGCACAGTGCCCGAAACAGCAACAGCCCTCTGCGCGGCCTTTGACGAGCAAACCCCTCAGCTGATCGGCGCCAGGTGCTTCGTCTTCGAGTAGGTGTAGATGATGCGGTGGGCGACGGTGATGGTGGAGAGGACGGCCAGCACCCACAGCACCGGGGCCATCACGCCCCAATGGTTGAACAGCGCGCCCAGGATTACCAGCACGATTCGTTCCGGCCGCTCCATGAAACCCACCTTGCACTGCCCGATCAGCGCCTCGGCGCGGGCGCGCGTGTAGCTGACCATCAGTGAAGTGATCATGACGAAAGCCACCAGCGACACATAATAGAAGCGGTTGATGCGGCCGTAATAGACCAGCAGACCGAAGAACAGCACCACGTCGGAGTAGCGATCGATCACCGAGTCGAAGAAGGAGCCGAATACGGTGACCTGGTTGTTGCGCCGGGCCACGCGCCCGTCCACCATGTCGAAGATGCCGGCCCCGAATATCACCATCCCTGCATAGAAAAACATGCGCCCGGAGTTGCTGGCGTTGGCGTGGCCAAACAGAAACGCAGCCACAATATTGATGACCAGACCAACGAGGGTGAGCACGTTCGGAGAGATACGGGTAAGCGCCAGGCCATGCACAATGTGGTCGAGAAGCCAGCCGCAGCCGCGGCCGAAAGCGCTGGTCCAGGTCATTCCAATCTTCCTTGCTACCGCTCTGTGCCGGCGACGGCGGTTCCGTTTTCCTGGTCGCCTTCGCCCGCTTCATCGTGAATGGTGGTCAGTTTCAGAACTTCAAGGTTGCGCTTGCCGTTGGGCGTGACGATGGTCGCAATGTCGCCCACCCGCTTGCCCACCAGGCCGCGCCCAATCGGCGAGGTCGTCGAGATCAGCCCCTTGGAAACGTCGGACTCCTCGCTGGTCACGAGGCGGTAGACAATCTCCTCGTCCTTGGTCGAGTCGTACACCACCACCGTGGAGCCGAAGCCGGCCTTGTCCCTGGGAATATTGGTCAGGTTCACCAGGGAGAGCTCGGCCATGCGCCTCTTCAGTTGGCCCAGCCGCGCATTGACGAAATCCTGCCGCTGCCTCGCCATGTGGTACTCGGCGTTCTCCGACAGATCTCCCATGGCCACGGCCTTCTTGATTTCCGCGGGAAGCTCGTGCGAGAGCTCGTGCTCAAGAATTTTGATCTCTGCGAGAAGCTGCTTTTTAATGTGCTCGGGCATCCATGGTCCGTGGCGGGGAGCGGGGTTGCTCCATCCGCGAGAGGTAAATGAACTCGACTTCTGATTATACGCGGGGGGAGAAGGCAGGGAACAGGGAATAGGGATTAAGGAACAGCCGGTCGTCACGGCTCCAAAAATGGACCGATCCGTTCTCAGCGCTCCGCTGACTTGCCGACCCGCTGCTGTTCTGTTCCCTATTCCCTATTCATTCCCTGTTCCCTATTCCCTGATCCCTAGTCTCTGTTCCCTGATCCAAAAACGACTGCAGAATCAGCGTAGCCGCCACCTGATCCACCACCCGGCGGTGCTCCTGGCGGGCGTGGCCGGCCTCATACAGAATTTGATGGGCCTCGCGCGTGGTCAGCCGCTCATCCCACAGGTGGATCGGCAGGCCAGTCAGCCCGCCCAGTTCGGCGGCAAAAGCCCGCGTCCTGGCCGCCTGCGGGCTCAGTTCGCCGGAGAGGTGAACCGGATTGCCCACCACGATGCCCGCCACGGCAAACCGCCGCGCCAGCCTGGCCAGCGAGCGCAAGTCCTCTCGCAGGCTACGGCGCCGCTCCAGCGTCAGCACCGGCTGCGCCGTCAGCCCCAGCTCGTCCGACACAGCCACCCCGATGCGGCGATTGCCGACGTCGAGACCGAGATATCGGGCGTGAGTCTCCAGCTCTTGGCTCCTCGCTTCCAGCTTAAAGCCCACAGCCCCTGGAAGAAATGCCCTGTTCCGGGCTTCCCGCCCGGTACAATCGAAGGTAGAGAATCCTCACGGGGAATTCTCGCGTCTTTAACAAGCGAAGGGTCAAGAACATCTGAATGGTAGGCCGCAGACGGAAGACAAGAACGAACAAGATTTCTGGCGCGGCGGGAATCCTGCTGGCAGCTTTTCTCCTGGCGCTTCTTGCGGCCGGGGCGGCCGCCTGGCTGGTCTTGGCGCCGTTCGGGCCGAACGCGGAGACGTTTGTCGAGCTGACGCCGGGCTTTTCTTCGGAGCGGATCGGCCAGCAACTGGAGTCGGCGGGCGTGGTGCGCAGCCGGTTTGCCTTCGACCTGGTGCGCTGGTGGAAGCGGGGAACGCTCCAGGCAGGCGAGTACCGGTTCGATCACCCGGTCGCGGTAACGGAGGTCTATGCGCGCATTGAGCGCGGCGATGTTTTTACCAGGGCGGTGACTGTTCCGGAGGGCGCAAACATCTTTGAGATCGCTGCACGGCTGGAACAGGCAGGGCTTGGCGCGCGCCAGGATTTTCTGGACGCGGCGGTAAAACAGGCCGGCCTGGTGGCCGATCTGGACCCCGGAGCAAAGAGCCTGGAGGGTTACCTGTTTCCAGACACGTATCATTTTGAACGCAAGGAAAGTCCGGCACAGATTTGTGCCGCAATGGTCCGGCGCTTCAGGGCGGTGGCCGGCCAACTGGGACTGAAGGGTGACGTGCATGCAGTGGTGACCATGGCTTCGCTGGTCGAACGGGAGACAGCAGTGGATGCGGAGCGTCCGCTGGTGGCCAGCGTCTTCTTGAACCGGCTGGCCAAAAAGATGCCGCTCATGACCGACCCCGCCGTGATCTACGGCCTGGAGCTTCAGGGCCGATGGCGGGGTGGCATCTACCAGAGCGATTTGAGCCGCGATACCGCCTATAACACGTATCTGCACACTGGCCTGCCGCCGGGCCCGATAGCGAACCCGGGCGCCAAGTCGTTGCGAGCGGCCATGGAGCCGGCCAGGACGGACTATTTGTATTTTGTCGCGGCCGGGGCCAATCCCCAGGGACGGTCGCTGTTCTCCCATACCCTGGAAGAGCAAAGCCACAACGTGGCCGGATACCGCCATGCCGTGAAACAGGAAGGTGGCCGATGAGGGCAAACTACCGTCTGGCCTCCGCCGCAGCCCTGTTCCTTCCCCTCCTGCTCTCGGGTTGTTCCCTGTTCCCAACCACTCGAAAACTGCCGGTGCCCAAGGCGCCCGTGATTACCCAAACGGCCACGCCGGAGCAACTGGTTGCCCGGCTGAATGAACGCTGGGCTGCAATCAGTACCCTCACGGCCAAGGTCGAGTTTCAGGCCAGCGTGGCCAAGAGCAAGGAAGGCGTGGCCACGGACTACCCCAGCATCGAGGGGCACATTCTGCTGCGCAAGCCCTCCGATTTGCGCGTGCTGGGGCGGTATTTCGGTGTGCTGGCCTTTGACATGAGCAGCGATGGAAAGAACTTTAGCTTGTCCGTCCCTACCAAAAACAAATTCATCAGAGGCTCCAACTCGCTGAAGAAGAAATCGCTCAACACGTGGGAGAACCTGCGTCCGGGTTTCTTCGTCGATGCCTTGCTGGTGCGGGGGCTGGACCCGGACGATTGGTACTCCGTGGTGATTGACTCGGAAACGCTGGAAGATGCGGCCCGGAAGCACTTGTTCACCGTTCCGGAATACATACTCAGCATCAGCCGCCGCAAACCGGCCACTCAGGAGTTGATACCGGTGCGCGTTGTCACCTTCAGGCGCGACAATCTCCTGCCATATCAACAAGATATATACGACAGCGAAGGCCACCTCGAGACCCATGTCACCTATTCGGCCTACCAGGACTTTGAAGGCAGCCAATACCCTTCCCTGGTCATCATCAAGCGTCCCATCGACGAAATCCAGATTGTCCTCACCGTAGACGATGTGCATGAGAATCAACCGCTTGCCGACGACCAGTTTTTGGTGAAGCCGGCCGATGGCGCCAAGGTGCAGAACCTGGAATAGAGGATTCCGGCCCGGACCGCTATGCGCCAGCAACCACCCCGCCTTCTGTGCTAAAAAGGGAGGTTCCTGCTCATTGTTCCGTCAAGAAAGGACACTCCATGAACCGGAGAACGTTTCTCGCCGCTGCATCCGCCGCCCTCCTCACGGACGCGCTTAGCCCCACTGCAACCCTCGCTGCCGGCGCCCCGGCCCCGGTCAAGCCGATGGATCTGGGCCTGATCATCAGCCCCTTCGGCGCTCCTGAGGCAACCTTCCGCCGCGTACACGAGATCGGCTTTTCCAACTGCTTCCTCTCGCTCGACGAATACATCAACGGCTTCACGCCGCAGCTCGCGGCCCAGTTTGGGGATCTGCTCGCGAAGTACTCTCTGATTGCCACCACGGTCGAAGTGGTCGGTCCCCCGCCGCTCGAATGGAACTTTGCGCGCGGCCCTTCCACCATCGGCCTGGTCCCTCCCAAAACCCGCGCTGCCCGCATCGACGCCCTCCGCCAGGCTTCCGACTTTGCCAAACTGCTCGCCATACCCCAGGTCCAGTCGCATTGCGGCTTTATCCCCGAAGATCCCGCCGATCCTCTCTACGCTGGAACCGTCGAAGCCATCCGCACCGTCGCCGAGTATTGCCAGGGCAATGGACAATACTTCCTGATGGAAACCGGCCAGGAGACCCCGACCACCATGTCGCGCATGATCCGCGACGTGGCGCTGCCCAACCTTGCCGTCGGCCTCGACACGGCCAACCTCATCCTCTACGGCAAAGCCAATCCCGTCGACGCTGTCGATATCATCGGGCCCCATGTGCGCAGCGTCCATGCCAAGGACGGCCGCTGGCCCACCAACCCCAGCGAACTCGGCGAAGAGGTGCTGATCGGCAAAGGGCTGGTCGACTTCAAACAGGTCTTCACCAAGCTGCATCGCCTCGGCTACACCGGCGCCATCACCATCGAGCGCGAAACCTCAGGCCCGCAGCAGATCGAGGATGTGCGCCAGGAGAAGATCTATCTGGAAAAGATCCTCCGCGAAGTCCTGGCGTAAGGGGGGTTCCCCTTCGTCACGCTGTTCTTCAGCCATGCGAAAAGGGATTACGATGAAAAGGAGGGTAAGAACATGGCAGCTCTTGATTGGTCCCAATGTCCCGCCGTCGAAAGCATCCCCGGCAAGGTCAGCGGCGCCTGGGTGTTTCGGGATACCCGCTTGCCCGTCGCGACCGTCATCGAGAACCTTGAGGATCTAAGCGTTGAGGAAGTGATGGAGCAATTCGACGTGACGCGGGAGCAGATCGCGGCAGTACTTAATTTTGTAGCCCAGAGCCTCAACGCCTCAGCGCCAGAGCAACCCCCCGTGCCCGTCGATGCTCATTCTCTTTGACCACGGAACGCCCAAGGGCCTCATCCGCGCCCTTCCCGGCCACAAGGTCATCACGGCCCAATCCCGAGGTTGGGACAGGCTCAACAACGGCGCGTTGCTGAATGCCGCGGAGGAAGCGGCGCTCGATCTCTTGCTCACGACCGACCGGAGAATTCGCTACCAGCAGAACCTCGCCGGACGCAAAATCGCCCTCGTCGTTTTGACCGGCACCACGAAATGGGCGCGTGTCAGACTTCACCTTGAACGCATCGCTGCCGCAGTGAACGCAGCCACACCCGGAAGTTATGCAGAGGTGGACATACCGTTCAAGTAAAGATCGATTCCGTTCCACAAGGAGCAAGTTTCGCCCCGCACTCCTTGCGTGCTGGCAAGGCAATCCAGGCATTCACAATGAAATGAGGACATATGAACCGTCGCCATTTTGTTCAGACCGGAGCGGCAGCCGCTTCCGGCATGATTCTGCTCAAACCCCTCACGGCATTCGGCTACGCAGCCAACTCCGCCGTGCGGCATGGCCTGCTGGGCTGCGGCAACCGCGGCACCGCGGTGGCCAACTCATTCTCCCAGAACACCTCCGCGCAGGTCGTGGCGCTGGCCGATCTTTTCCCCGACCAGCTCGCCGCCGGCCACAGCCACTTCGACCAGCTCAACGCGAGCCTTGGCCGCCCCCCCATCGACACGAAGCTTCTCTTTCACGGCCCCCACGCCTTCGAGCAACTGGCCGCGTCTCCCGACGTCGATCTGATTCAGATCTCCACGCCGCCTTTCTTCCACGTCCAGCATCTTGAAGCCGCGGTCGCTTCGGGCAAGCACGTCTACTGCGAGAAGCCGGTGGGAATCGACGTGCGCCAGGCGCGCCAGGCTCTCGAAATCGCCAAACGCGTCAAGCCCGCGCAAAGCGTCGACGTCGGATTCCAATGCCGCAACGCGCCGCCCATCGCCGCCATCGCGGAAAGGATCAAGGCCGGCGCGCTGGGCAAGATCGCCCTGGTGGCGGGCATCTATTACGCGCCGGCCTCGACGGAAAAGACGCACCCCGGCGCCTCCGCCGACGAGTATCGCCTGCGCAACTGGCTCTGGGACCGCGCCCTCTCGGGCGACATCCTGGTCGAGCAGAATATTCACATCATCGATCTCAGCAACTGGCTTCTTGGCGCCCGTCCGCTCAAGGCGATCGTCACCGGAGGCCGCAACATCCTCACCCACTTCGGCGATTGCTGGGACAATTACCAGGTCGACTTCACCTATCCCGGCGACATTCACCTATCCTTCTCTTCCACCCAGTTTGGCGACTATGGCGTTTTCGATGCCGGTCTGCGCCTCTTTGGCGCCTCAGGCTTCGCCAACGTTCCCTACTCCGGCCCGGTGCAGATTACGGGCGCGCAGGCGTGGGCGTGGCAGGATTCGGCCTCCACCGCTCCCGGCTCCGGCAAGTTCGCGGCCAACGGCGCCTTCAGTGACAATCTGGCCTTTGCCGACCGCGACAAGGAGCGCACGTTTATCGACAGCATCACCTCCGGCAACAGTCACAACCAGATCGCCGCCGGCGTCGAAACCGCTCTCAGCTGCATGCTGGGCCGCATGGCCGGCCTGCAGCACCGCGAAGTAACCTGGGAAGATCTGCTCGCCCATGGCGAAACCTACCAACTCGGATTCAGCCTGGACCAGTTCGCCTGAGAGCAACACCCACCGGCACAGCCGAGCAAGGGACCCGGCCTCGGGGGTCATAAAATCGCGGCAGGGTGCGGCAAGCCGCCGCCACGACTACTTTGCGGCATGGAAAAGAGCGCCCAGATCGGACCTTCCCCCGCCGGAAGCGTACCAGGCCGCCCAGTAATAGGGGTGACGGTAGCGGGGATCCCGAATCAGGGTCTGGCGGGCCGCCGTGAGCGCCTGGGGAACCGTGAGTCCTTTTGCCAGCCCGCCATAGAAGCCGTCCATCATGGGAACGGCGGACGCCGAGTCGATCTGCCAGCGGGTGGCGACTACATCGGGGACGCCGAGCGCGGCCAGCGTGTCCACTATGTCGCCCATGCCGTGATTCCAGCTTTCTTCCTTTTCCCCGTCGAGCAGGCGGGGGAGCAGCGTGCTGGACAGCTCCTCGTCGATTGCGGCCAACGTGGCGGGATCGGCCGCCAGGGCGCGCATGGCCTGCGGCGTGGCCAGGTACCGCTCCATGCGGCTCTGATGGGACTTCAACTGGTTGAACTTCTGCTCCAGGGCCTGCAGGCGGCGGCGGCCTTCGGCCAGCCAGCCAGGGTCCCGCTCGAAGCGCAGGTAGCGATTCCAGGTTTCTACGGCGTTCATCACCTGGCCACGATCCTCCATGACCACGGCTTCGTTGAAGAGCACGACGGGATCGCCGGGGGCCAGCTCGTCGGCGTGGCGAAGGTATTCAAGGGCCGTGGCGCGATCGTTTTCGCTGCCGGTGGCGGCGCCGCGCTGGAAGTAGGCGGCCGCATCGTCTACCAGCAGGCTGGGGGTGGCCGGACCAGCGGCCAGCAGGCGGTCGAGAATCTCAATGGCGGGGTCGAATTTTTCTTCGAGAACATCGGCGCGAGCTTCAAGCTCGAGCCAGTGCGGGTCCCCCGGCGCGGCCTCCAGGTGGTCTTCAATGCGGGCGCGGGCCTCCAGCAGCTTGGCCGATTCGCGGCCGGTTGCGGAGCCGCGAAGATGGGTTCCCGGCGTCACTTCAGCGAAGCCGGCGCCGGGCATGCGCAAATCAAAGATGCGGGCCCGGGTATAGGCCTCGGCAAGCAGGCGCTCGGGGGTATTGGCGCGGTGCCACCAGACCGACATCACGGCAACGATGAGCAGCGATGCGGCAAGTCCCGCGCCTGCCCACAGGTAGAGCCGTGGCAGCCGGTTGCGCACCGGATCATGGAGAGCGCGATGGGGGGTGTGTGCAAGCTGTGAAGCCAGGCCGCGTTGCCCCTCGCGGGATGCGCAAGCCAGCTTGCCAAGCTCAGCCGTCTCTTCCGGCGAGGGATCCGCGGACAGAATGCGCAGGCGCTCCGCGCAGGTGTGGCAAACGGCTCCGTGCGCCAGCAATGCATCCACTTTCGCCCATTCCGCCGGGCGTGCTTCTCCACCGAGCAGCAGGGCCCACTCGCCCGGCTCAGGACAAGGTCCTGCCCAAGGGACGCTCCCCTGGTCCGTGACCGGAGCGCCGGCGCGCGACCGTCGCCCTTCAATCAGCTCTTCGAATGCACGCGATAACGCGTCTCCCGAGGTGACTGAAGAGCTTTCTGAAGCGGGGCCCGTGTTCAAATCGTCATTCATCTCTGCACTCTGTTTAACGGGTTTTCAGACCACATTCCTTTCACGAACGTATTTCCGAATCTAACCGGATTCGCGGGGTCCCTCCGATTTCCGGCGTTCGATCTCCCCGCGCAGCCAGGTCGTCACGCGCCGCAGCGCGCTCTCCACGCCCTTGGCCGTCAGTCCGATGGCGGTCAGGCGGCCAATCTCCTCCGCCGTGAAGCCCTGGCGGTAATAAAGCCAGAACAAGGCGCGGTCGCGTTCGGTCACCACTTCCGGCGCCGAGCGGAGTTTCCGGTCCAGTTCGGCAAGAAGGACGGATCGCTGCATCCGCGCCGCCGGCTGCGCGCCGTCGCCAGGCAACTGCGCTTCCTCTTCGAGCAGCGGCGTGGTTACCACGTTGCCGCCCCTCTTCGCCGAGCGCAGACGCCGGAAATAGTCGTTGGCCACCGAAACGGAAACCATGCGCAGCAGGCCCAGGAAGGAATCTTCTCCGCGCGGCTCGAAATCCCTCAGGATGCGCCGCTCCTGCTCGCACAGTTTCAGGAACACCTCCTGCACGATATCGTCCACCGTTGCCGGGGATGGGTTGCTGACCCACATCCGCGAGACGCGCATCGCCACCACCGAGGCCAGGGGCGTGCAACGGCACACAAACTCCTCCCACTCCGCGGCATCGGCGGAGTGGGCGCAGGATTTGGCCAGATCGTTCACCGAAGTGCGAATTCCGTTCATCGTGCGGGACACCAGTTTACCGCACGGCTGCGGCGATAGTTATCTGTTTGTAAATGAGAATGAACTTTCCGGTAACCCGCGGGCGGCGGTGGGCTTTGAGCCTGTGCTAGTATCCCCGCAAGCGCTTACCAGTCATTTCAGAGGAATCCAGAATGGAATGCAACCTCCGCCCACTCACTCTTGGCGAGATCCTCGACCGCACCGCCCAGCTTTACCGCACAAACTTTGTCCTGTTTGCGGGAATCTCCGCCGTTTATGCCGGCGTCCTCCTGGTGCTGAACCTGCTGCAGATCGGACTGGGGGAACTGTTCCGCGTGCTGCACATGACCCAACAACTGCAATGGCTCACCCTCGGCTTCGTTGCCCTGATCCTGCCCCTGATGTTCATCTTTGCGGGAGCGGCCGTGGCCGCCAACAACCGCGCCGTGGCCTGGGTCAACCTCGGCCAACCGGCCACCATTCGTAGCGCGTATGCCAGCACTCTGCCCCGTCTGGGACGCTATCTGTGGCTGATGACCATCGCCGCCTTCGTCATCTACCTCCCGTTTGTCCTGATCTTCACCGCCTATTCTGTGTTCCTGTTGGGCTACGCGCGCTCCAGCGGAATGGCCCACGCAGCCGCGAAGTCCGACCCTCAGGCAGCAATCGTCATCGCATTGGTCACTTTTGCCTTTCTCGGGCTGGCTCTGCTGGCCAGCGTCTATGCCATCCTGATGGCTTTGCGTTATTCGCTGGCCGTTCCGGCCTCCGTGGTTGAGGACCTGAAAGCCCGCAAGGCTCTCCGCCGCAGCATCGAGCTCAGCAAGGGATCGCGAGGGCGCATCTTCGTTCTGGGCTTGCTGATCGCCGTCATTCAAACCGGGCTGGTGGTCGTGACCCAGATATTCTTTATCCTGGCAGCGATCAAGCAGCACGGTCTGTTGCCGGCGTGGGCGCAGGTGCTGCAGCAGATAATAGGGTTTCTGACCAACAGCTTCATCGGTCCCATGTATGCCACCGGCCTGACCCTTTTCTACTATGACCAGCGCATCCGCAAGGAAGGCTACGACATCGAGTGGATGATGGAGGCTGCCGGGCTGACGGTGCCCGCCCTTGCTGCCGGCCCTGCTCCGGCCGCGACACCGGCCGAAGCGGCGCCATTTGCCGCACCGCCCGGCCCGCCGCCGGAAGCCCACTCAGAGCCCGCTGCGGACTTCGCGCCGGCTGCGCACTCCGAGCCGGAATCGCCGCGGGCCGAAGAGCCTCGCCATTCCACAGATCTAACCCATGCAGCATCCGAGGAGTCTTTATGAACCAATCCCCTTATTCCGCGCCCTATGCACCAACGCCCTTCGCCCCCATGACCTTCGGCCAGATTCTTGACCGCACTTACCGGCTGATGCGCAGTCACCTCAAACTGTTGGTGGGCATTGCGGCGGTTCCGTCCGTGGCGCTCATCCTCATCATCATGTCGATGGAGGCGGTCATTTGGATTCCGATGATCCGCCAGTTCCCCAAACCGCTCCCGCCTGAGGTCCTCCTTCGCTACATGAAGCCGGCGATCTTCATCCCGGCGTTCATCGTGCTCACGGTGCTGAGCATCGCAGTCTTCTCGCTCTATATGGCGGCCGCAAGTTACGCGGCAACCAGATTGGACCTTGGCGTCAAAGTCACCTTTCGCGAAGCCTATGAGCCGGCTTGGCGTCGCGCCGGAAAGTACCTGTGGCTGATGGTGCTTTGCTACGTGTACGCCGCTCTTCCAGCCCTCCTGATCGAGACGATGTTTCTGCTAGGAGCAGGCATGCTTTCCCGAGGTGCATTAAACGCCGGCCCGGCAGTGTTTTTGCTCGCTCCCGTGGCGTTCCTGGCGCTCATTGGGGCCGCTGTTTACGGGATAATCATGGCGCTGTGTCTCTCGCTGGCGTTCCCGGCGTGCGTTGAAGAGGGGCTCAGTGCCGGCGCCGCAATCAAGCGGAGCTTCCAACTCACCCGCGGCGCCAAGGGCCGCATCTTTATAGTGGTGCTCGTCGTCTACGCCATCCTTTATGCCGTGCTTCTGGTTGCCGAACTCGTGGCGATGTTTCTCGCAGCGATTGGCATGTTGGTCGCAATAGCGGCGCACCTTCATCCGGTGGCGCCATGGAGCTATATCGGGTTGGGCGGTTTGGGGATTTGCGGTTTCGGTGCAATCTTTCTATTTACCGCGCTCACATGGGCCGCTTTGACCACTTCTCTGGCGGTGCTCTACCACGACCAGCGCCTGCGCAAGGACAGCCCGTTGCCCGCGCCGCCGCAAGCCGGACAGCCCGTGTGATCCCAACCCTTTACCCAGTCGCCACAGCCCTCGTCTACTATCATCGGCGCATACGCCGCAAGGGCTTTGACATCGAGAGAATGATGGACGCCGCTGGACTGAATTCGACTGGAACTCTGCCCGGCAGCAAAGGGCCGATGGCGCAGGCCGGTACCGAGGAGATTCGGCCTTGACGGCCCGGTCTCTCTTCGCCGCCGCTGCACTGGCCGCGCTTCTGTCCCTGCCGGCGGCTCGCGCCAACGCGCAGTTGTCCGCCGCCCCCGCACCTCCGCCCGCGGGCCAGCCCCATGAAGCTTCGCTCGACGAGTACCGCACTCACCTGCAAGCGCTGGCGACGCTCGTCGAGGCCTGCGCCAAGGCGCGCGACAGCAAAACCTGCGACCCATCGCTGGTGGGACCCGACGATCATGTTCCGCTCACCCAGGCTGCCAATGCCGAGCGCCGCCTGGTGCGCTACGGATGGCTGCGCGTATTGCTTTCCAAAGCCCAGGAAAAAGACACCGCCAAGCCCGAGGCCAAGCCCACAATTGCGGCCAAAGATTCCCCGTCCGAGCAGAACGCACGGCCGCCCAAACCCACCACGACAGAACTCCTCAAGGACGCTGAAACCCGGCTGGCCCGCGACCTGGCTCAGATCGACGCCGCAACCGCAGCCACGCCTGCCCACGATCGGGAACGCGAGGTGATGAGGCAGGTACTGGCCGGGCGCGAGTTCAGCAAACTCGAGGACCCGGCGGCGAATGATACGGTCCTCGAAAAGGTCGGCAACTGGCTCAACCGCCTCTTTGAAAGCGCCGCAAAACTTACCGCCCACTCCGCCTGGTTGGGTCGCCTCATCGTGTGGGGATTTATCCTCGCCGTCTGCGTGGGGCTGGTGTGGGGGTTGATACAACTGGAGCGCAGGGGCCGCATCCGGCTGGCGCCCGAGGACACAGGGCCGGCCGCCGCTGCCGCTTCCGCCCGCGACTGGCAACTGTGGCTTGAGGACGCGCGCCGGGCCGCCGCTGCCGGAAATTGGCGCGAGGCGATTCACTTCCTTTACTGGGCCGCCATTTCACGGCTGGAATCCAAACGTCTATGGCCGGCCGATCGCGCCCGCACCCCCCGCGAATACCTGGCGCTGGTGGCACCTGAAGACCCGCGCAAGGCCGGACTGGCCACGCTGACCGGCAGCTTTGAGCGCATCTGGTACGGCGGCCGGCCAGCCGCGGAGACCGACTACCGGCGCGCCGAGGCTATTGCCGCGGCGCTCATCACAGGGACCGGCGCTTCAGCAGGCGGTGCGCAATGAGGTTTTTCTCCTCGCTCGACGCCGGGGATCGCCGCCTGCTGCTCTGGTGCCTGGGCATTGGACTGGCATTGGCGGTGCTGACCGGCTTTCTGCTGCCCAACGGGAACAGCAACAGCAATCCGCTGCCCTCGACCTATCTTTCCGGCCAGCACGGCGCCCGCGCGGCCTATGAAACGCTGCTCCGCTCCAATTATCCGATTGAACGCTGGGAGCGCCCGCTCGCTGAGTTGGCCGCCACGGCGGGTCCGGAAACGGTGGTGATCTTTGCCGAGCCGTTCACCCGCGAGGAGAGCGACATCAAGGCGGTACGGCAGATTGTGGAGCGCGGCGGCCGCGTGCTCTCCACCGGTTTCTGGGGCGGATACATCCTGCCCGGCGAGGCCAGCGACACGCCGCAGGAGTTCGACTTTGCGGCCTGCGAACTCGCGCCCGAGGGGCTCGATCCGCTCGCCGGATCGGGCCAGGTGTGGATGGTTCCCGAAGCCACCTGGGACGTGGGCAACCCCGCGCACCGCGACGACTACAGTTGCGCCGGCCAGCCCGCGGTGGTCGAGTACGACTGGGGCAAGGGCCGCGTGGTCTGGTGGGCCGGTTCCACGCCGCTTGAAAACGGCTCCCTGGCCCGCGCAAATGATCTTGACCTGCTGCTGAACTCGCTGGGGCCGCGCCAGGGCCACCGCTTCTACTGGGACGAGTCGCTGCACGGCGAAATCCGCTCCACCTGGAGCTATGCCGCCGGGCCGGCGCTCACCCTGCTTCAAATCGGCCTGCCGCTGCTGGGCCTTCTGGTGGTGTTCAGCTTCAGCCGCCGCAGCGGCCCGGTGCGCGATCTCCCCGCTCCGGCGCGGGCCACGCCCATCGAGTTTCTTGAGGCCCTGGGGTCGCTTTATCGCAGCGCGGGCGCGGCCTCCACCACGGTGGCCATTGCCTGGGAGCGGTTCAGGCGGCATGCGTTGCGGTCCGTCGGGGCGAATGGGCTGCGTGGGACTCCGATGGGCGCCTCAGACCTGGCAGCGGCGATCCGTCGCCGTGTCCCCGCGGCCGGCGATACCCTGGAAGCCGATCTGGCCGCCTGCGAAGATACCGCGTGGGGCGAAACAGTGCACCCGCGGGAAGCGCTCAAGCTGATCCAGAAGCTCCACGGGCACGAGGAAATGCTGATCGCCGCCGCAAAACCGCGCGGCCTGACCCCGAAATCCGAAGACATTCATTCCAAAAAGCAGGAAAGGGCTTCATGAGCGAGGAAACGAGTCAAAACGTGAATCAGGACGCGACCCAAGAGCCGCAGTCGCTGCGCGCAACCAGTCAATTGATTGCCCACGGCCGCGGAGAGCTGGGGCGGGTGATCGCGGGCCAGGGAGGGGCGATCGAAGAGGTTCTGATCGCCGTTCTGTGCCAGGGCCACGCGCTGCTTGAAGGTGTGCCGGGCATTGCCAAGACGCTGATCGTCAAAGCTCTCGGCCGGCTGCTGGGCCTCGGCTTCCAGCGCGTGCAGGCCACGCCCGACCTCATGCCGGCCGACATTCTCGGCACCACCATCCTGCGGCCGGGCTCTGAAACCTTCAGCTTCCACCCCGGCCCCGTCTTCACCGATCTGCTTCTTGTCGACGAGATCAACCGCATGCCGCCGCGCACCCAGGCGGCGCTTCTGGAGTGCATGGAGGAGCGCCAGGTCACCAGCGACGGTGTGCGCCGTCCGCTGCCGGGCTGGTTTACGGTCTTCGCCACCCAGAATCCAGTGGATTTTGAGGGCACCTATCCCTTGCCTGAGGCGCAGTTGGACCGCTTTCTGCTCAAGATTCGCGTAGCTTACCCCAGCGAAAAGGAGGAGTTGCAGATTCTGGAGATGCATCACGCCGGATCGGGCGCCGGCCTGCTGGAAGACGCTCAGATCGCGCCCATCCCCGGTGGGTTGCTGGCCTCGGCCCGCGCCGAGGTGCGCTCCATCCGCATCGAGCCGGAGCTCTACACCTACATCCTGGCGCTGGCCCGCCGCACGCGCGAGTGGCCCACGCTGCTGTTGGGCGCCAGCCCCCGCGCGGCGCTGAGCATCATGCTGGTGGCCCAGGCAGCGGCTGCGTTCGATGGCCGCGACTACCTGGTTCCCGACGACGTCAAGCGCGCCGTGCAGCCGGTGCTGCGCCATCGCGTCATGCTCAAGCCCGAGGCCGAACTGGAGGGCTTTGACGCCGACCGCGTGCTCGCCGACGTGATTGCCGCCGTGCCGGTGCCGCGCAAATGAGGGTCCAGAGGCAATTGATTGAGCGCCTGATCTTGAATGGCAGTCACCGAAGTAGTATAAAAGTAGTATGAAAGAGAAGACATCAATCACACTCTCATCCGACCTTCTCGTAGAAGTGGACAGAAATGCGGGCTCAGCAAGGTCTCGTTCCGCATTTATCGAAGGAGTCCTCCGCGAGTACTTCAAAGGGAAGGTCCGTCAAGCGATCCACGAACACGACCTTCAAATCCTCAACGCCAACGCCGACTACTTCAATCGCGAAATGGAAGACGTGCTGCGGTACCAGGCGCCGATCGAATGGACAACGGAAGACGATTGAGGCATTCATGCACCGAGGCGAACTATATCGCGTTCACAATCCACCGGGGGACCCCAGGCGGCACCGCATATTTGTCATTGTCAGCCGGCAGACGATGATTGACGGGCGATCTCCGATGCTGATCTGCGCGCCTGTCTATACGCGCGGGAGCGGCCTCTCGACTCAGGTAAGAGTTGGAACCGACGAAGGGCTGAAGCATGATAGCTGGATCCTGTGCGACAATCTCGCCAGCGTTCCCAAATCCGATCTGAGGCAGTATGTCGGCTCGCTGTCACCGGCGAAGCTCGCGGAAGTCGATCACGCACTCTCCATCGCCCTCGAATTGCGATTCTGAACGATCATGATCTCTCCCTCCCTCCATCCCGGTCCGGTCCGCGCCGTATGCGAGCGCCGCCGCCGCTGGGCCTTCGGCCTCACGCCGCGCAGCATTGGCCTGCTCACGGTGGGCTTCCTACTGCTCATTCCGGGCTTCTGGGACGGCCGCCTGGCCTACGCCATGCCGGCCTGGGAAGCGCTCGTGCTGCTCTTCGCCCTGCTCGACGGCCTGCGTCTGCCCCCCGCCGCCCAACTTACCGCCGCCCGCTCCTGGTCCAATGCTCCGGCCCTCGACTCGGAGACCGAGATCGAGTTGACCATCGAAAACCATGGCCAGACGATCGTCGACTGCCGCTTGGTGGACGATCTGCCGCCGGCGCTGGTTGCCCAGCCGGCCACGCACCGCCTTACCGCGTTCCCTCGCGTGCCGGCCACTCTCCGCTATTGCGTCGAGCCCCAGGAGCGCGGCGACTGTGAGACCGGCTGGCTCTACGTGCGCTACCGCTCGCCTCTTGGCCTGGCCGAGCGCTGGGCCCGTGCGCCTCTTACGCAGACGGTCCGGGTTTATCCGGCCCTGCGCACCGGCGAGGAGCAGCAGATCTTTCTCGCCCGCAGCCGCCAGATCGATCTGCAACTGCGCCAGGCGCGTCTGCGCGGCCTGGGCCGCGATTTCGAGAGCCTGCGCGAGTACCGCGAGGGCGACGACCTCCGCGACATCTGTTGGACAGCCACGGCCCGCCGCGGCGGCCTCATCACCCGCCAGTACCAGACCGAGCGCAGCCAGGCGGTCTGGATCGTCCTCGATTGCGGGCGCCTGATGCGCTCGCGGGTGGCCCTGGCAGCTCCCCCCGGCAAGGCTGCCTTGCCGGTTTCCCAAACAGGCGCCCGCGTCCACTCCAAGCTCGACCACGCCTGCACCACCGCCGTCGCTTTAGCCCAACTGGCGCTCTTCTCCGGCGACCGGGTCGGCTTGCTCGCCTATGGGCAGACCATCCAGCAGCGCCTGCTGCCCGGCCGCGGCGCGGCCCACCTGCGCCAGTTGATCGAGTCCCTCGCCCAGGTTCACGCCGAATCCGGCGAGGCCGACCACCTGCGCGCCACCGCCACGCTCAACCGCCTCCAGCCCCGCCGCTCCTTGATTCTATGGGTCACCGACCTGGCCGAGACCGCCATGCGTCCCGAGGTCATCGACGGCGCAATGCAACTGCTCCGCCGCCACGTCCTCCTGTTCGTCGCCATGGCCCAGCCGGAGGTCGAATCCATCGCCCAGGCCCGCCCCAAAAATCTGGAGCAGATGTTCCGCGCCGCCGCCGCCCAGGAGATGGCCGGCCGCCGCGAACTCCTCCTCGCCCGCCTCCACGAGCAGGGCGCCCTCACCCTCGACCTCAACCCCGAAGCCCTCACCTCCTCCGTGCTGAATCAGTACCTGGCGGTCAAGGAACGGGCGATGGTGTAGTGGAAGGTCAAACTTAGCTAACTTAGCCAAGTTGTGCTAGAGTATTCCCATGCGCACCGCGAACATCGGCGTCCTCAAAAACCGGCTCAGCGCCTACCTGAAATTCGTCCGCAACGGCGAAGAGGTCATCGTCTGCGACCGCAATGTCCCCATTGCCCGCATCCTGCCCCTTGAACCGCCCGACGATTACAACGCTGAGGAGGCGCGGCTCATTGCTGCGGGAATCCTCAACCCGCCCAAAGACCCCAGGCCCATGGACTGGGATGCGTTTTGGGCACTCCCCCGCCCCAATGTTTCCGATGAAGCCGTCAAGGAAGCCATCGACTGGGCCAAAGGCGATCGATAAATGGAACCTGCCTTCTGGGATTCAAGCTCGTTGGTTCCCCTTTGCATCTGGCAACCGTCGACCCTCAGCGCGAAGGCACTCTCCAAACAGTACGGAATGTTCGTTTGGTGGGCCGCACCCGTTGAGATCCGTGGCGCCTTCGCCCGCCTGCTCAGGATAGGACAACTAACGTCCACCGGCCAAGTCCAGGCTCAGGTTGCTCTGGATGAGTTGCGAAGCAACTGGCAGGAGTTGCTCCCCACCGACGAACTGCGCAGCCAAGCCGAGCGCCTGATCGATCGGTTCCCGTTGAAGGCCGCCGACGCCCTGCAACTCGCCGCCGGGCTGGCCTGGACCTCTGGCCGTCCTCGCAGCCGAGCCTTCATCTCCGGCGACACGCAGCTCCTCGAAGCCGCCGGGCAACTCGGGTTCCTGCCTCTCAAAGCCTAGCCTGCTGGTCTTACCATTTCCCCATACCTTTTCCCCCATCCCCGAATCTCCCCACCCCCAAACCTCATCTGAGACAATAATGGCAGTGAATCGAGCGCAACATTTTGTTCCCCGGCAGCCGGGAGCGCCGGCCTTTCTTTCCACCCTGGGCGCGGCGCTGGCCGTGATCGTTCTTTGCTCCGGCGCGGGAGCGTCCATTCATGCCCAGGCCCCCAATCCCACCTCCGCAGCCAACCCCTTTTTCGGCAGCGTCACCGCTCATCCCGTCAGCGATGAGACCCTCAAGCTCTCTCTGGACGAGGCGGTGCGGCGCGGCCTTGAAAACAATCTTGGCCTGAAGGAAGCGGAGAACGGCGAAAAGGCCCTGCACGGAGAAAAGAACGTAGCGCTCCAGGAGTTCCTGCCCACCATCGCCCTCGTCGGCGACACCGGCGCCCACCAGCAAAACCTTGCCGCGCTGGGCTTCGGCCCCGGCGTCATCAAGGACTTTGCGCCGCTGTTTCCCGGCGGCGTGGTGCCCCCAGGCCTCTCCGAAATCACGCGCGACACCCTCACCGAGGGGAAGATCGAATTTAGCCAGATGCTCTTCTCCGGCCCGGTAATTGCCGCCTGGAAGGCCGCCGGCGCGGCGGAGAGAGCGGCCTATTTCGCCAAAATGTCGGCCCGCGGCGAGGTCGTCCAGCAGGTCGCCACGGCCTATCTCCACGCCATTGCCGCCGCCAGCGAGGTGGACAACGCCAAAGCCCTCGAGTCGGAAGACCAGTTGCTGCTCAGCCACGCCCACGCCGCCCACGAAGCCGGAACCGCCGCCAATCTGGACGAATTGCGGGCGCGGGTTCAGCTTCAGGCCCAGCAACAGACCCTCATCGCCGCCGAAAACGCCTTGGAGAAGGACCTGATCCTGCTCAAGCGCGAGATCGGCATCGACCCCGGCCAGAAGATCGCCCTCACTGACGCCGCCCCCTACAGCGATCTGGCCGCGCAGACCCCGGACGAGGTTCGAGAGATCGCCTACAAGAACCGCCAGGACTACCAGAATCTCGAAAATCAGGCCGTCGAATACAAGGCCATCCACTCTGCCTATCGCAGCCAGCGGTTGCCCAGCCTCAGCTTCGGCGGCTACTACGGCGTCAGCGAGGTAACCGGCGTCGGCTCCCACGGAAACTTCGTCGCCCAGGGCACGCTCAGCGTGCCGCTCTTCCGCGAGGCCAAACTGCGCGGCGATGTGGAGTCCGCCCAGGCCCAGTTGTCCGCCGTAGACGCCCAACTGGCTGACCTGCGCGGCCACATCGATCAGCAGGTGCGCGCCGCGCTGCTGGACGTCGGCGCCACGGCCCAACTGGTCGAAGTCGCCCGTTCCAACGTCGACCTTGCCACCCGCGCCCTCAGCGACGAAACCGACCGCGTCAACGCCGGCGTCGACGACAACCTTCCCCTGGTCACCGCCCAGGCAACGCTAGCCGCCGCCCAAAGCAACCTCGTCGAGAGCCTCTTCCAGTACAACCTCTCCAAGCTCGCCCTGGCCCGCGCCGCCGGGGTCATCGAACAACAGTATCGCGTCTATCTGGGGCGATAGGCGTATGGCCGGTGATGGCTTACCAGCCCATCCGGTGAGCCGCTCCGCACGTCGCCCCTGTTCCTTTGAGCGTAACGTAGAGAGTAGAGGCATCCATGCGCGCGGGCAGACAGTTGCAGATCAAATACTACGTGGAGCCTGACCCTGCTGCCCTGGCCCGCCGTGCGGCGCAGTATCTTGTGGAGATGGCCGGGGAAGCGTTGGATTACCACGGGCGGGTGCGCATCGCCATCAGCGGCGGCTCGACCCCCAGGGCTGCCTTCCAGGTGCTGGCCGACCCCAATCAGCCGTGGCGCTGGCGCATGCCCTGGGAAAATCTGGACCTCTACTGGGTGGACGAGCGCTGCGTTCCTCCTGACAACGCCGAGAGCAACTATCGCATGACCCGCGAAGCGCTGCTGGACCAAGTGCCGCTCAAGCCCGGGCAGATTCACCGCATGGAGGGTGAGTTGGAGCCGGAGGTTGCCGCCAACCGCTACGAGTCGGAGCTCCGCAACAGCTTCTGCCTGGAGGGCGCCGAGAGCCCGCGCTTCGACCTCATTGCCCTCGGCATGGGCGATGACGGCCACACCGCATCGCTCTTCCCGCACACTGAGGCCATCCACGAACTCAACAGGCTGGTCACAGCCAATCATGTGCCGCGGATAGATGCCTGGCGCATCACGCTCACCTGGCCGGTCATCAACCACGCCAGTTCTATCTTCTTCCTCATCGCCGGCGCCGATAAAGCCGCTATTTTAAAGGAAGTTTTAACCGGCCCGTGCGACGTGGACCGGCTGCCCAGTCAACTTATATGGCCCGCGAGCGGTATACTTACACTTATTCTGGATAGGGCTGCAGCTGCGCTTTTACCCGCGACAGATGGGGAAGGGTGCGGGTTTTTGGAGAAAGAAAGATGATTCTGGCGGGCGATGTAGGCGGCACCAAGGTTCACCTGGCGCTGTATGACTTTATAAACGGCAAGCTTGAACATTCCCGCGATTTGCAGTTTCCGGCCAGGGACTACTCCGGCCTGGAAGAGATCGTTCAAGAGTTTCTGGGCGCGGACAAGGTGACCGCTGCCTGTTTTGGAGTGCCGGGTCCGGTGCGCGACGGCCGTCTGCGCCTCACCAACCTGCCCTGGACGCTGGACAGCCATGAGCTGTCGGTCGGCCTTGGGATCAACCACGTCTTCCTCATCAACGACCTCGAGGCCAACGGTTACGGCGTGGCCGAGCTGACCGCCGACCAGATCTACACTCTCAGCGCGGGCGATGCCAGCCATATCGGCAACCGCGCCCTGATCGCCGCCGGCACCGGCCTGGGCGAAGGCTACCTGATCTGGAATGGCCACACCCACATCCCCTACCCTTCCGAGGGAGGCCACGTGGACTACGCCCCCCGCAACGAGGACGAGATTGACCTGCTCCGTTTCCTCACCCAGAAGTACAACGGCCGTATCAGCTTCGAGCGCGTGGTCAGCGGCATGGGCCTCACCAACATCTACGAGTTCCTGCTCGAGGTGCGCGGCATCGACGAGCCGGCCTGGCTGGCCAAGCGCATCGCCAGCGAGGACCCCAACGCCGTCATCACCGAACTGGCTCTGTCGGCCAAAAGCGAAATCTGCGAGAAGGCCATGGACATGTTCGTCTCCGCCTATGGCGCCGAAGCCGGCAACCTGGCCCTCAAGGTACTTTCCGTGGGCGGCGTTTACGTCGGCGGCGGCATCGCGCCCCGCATCCTCGAAAAGCTCAAGGACGGCACGTTCATGAAGTCCTTCATCGACAAGGGCCGGCTGAGCCAGTTGCTCATCAATATGCCGGTGCGCGTCATCCTGGAGAGCCGCGCCGCCCTGCTGGGCGCCGCCGCCTACGCTGAAGCCCGCGCCGCCGAGCTCAGTGGCGTCTCCGCCCGCGCCGCATCCATCAAAGCCTAGCGCGTTCGATCCCGTTCGAATCAGTGAGGGCCAGCCGCAACCGGCTGGCCTCAACTGTTTATGGCTGTATAGTTGGCGCCACCGCATCAATCGTCCCGTGATCAAAAGTCGGAACACATCTCACGGCAAGCGCGCTGTCGCCGATTCTTGCGCGCGGAGATTCTCGTCAAACCAGTTCCTCTTCAGCCACAGTGAAACCTGCACCAGCAGGATCAGCGCCGGCACCTCGACCAGCGGGCCAATCACCGCCGCAAAAGCCGCGCCGGAATTGAGGCCGAAGACGGCAACCGCGACCGCGATGGCCAGCTCGAAGTTATTGCTCGCCGCTGTGAACGAGAGCGTAGCCGTCTTCGAGTAATCGGCTCCCACCTTGCGCCCCATCCAGAAACTTACAAAGAACATCGCCACAAAGTAGATGAGCAGCGGCACGGCAATGCGCAGCACGTCCAGCGGAAGCTGGACAATCAGGTTGCCTTTCAGGCTGAACATCACCACGATGGTAAACAGCAGGGCTGCCAGCGTCAGCGGGCCGATGGCGGGCACAAAGCGCGTCTGGTACCAGGCGCGGCCCTTGGCCCGCACCAGCGCTAAGCGCGTCAGCATCCCGGCCAGGAACGGAATCCCCAGGTAAACAAAGACGCCCTCGGCGATCTGGCTCATGCGGATGTCCACCACCACGCTCTTCAATCCAACCAGAGGCGGCAGCACGGCCAGAAAGAACCATGCATAGACGCTGTAGAAAAGCACCTGGAAGACGCTGTTGAAGGCCACGAGCCCCGCGGCGTAATCGGTATCTCCGCGCGCCAGTTCATTCCACACAATCACCATCGCAATGCAGCGGGCCAGCCCGATCAGGATCAGCCCGGTCCTGTACTCCGGGTACCCGCGCAGAAAGATCACCGCCAGCGCAAACATCAGCACCGGCCCGATCACCCAGTTCTGCACCAGCGAGAGCCCCAGCACCTTGCGATTGCGAAAGACATCGCCCAGGCGCTCATACTGCACCTTGGCCAGCGGCGGATACATCATCAGGATCAGGCCCACGGCGATGGGGATGTTCGTCGTGCCTGCCTGAAAGCGCTGCAACAGCGCGGGCACGGCAGGCACAAAGCGCCCCAGGGCGACGCCGGCCGCCATGGCAAGAAAGATCCAGAGCGTCAGAAAACGGTCAATGAACGAAAGCCTGGGGCGTCCGGGCACTGCAACCGGGCAGCAAAGCTGCGGGTCTGTCTGCATTCAATCTCTCCTCTGCGCCAGGGCGCGCAGTTACAGCGGCTCCCGCCCGATTGCCTTCATCCGGTTCTCGATCGCCATCCGGTCCAGCGTCTCCAGCGGCAGGCTGAGGAAGAGCTGCACGCGATTACGTATCTGCCGCAGCGTNNTTGTCGCAGACCGTCACAATGAAATCCATCTGTGGCGAATCGGGCTGGGCGAACTCATCCCAGCTCTTGCTGCGCAGGCCCTCCAACGGATATCCCAGCGCCTGCACCTGCTCGATGGCGAATGGATTCACCTTGCCCGTGGGATGGCTGCCCGCGCTGAAGGCCTTGAACCGCCCCGCGCCCAGCGTATTGAAGAGCGCCTCGCCGATGATGCTGCGCGCCGAGTTGCCGGTACACAAAACCAGAATGTTGTAGGGCCTTTCCATGATCTTCTCCAATTCGAATGTGCTCAGCCGCAGCAGCCCGGCGCGCAGCACCCTCCGCCCGGCTTGGTCGCCCGGATAAAGGCGCTCATGAATTTGCCCTCCACCAGCGGCGCAATTCGATCCACATCGATGCCCGACTCCATCAGGAACTGCCGCGCATCTTCGATCGAATGCACGCGCGTTGGCTCGATCGAAATCCCGCTGAACCCGGCCTCCGCCAGTTTGCCCGCGTACTCCCGCTCCTCCAGCGCGCCGGCGATGCAGCCCACCCACAGCAGCATGTTCTTGCGCACCTCTTCGGGAACCTCCCCGCGCACCACCACGTCGGAGACGGCGAACCGCCCGCCCGGCTTCAGCACCCGGAACGCCTCCCGCAAAACGCGTCCCTTGTCGGCGGAGAGATTGATCACGCAGTTTGAGATCACCACGTCCACCGATCCATCGGGCAGGGGAATGTTCTCAATCTCGCCCTTCAGGAACTCCACATTCTCCTGGCCCGCCTGGCGATGATTTTCGCGCGCCAGCGCCAGCATATCGTCGGTCATGTCCAGCCCGTACGCTTTTCCCGTTGGTCCCACGCGCCGTGCCGAAAGCAGCACGTCGATGCCGCCGCCCGAGCCAAGGTCCAGCACCGTCTCGCCCGCCTTCAGTTCAATCAGCGCCGTGGGATTGCCGCAGCCCAGCGAAGCCAGCACCGCGCTGGCCGGCAAACCGCTCTTCTGCGCCTCGTCGTAAAGGTTGGTCGTGATCGGGTCGCAACAGCGCAGCGCCGGATCGCCGCAGGCCACACTGCCGCTCTCCCGCACCTGCCGCGCCGCCGCTCCATACTTTTCCTGCACCAATGTCTTCGTATCCATGGTTCGCGCCTCACATTCGCTTAAGCAAATATATTGTACTCGTTCATATTTGTCAACGCGTATACAATATCCGCATGGCCCGCTCCTCCAAACCTGTCCCCCTGGCCCGTCTTTTCGCCGCCCTGGCCGACACCACCCGCCTGCGCCTGCTCAACCTGATGGCCGGCCGCGAAGTCTGTGTCTGCTACTTTGTCCAGATTCTGCTCCAGGGTCAGCCCAAGATCTCGCGCCATCTTGCCTACCTGCGCAAAGCCGGCATCGTCACGGCCCGCCGTGAGGGAAAATGGATGCATTACCGCATCTGCCCCCCGGCCGATGCCGCCGCCGCTTCCATCCTCGCCGTTACTCTGGCTTCGCTCGGCAGCGACAAGCAGATGCAAACCGACCTGGCCAAGCTCGACCGCGCCTGCTGCGCCCCGCAAAAGCTTGTCGTTCCCCAAGGCGCTCCCCGGCCCTCTCTCGTCACCTAGTGCTCTGACCGTGTGATTTCGTACGTGTGATTGAGTGTCGCGGCCTCCCACCCTAGGCGCAAAAACAAAGACGCGCCGAGGGTGGGGCACCCAGTTTTGGTACAAAATTATGCGGTCAAAGGCCTAGCTGCCGGAATCCTGGACGTGGGCTCTGCATACGAACCTTGCAAGTGCGTTCGCCGCAACCCGAGGAATTCAGATACTCTGGCTTGAAGCGCATGAGCTTAGCCCACACAGTCGGAAACACCCGCTATGCCTTTGCCGATCTCCGCGACCTGCTGGCCAAGGCCACGCCCCTGCGCAGCGGAGACGTGCTCGCCGGTCTCGCCGCGGAATCGGCTGAGCAGCGCGTAGCGGCGCAGTTTGCGCTGGCCGATCTCCCGCTCGCGCACTTTCTCTCCGAGCAGGTCATCCCCTATGAAACCGACGAGGTAACCCGCCTGATTGTGGACACTCACGATGCTGAAGCCTTTGCGCCGGTGCGCTCGTTCACCGTGGGCGAGCTCCGCGACTGGCTGCTGTCGGACCAGGCCACAGCGAACCGGCTGGCGGCTCTGGCGCCGGGACTTACTCCGGAAATGGCTGCCGCGGTGAGCAAACTGATGCGCGTGCAGGACCTCATTGCCGCCGCGGCAAAAATCCGTGTGGTCACGCGCTTCCGCACCACCGTTGGCCTTCCCGGTCGCCTGAGTGCCCGCCTCCAGCCTAACCACCCCACTGACTCGCCCGCAGGCATCGCCGCCGCCATTCTGGATGGACTCACTCTCGGCTCCGGCGACGCGGTTATCGGCATCAACCCTGCGGGCGACAACGTGGCCGTGACTACGCGCCTGTTGCGCATGATTGATGCCTTGCGCGTGCGCTTCCAGATTCCCGTGCAGAGCTGCGTTTTGGCCCACGTGACCACCCAACTGGCCGCGCTCAAGGCGGGTGCGCCCGTGGATCTGATCTTCCAGTCCATCGCCGGCACTGAGGCGGCCAACCGCAGCTTTGGCGTGAGCCTGGCGCTGCTGGCCGAGGCCCATGAGGCCGGCCAGGCGCTCCAGCGGGGCGCGGTCTGCGCCGATGGGCAAACAGGCGGCAACATCATGTACTTCGAGACCGGCCAGGGCTCGGCGCTCTCGGCCAACGCCCACCATGGCGTGGATCAGCAGACGCTGGAGGCGCGCGCCTACGCCGTGGCCCGCCATTTCCGGCCCATGCTGGTGAATACCGTGGTGGGCTTCATCGGCCCTGAATATCTGTATGACGGCAAGCAGATTCTGCGCGCCGGCCTGGAAGACCACTTCTGCGGCAAGCTGCTCGGCCTGCCCATGGGCTGCGACGTCTGCTACACCAACCACGCCGAGGCCGACCAGGACGACATGGACACTCTGCTAACCCTGCTGGGCGCGGCCGGCGTCAATTACATCATGGGTGTACCGGGCGCGGACGATGTGATGCTCCATTATCAGAGCACCAGCTTTCACGATGCGCTCTATCTGCGCCGGGTGCTGGGACTGCGGCCGGCCCCGGAGTTTGAAGCATGGCTCGATGGCGAAGGCTTCCACCGGCTGGCGCTGGAGGCCGATCACCCGGAGAGGCTGCTGCAAGCATGAGCGAGATCGCGCGTCCTGTTCCCGCTCCTGTCCCCGCGCTGGCAGCGCGGCTGCGGGCGCTCACCCCGGCTCGCGTGGGACTGGGACGCACCGGCGTGAGCCTTGAGACCCGCGACCTGCTGGACTTTCAGCGCTGCCACGCACAGGCTCGCGACGCCGTCCATGCCCGCCTGGAAGCCGCCGCGCTGGCCGCAAGCCTGGCCGAAATCACCGCATCCGAAGTGCTGCGCCTGCATTCGGCGGCCGTGGACCGCGCCACTTATCTCCAGCGTCCGGATCTTGGCCGCAGACTGGATCAGGCCAGCCGAATTTTGCTTGCCGGCCACGCCGCGCTTGACGTTGCCGGCAAGCTGGAGCCCGGCGCGGCGGTGCTGGCGCTGATCGTGGCGGATGGCCTTTCTGCCCTGGCCGTCGAGCGCCACGTCCCGCCGCTGCTCCAGGAACTGCTGCCCCGGCTGGCAGGCTGGCGGCTCGCCCCAATCGTCGTGGTCGAGCAGGGCCGGGTGGCCATCGGCGACGAGATTGGCGCGGCGCTGGGCGCACAGATCTCCGTGGTGCTCATCGGCGAACGTCCAGGGTTGAGCTCGCCCGACTCGCTGGGCGCTTACATCACCTGGGATCCGCGGCCGGGCCGCACCGACGCCGAGCGCAACTGCATCTCCAACATTCGCGCCGAGGGCCTCAGCTACACCCAGGCAGCCGCCCAATTGGGCTACTATCTGACTGAGGCCTGCCGCAGGCAGCTTACAGGCGTGCCGCTGAAGGAAGAACTTCACTTGCTGAAAGAGGGCTGAGAACGGATGAAGCGTTGGTTGCTGCGGGGGTTGATAGTGCTGGTGGTGGCCTTTGTGGCCGTTTACGGGGGCGATTGGGTCATTTTCAAGCTGCGCGGCTCGCCCCACTCCAAGGTTACCGTGAACCGCTACCTGACCATTCCGCTCAAAGGCAACAAGCAGGAGTTCGACTACCTCGGCTCCGTCGATGTGCCCTGCTCCGTGTCCTTGTTTCCGCAGGCGGGCCAGAACGCCTGCTGGCAACTGCGGAGACACCCCAACCAGGGAACAACCCTGTAAATGTTTTCTGCAGAGAAATATTCCGCGCGAGGCGGGGCAAACATTACCCGGTGATGCGAATCACGCCCAGGAAACACAAGACCGTCTAGCATCGTGGCATCTCTTTCGTTTCCGAGGCGCGATGTATAGCCGTACCCAAAACGAAAACGGCACCTACAACACCCGCTGCCTGGACTGCTTCATGACCATCGCCTTTTGTGTGGAGACAGAAAAGGAGCTGGGTTCTCTTGAGGCCCGGCACATCTGCCCGGAAAAGGTGTTGGCCGTTCTGCTGGCGCAGGAAAGGTCCATCCTGTCGAAATCCCTGCCCAATTAGGCCATCGGAACCAGGGCCGCTCTATTTGTCAGGGGGCGCTGCTGCCGGCTCCTGTGCGTGTGGCGGCCGCGCGTGAGCGCCATCCATCTTTTCGATCAGCGCATTGTCGGCGGCCCTGGTAATGCTGCTGGCCTTGTCGAGTTCGGCCTTTGCCTCGTCTTTCCTTCCCATCGACCGGTAGAGCCGTCCCAGCCGCCAGTGGACGTTCACGTCCTCAGGGGCCAGCCGTGCGGCCTCTTTCATCTCCCGCAGGGCGTCGTCCCGGCGGCCGGCGTCGGCATAAAGGATGCCAAGATCGAGATGAGCCAGTTCCCGCCCCGCGTCGATGCGCAGAGCATTTTCGAGCAGCGGCAGCGCGGCTTCCGGATGGTTCAACTGCATCTGCGTGTCTGCCAGGTAGATCATGGCCTGGACGTGATTCGGATCGTTGGCAAGCTCGGCATGAAACTCGCTCGCCGCCTCAGGGTACTGCCTTTGGGTCCACAGCAGGTAGCCCAGACCGAAGTGTACGTCGGGCTTCTTCGGATCGGCCTTCACCGCGGCGCGGAACTGCTCGATCGCGCCGCCGTGATTCTTCAGCTCATCCTGCGCCTCGCCGGCCAGCATATCGGCCTCCGCCGACTCCGCGTTCAGCATCAGAATCTCGTGATACGTATCCAGAACGCACCGATACTGTTTGGACCATAGGCAACTGTGCGCCAGTGCCAGCCGCAATTGCAGATTTTGCGGATCGCGGGCGGCGGCTTCTTTCAAATAAGGAGCAGCTTCGGCGTATTCTTCCAGGCCGTAGTGCGCCATGCCCAACAGAATGTTCAGGCGCTGGGCCTCGGGTGAGCCTGAAGGCTGGCTCTTGAGCAGCGGCTTGAATTCCTGGATGGCCAACTTCAGTTCGTCGGCTTTGAACAGCGCCAATCCGAGGTTCAAGCGCAGACTGGGAAACGCAGGATTCAGCGCCATGGCCTTGCGATAAAGAGGCACGGCCTCTTTGTAGTGTTCCTGCCGGGCTTCGAGAAGTCCAAGGTGAGCCCAGGGCTCCGGGCTGGAGGGATGGGTCTTTAGGAACGCGCGCCACGCCGTCTCGGCCTCGACGTTCCTGCCCTGTTGTTCCAGGGCGAGCGCTGTTTGCCGCTGGCTCTCCGGCGCCGCGGCGGTCTGGCCAGGGCAAACTGCTGCGCCAAGGGCCAGAGTTATCGTCAGGATCAGGCGGATTCGCAGTTGCGTAGAGGATTTCACTTCTGCACCTTGTCTATTTTATTGGAGATCGGGCAATTGCGGCTGCAAAGAAAAGGGGCGCGGCAGGATTGCCTGCCGCGCCCCGGTTGAAGGTTTTGGTTAGAAGATAAACTTGCCGCCGAGCTCGAAGGTTCTCGGGTCCTGCGCGCTGTTCACGAAACCGAAGTCGGAATTCTGAGGATTGGTGTCAGACAATCCGTTGAACTGGGTGTGGTTGAAGGTGTTGAAGCTGTCGGCACGGAACTCGAAATGAGCGGCCTCGCCGAAAGCAAACGACTTGTACACCGCGGTGCTGAAGTTGGTGCGGCCTGCGCCCACCACGGCATCCTTGCCCATGTTGCCGAAGCCCAGGTTCGGGCCGCCGAGCCAGCCTGCTACAGGCTTCGAGAAGCCTGCACTGCTTACATATTGATAGCCCGAGACTGTGCCAACGGTGGTCTTTCCCTTGGTGTAGGTCGGCTTACCGGCCAGGTCGGGACGGACCGAGTAGTCACCGCCCAAACCAACCGTATCACCGTAGGTGTTCGAAGGAGCAACATTGCCGAACCAGGGCAAGCCGGTCTCGGAAACCACCGTGCCGGAGATTTCCCAGCCACCGAGGAGGGTCCTCGCCAGGCCATCGGCATGATTGAAGAACGGGAGCTTGTACTCGTAATTGCCGCTGAAAACCTGCCGGCGATCCAGGATACCAGACCCCTTGTCGTACTTCATGTTCCAGGGATCGCGTGTGGGGTTGTTGTTGTCCACGTCTACGCTGCCCGGTGTGGAATCGATCTGGTGCGCGTACGTGTAATCCAGTTCAAAGCTGAGGCCGTGTTTATTCTGCTGGCGGAGGCCTCCCTGGAAGCTGTTGTAGGTGCCGGTTTGCGGAGTCGATTGCAATCTGATGTTACCAAAACCCGGATAGGTTCTGGCGATCAAAGAGTCAACCGTCCCGAGCGAACCGCCCGCAGCCGCCTGGCGCGTTGCGTACGGCGTGCTGAGCGGGAAATTGTTGATCGGCACCCAGACGTTCTGGTGCCAGTCGAAGTTGCCGACATATTGCGTGATCATGATCAGCGAAGGAACGATCTCATGCTGCACGCCCAAACTGAACTGCGCTACAGCCGGATCTGGATAGTAAGTGTTCAGCGAGTTAAAGCCTTGTGTGAAGGTCGGCGCAGAAGCCGCCGAGCCAGCCTGCCAGTTGTAGCTGGTGTTGGTGAATTCCACGTTCGTGGGAGCAGGTTGACTGATGAACGGAGGCGATCCGGCAGCGTCGTAGATGTCGTTGCCCTGGATGCGCTCGTAGAACGTACCAAAGCCGCCGCGCACCACGGTCTTGCCGTTGCCAGCTAGATCATAGGAGAAACCAACCCTGGGCATCCAGGTCTTGTAGTCGTTCTTGACCAGTGCGGTCGGTGCGCCTCCCTGGCCGGCAATATCGACGCCGTTCAGATAGAACGTGCCGATCGAGTTGGTTACAAGACCGGAAGCGCCCGTTGCGAAGGAGCCGTCCGAGTTGAAACTGGCTCCCGTGGTAAGCCCCGGCTGGTAATGCGCCGGATTGAAATTGGAAACCTGGTTGTTGCGTTCCCATGTGTGCGGCATCATGTCGTAGCGGAAGCCGTACTGCACACTCAACCTGTTGTTCACATGCCAGTTATCTTCGGCATAGACGGAGATCGTCTGGTTCACGTAGTGGTTAATGGGATTGGCGTTCGCCTGACTGAATTGAGTGGACAGACCAAGCAGGAAGTCCAAATACGAATCGCCCGTGAGTAGGCCCGTGGGACCGGCGGGTGTTGTCGAGGTTGCTACGTTCCAGCCATCGCCGAAGGTGTAGTCTCCCTCTGAATCCTTGCCGATAACCTGGTTCTTGATATAGCGGTTGTACCCGCCGCCAAACTTCATTTGATGTTTGCCCTTCGTCCAGGACAGGCCGTATACTTCGGCATAATCCTCGGCGCCGTTGGTCCAGGGATCGTTTCCAGGACCCCAGGTGGTGCCGACCGTGTTCCACTTGATGTCGGGCAGGCGATTGCCTACGTCGTTGGTCAGCGGGAAGTAAGTCCCGGTGGTCCAGCCCGAGGGCTTGATAAAGCTGGCGCCGCCGGCCGCGACCGGAATGATGGCAATCTTGTTGCCGTTGTAGTTGAACGCAGCTTCGAGCAGTACAGCGGGCGTCAGCGTGCCGGTCAGCTTGACGACCGCGGCGTACGCCGGGTTGCTGAAGTTGGAGCCGACGGTCGGATAGTTGTCGCCCTGCCACTCGGGAGTCGCCTCGACGGTGTCCATCGCGTCATGGACGTAGTGACCGAGGACCTGCCACTTGTCGTTGAAGTTGTGATCGATGCGGAAGAGATCTTCACGCACCGTGACAGGCAGATGGCCGCCGGTCGGGGTGTAGGTACCGTCCGCATTGGTCGACGCCGGAAGATTCTTGGTGGTGTTAAAGAGCAGGGCGTTGGCATCCAGCAGGTCGCCTGGAATCGTATTGCCTGGGAAAGGTTTACCCATCGTCAGGCCATCGGCCGCGAACTTTGCGACCAGAGCCGGATCGGCGACTGTGGGCACGATGACCGCCGTTGCGGGGTTGTAGGTTGGGATCGCGAAGTTGAATGTCGACGCCGAGGAGACTAAATCCGCTGAGGGAAGAGTCTTGATCGAATTGGTCGAGACGCCTGTGACCTCTCTGCGCCACTCTTCGTTATAGAAGAAGAAGGTCTTCTTCTTCTCCGAATTGTAGACGTGAGGAATGAACACCGGACCGCCGAGATTGGCGCCGAAGACGTTATAGCGAAGCTCAGACTTCTCGGCGTCCTGTCCGTGATTGTTGTCAGCCCAATTGTGCGCATCCAGCGCGTCGTTGCGGTCGAACTCCCAAGCTCCACCGTGGAACTTCTTCGTGCCGCTCTTGATGGACATGGTGATGGTGCCGCCGGAGGCTATACCGTAATCGGGAGGATAGTTGCTGGCCAGTACTTGAAACTCGCCCAGCGCGTCCTGGGAAGGCATAACCGACATTTTGCCGCCGGAACCGCGGTCATACGCTTCGGCGCCGTCAATCATCCAGACGTTGTGCGCCTGGTTGAGGCCGTTGAAGCTGATGGAGTAGTTGGCGGTCACGGAGAACGGACTCTCCATGTCCGGCAAGTTGCCGCTGACGCCCAGGCCTAATGCCGCCAGGCCGATCACGTTGCGGCCGTTTGTTGGCAGCTCGGTGATTTGTTGCTCGTTGATGAGCGAGCTAACTACGTTGGAGTCGGACTGTACCGCCAGAGCGTCGGCCACGACTGTCACGGTCTGCGTTTCGGCGCCGACAGTCAGCTTGATGTCGACACGGAACGAACGGGAAATGTCGACTACGACACCCTTTTGCTCGTACGCTTCGAAGCCCTTGGCTGAGACCTTCAGGTTGTAGTTGGCGGCATTCAAGCCGCCGATGTTATACAATCCGGTGCTGTCGCTGGCGGTCGAGTGCGCTTCGCTGGTCGCGGGATCGATAAGCACGACCCTCGCGTCCGAGACCACCGCTCCCGTCTGGTCTGTGATGATGCCGGTGACATTGGAATTGGCCTGCGCAAATGCTCCCGCGCATGCCAACAGGAACAACAACGGCAACAGGAAATACCTGTACCTCGCTTGTCTCATGTGACCATCCTTTTCAAGTTTGTTGCTGTTTGTGTTGCGTACTTCAGTCGCTGCTCCATCGCTACGGTATGAAGCCGCTTGGATGGAACCGGATTCGCGGTCGATCGGCTGACGTCTGAGTTCGGGCCGCTGGTCTTCTTGTGCCTCGACCGGCCTGTCTGCTCCCCAACGCGGCCAGGCCCTCGCCATGCCTTCCGTTAGCACGGAGGGCCGCGAAGGCTGACGGCGATCTGGAACAGATTTGCTCAAATACACCGATTTACCCGATGTCCGGAAACTGCGACCGAGCCATTGAATGCGCGCGCGAACTGAGGATTGTCGGGTAGAAAATCCATTTACGTCCCATTCCTTCCATTCGCTCGACCCGTCTTCCCAGCCCTTTCCAGGCGTCTCCGCCGGTTTGGGCCGCCGGCATTCTGGCGCCGGAATGCGGGGTTCTTTTACGTTCTCTTCCCTGCCGGAGTGCTCCTCTTCAGTTCCGGCAATCCGTTGGCTCCGGGCCGTCCGCGCAGGCTGCAAAGGTTCCTGAGACGGACTTCTGAACGGCCCAATTTCTCCGTGGTATGGAAGAAGAAAATTGCGATTCTCCAATTTTTGGAATCTTTGTACTCAAACGTTTAAGTTCATTGAGCGCAGAACTCCTTCCACTGAGCCGGGAGACATTTAATGCTCAACGACAGGCAGTTGTCAAGTGCAACTTTTGGATGATTCTTTCCGCGCCGCTTCTAAAACTGGGCCGGCGGCTGCGGCTGCGCCCGGAAATGCTAGAAAAAACGGAATTTAGCGGGGCAGTACTTATTTGGCGCCGGTTTCCGAGTTGCCTCTGTTGAAGAGTCAAAAGTGTCCGCCCGGACCGCTCCCCGGCAAAAATCCCGCGAATCAAACGATTAAGCTCCCACCCCGGCAACCCTCCGGCGAGGGCTGTCCGCCGATGAAGCTCAAATCGGATTTGAAAGTTTCCTATAGAAATTAATGTTCTATTGCATCCGCGCCAGGTCCCGCAATTGCCTCGCCGTGGCCTCAAGAAATGTCTCCACGCTGGCCCCTGCATGCGGCTCCAGCCCGGACTTCGCCTGGATCGCCGAGGCCATGCGCAGGGCCAGCGCCTGGCGCGTCGCGAGGCTCATATCCAGCCGCCGGGAAAAGAACCCCTCCAGCACCTCCAGGTCCGCAACCGAGAGCTTGGCGATCCCGCCGGCGGGCAGTGTGAGCGCCGTGTGCGGCTCCGGGATGGGGGCGCTGGGAGTAAAAAGCTTCGCGGTGAAGGTTCGGGAGCCGGAATCGCCCCATAGCGGAGCCTCCGGCTCCCGATCTCTCACCACCAGGGTGCCGGCGGCCAGGTCGCCCAGCCGCTGGTGCTGCCGGGTCACGAACATGGTGATGACGCCGACGGCATAGAAGAACGGAATCTGGTCCACATAGCGCACAAGATTGCGGGCCATGGACTCGAACAGCCCGATGGCGCGCCCGGAGCGCTGGATGACCCTGATCCGCGCCACCCGCTTGCCCGGCGTGCGCCCGTTCCCAAAAGCCTCAAACAGGGTGAAGTAGCCCCAGTTAAGCAGGAAAAAGATAAACAGACGAATGGCAATGGCCCATTGAAACGAAATCCTGGAAAACGCGCTGACCCCAGGCAGAAATAACCTGTAGAGCAGCCAGAGCACAACCAGCCCCGCAAACCAGATTAGGTAATCGACCAGCAGGGCGATGAAACGGCTGCCGATCCCCGCCAGCGGCATCTCGATGGCCACCAGCTCCGGGGTATCGATGCTAAGCTGGTCAGAACTCAGGTCCATGGCGCAAATCCTCTCCAACCAGTGGATTGGGAAGCGCCGGCCCTACTGGGACCGGTTGTCCTCCCTGCTGGCCCAATCCGACGCAAGCGGGTTGGCCCAGCTTTCCCGCGCCGAACTGCGGGAGATGGCCCTACTCTACCGCCAGGTAGCGGCCGACCTCTCCGTGCTCCGCCAGGATTCCACCGCCCGCGCCTATGCGGCGCATGTGAATCAGTTGCTGGCTCGCGCCCACCATATCATCTATTCCGGCCGCAAGACGAATTTGCGCACCCTGTTCCTCTTTCTGCGCGACGAGTATCCGGCCCTCTTCCAGCGCCAGATCGGCTTTGTCCTGGCCTCGCTCGGGGTTTCGCTGGCATGGGGCCTGCTGGGCGCCGCGCTCACCAGCGCCCGCCCGGAGTTCATGCGCCACTTCGTAGGCCCCGAGATGATCGCCACCATGGAGCGCCATGAGATGTGGACCCACTCCGTGGTGAGCGTGGCGCCCATGGCCACGAGCGCCATCATGACCAACAACCTCTCGGTCAGCTTTGTGACCTTCGCCGGGGGCATCGTCTTTGGCCTGGGAACGTTCTTCAATCTCTCCGTCAACGGCATGCTGCTCGGCGTCGTCGGCGCAGCCTGTCACCAATACGGCATGTCGGTGGCATTGTGGAGCTTTGTGGCGCCGCACGGTGCGCTCGAACTGCCCTCGATCGTCATCGCCGGCGCGGCAGGCTTCCGCCTCGGCTACGCCATGCTCTTCCCCGGCGCTCTGCGCTGGAAGGACTCGGTCGCCCAGGGCGGCATCGAAGCCACGCGCCTGGTCTCCGGCATCATTCCCCTGCTGGTGATTGCCGGCTGCCTGGAAGGCTTCTTCTCCCCGTCTGAAGCTCCCGTCTGGCTCAAGTTCACGGTGGGCGGATTGCTCTTCTCGCTCCTGCTGCTGTGGCTCTTCCGGCCGATCAAGGAACCAGCCGCACAAGGGGCCCGAGGCGCATGAGAACGATTCCTGCAAGCCGACTTCAGGGGATTAAACTGCCTCGGTGAGCGCATCGCCGATTTAGCAACAATCCGAAATTACCGCCCGCGTATAAATTATCTATTTATCTTGAGGATGCATGATGTTCATACTCAACAATTCTGCAACCAATATCTACATTGTCTTGATCCCAATTGCCTTCAGATCGCGATTATCGAATCACCCGGCAGAAGCGGGCGAGTTTTGAGGAGCAGGCTGCTATAACCTGGGGCTCTGAATTTGGCCCTGACATTTGCCCCATGCNNAAACTTACCCTTTGCGAGACATCCACGGTGTAGCATTCCGTTATGCTCAGTTCGTTACTTTTCCTCGGATTGGCTGTGTCCGCCCAAACGCGCAATGCTGTCACGGCCTCGAATGCTCCGGCTGTTGTGATCGGCCAAACCACGATTAGGTTAGGTATGACCGGTGATGCTGCCGCTGCTCAACTCCAAACGCAGTATCAGGTGAGCGTCCACGGCGCAGCGCCCGCGAGTCAGCTTTGGCTGACGACTACGGGCAACAGCTTTCCATTCGCGGTTTTATATGTGCATGACCGTGTTGTCGTCGGCGTAGAGCATAGCCTTTTAGACCGCGAAATCGAGTCAAGTGACGATCTGTTCAATGCTCTTTTTACAGTTTCCGCGAAGCTGGCCGACGAACATAGGGCAACCTGCCAACTTGACACCGGCTCTGCTTATCTGGCCGATGCTCGTCTGAGCAAAGCGTTCATCACGATGAACTGCGGCCCGTATCGGGTTGTGGTGCTTCGAAATGAGTTCAAGGGTGCAGATGGCAAGTCCATCGCTGGATACATTGTCCGCGAGGAGCTGGGGCAAACAGACTGAAGCTTACCCTTTGTGACGCCGTGGCGTCGGTCGGCATCCGTAAAAAGGCGCATTCGTCAAGAGTGAAACAGGGCGGCGCTATAATTGGCGTCATGGAATACCCCGATGGATGGTCTTTTGTCTGCAAGCTCTGCGGCAAGAAGCATGAAGTGCCGGAGGAAATAGCGCCGTACTGGAAGGATGCCGGGACACTCACTCG